>DAJH01000030.1:51492-53159 GCA_002498925.1 Euryarchaeota archaeon UBA173 | reverse complement strand
CGGAGAGCCGCCTATGACGCACCCGCCGATGAATACGAGGGACTCTCCGTTGCCCCAATGGGAATCAACTCGAAGAAGTGCCCGAAGGACCTCCTAGAAGCAGCCAGGGAGGCTTGGGACAAGGCTCTCAGAGACGGGGAGCAGCACGGTTTCAGGAATGCGCAAACAACGGTGATAGCCCCAACGGGGACCATCGGGCTCGTCATGGGAGCAGACACAACGGGAGTAGAGCCCCAGTTCTCTCTAATCCAGTACAAGACACTGGCAGGAGGGGGGTCTCTGAGGATAATCAACAATGGTGTGCCCGCCGCGCTCAAGAGACTAGGGTACTCCAAGCCAAAGATAGCTGGTATAATGGAACACATCATGGGCTCAATGAAGCTAACCGGATGCCCTCACATCACATCAGACAGACTCCAACAGTCGGGTTTCACGAGCGACGTCATCTCGAAGGTCGACACGAGCATGCCGGACGTATTCGGGATCAGAGGCGCTTTCGCACCATCGATCCTCGGAGAGGAGTTCTGCATGGATGCGCTGGGGATGAGCGAGGACCAGTGCGCGGACCCCTTCTTCGACGTCCTAAGCCACCTAGGCTTCACCCCCCAGGAGGTAGACGAGGCCAATGACCACGTGTTCGGCAGGGGAACCATCGAGGGAGCCCCCGGCCTGAAGGACGACCACCTGGAAGTATTCGACTGCGCCACGCCCTGCGGCAAGTACGGCGTCAGGGCCATCGACTGGAAGGCCCACGTACTGATGATGGCCGCCGCTCAGCCATTCATCTCAGGTGCGATATCGAAGACGATCAACATGCCCTCAGACTCAACAGTGGGGGACATCAGAGCCGCATACGACCTCAGCCACGAGACGATGAACAAGGCATGCGCAGTCTATCGCGACTGCTCGAAGCTGTCCCAGCCACTGATGAACCAGCTGGTAGACACCTCCTCCCTCGAAGAGGAAGAGGAAGAGGTCGACGAGGCCGTGTCGACGATGGTCAAGCAGGTAGTCGAGACAATGCCAGTACCCCAAGAGGTAGCCAGGCCGGTTGCCGAGTCTTTCGTGGACTACATCGCCACACGCCGACCACTGCCTGACAAGAAGAAGGGTGACAACGTCAAGGCCAGGATAGGCGGCCACAGCGTCAGGCTGATCACAGGGGAGTACCCAGATGGGAAGCTCGGGGAGATAATACTGGTCACCTCCAAGGAGGGCGCCGCGTGGAGGGCCATGCTGAACCAGTTCGCAATTGCCGTGTCGATAGCCCTCCAGCACGGAGTCCCGCTGGAGGCATTCGTGAAGGTGTTCACCTTCCAGAAGTTCGAGCCCAGCGGCATGGTAGAGGGCGGTAGCGGACGAGTCAAGATGGCATCCAGCTTGGTCGACTGGATATTCAGAGAGCTAGCTATCGAGTACGCAGGCAGGGACGACCTGGCTCACGTGGCAGCCGAGGATTTGGACCCGTACACCATAGCCAAGCCAGAGATCACCAGCGAGGGGGTCATGAGGACGAAGGGCGAGACCAGGGAGGTGCAGCTCACGCTGGATGCGATACAGCCAGAGGAGACCGCCGAGGCTAGGACCTACAGGCTTGCCAGGGAGGCAGGCTTCACAGGAGACATCTGCGACGACTGCGGAAGCAGCCAGATGGTCAGGAACGGGAC
>DAJH01000030.1:610-51122 GCA_002498925.1 Euryarchaeota archaeon UBA173 | reverse complement strand
CCTCTAAATCACTCCAGAAGTTCAGAGATTGACGGACCTCTCCTCAAGATTCTATCCTCGAGATCGTCATATGCTTCGCTGCTAAGCTCTCTGATTCTCTCAGAGGCATTTCTGAATCCTTCTTTGGATACCCCCGCCTGCTGTATCATCAGGCCAGCCAACCTGGATTTGGAACCTTCATTCGATGACATCCATGCCATCGGCAGCAATCCAGACTTGTCATCCGAATCCATTGATAGGTACTCTCTCATGGCGGAGTCCACGATTCGCTGTGTCATTCGCTGATCCCCTCTGCCAAGTACGATGGATGCCTTCTCTACGAACAGAGGCATATCGGTTCTGACCAAAGAAGACAGGTATGTGGTGGCTAGAGTCCTCACGTCAGAGTCACTATCTTCCAGAAGTACATCCATCAATTGTATGGCGAAGCCTCCGTCCTCTGAGGAAATCCTCTGCAACGACGAAGAAAGCTCCCTTCGAGCATCCCGATCGGAGTGCTGGGAAGCCGCAAGTAGAATGTCCCTGGATTCACCAGGCCACCCCGTCATTAACTGGATGGCCCCCCTCACAAGAACCCCCGTGTGCTTACCAGAACCCCTCTCTAGGCTGCTCATCAACCTGTTCGGGACGTCCAGAAGCCCACACAATCGACGATTGACAGTGAGCCCCTCCAGCCAATGTGGCAGGATCTTGGTTTGGGACGACTCTCCCATTGCCATGGTGTCTAGGATGGCCGATGCCGCCAGTACGCCAGAGGGATGCGGGGCACCATCATGCCGCGCCGCGCCATCGGGGCTCCATGCCATCTGGTGGGCCCCTGTTATTTCCGATGACCAGGAGCCGGGAGGCTTTGCCATCGCTATCGAGGTCAGCAGATGAAAACCGCCCCTCCTGGCTATGTCTGAGCCACTCAGAGAGGAACCGATTAACAGGGATACTGCCAGATACCACCTGTCAGTATCCGGGGAATCCTCGTCCAAGGCAGAGCACATCCAGTCCCAGGCCATCTTCGACAGCACTCTCTCGGAAAGCCCATCGACGTTCTCGGACATCCACTTCTCCCTTGTCGAATCCGGATCTATGTTCCTCTTCACGAAATCCGGCTCCTCCTCCTCGACTATCGAAGACAGCCGTTGGTTGAACCCGGCCCGATCTACAGCATATAGCCCGGAAGCCTGTTGAACTAGGGAATCTGACTCGGTTGGCTGGATAGCTGGGAAGTCAGGGAGCTCAAGAGGAGGATTAGGGAGGGGGGCAATAGAGAATGAACGCTCGACGTATTCCTTCAGCAGCTCCTCTCCACGCTCCCAAACGAGAGCAGAGGCCTCCCTACGAGACATGTAATCGACTCATATTTCTAGTTCGATGTTCAGGTTCTGGATAAGCTCCTTGTACCGGTTCCTGATTGTTACCTCGGTAACTCCCGCTACCTCGGCCACCTCTCGCTGTGTCCTTCTCTTGCCGCAAAGTACGCTGGCGATGTAGATGATTGAGGCTGCGATTCCAGTCGGGCCCCGACCGCTAGTCAGCTCCTTCTCCTGAGCGGCCTGTATCAGCTCGTATGCCTTGGCCTGTACCTCAGCATCCAGATCAAGCCCGGAGCAGAACCTAGGGATGTAGTCCTCTGGCTTGGTTGGAGGTATCTTCATCTTGAGCTCCCTCACCATGAATCGGTAGGTCCTACCGATCTCTTTCCTTCCAGTCCTGCTAGCCTCGCCTATCTCGTCGAGTGTTCGTGGATTCTTGCATTGCCTGCATGCGGCGTAAAGGCTCGCTGCAGCGACGCCTTCGATGGAACGACCCCTAATCAGTCGTGCTTCTACCGCCTTCTTGTAATTCACAGCCGCGGCCTCTCTGATTGACTTGGGCAGGTCCAACCTGCTCGCCATTCTGTCTAGCTCCGCTAATGCCATAGCCAGATTTCTCTCGGTAGCGTTGCTGACCCTCGATCTCTTCTGCCACTTCCTCATTCGGTAGAATTGACTTCTGTACCTGCTCGAGATGGACTTCCCTGAGTAGTCCTTGTTTTGCCAGTCAATGTCTGTGGAAAGACCCTTGTCGTGAAGCATCACGGTCATCGGGGCCCCTGTACGGGCTCTCTGATCACCTTGCTCTGGGCTGAAAACCCTCCACTCGGCTCCCTGATCTATCACCTTGTCTTCGAGGACCACTCCGCAGTCCTCGCAGCAGACCTCTCCTCGGGTCTCGTCTCGCAGGAGATTCCTGCTTCCGCATTCGTTGCATTTCACTGTGTCCTCTACTAGATAATCCGCCATATCTACGCCTCCTTTCATGGGAAAGGTATAAACTTCCGAAAGCGCATCTTATTTAAAGTTAACAATATAATCAACTCAACTCAATCGTAGCACCAGTCTAAAGTGGATAATTCTCAAATCGTTGAGAACCGTGAAATAGAATTGACTCTTGGACAGTTCAAGGAGGGAGTGTGTTGGGAGTCGATACTTGGCCACCGCAGGAGATAACACTGACTCCCGGCAAACGGGTACTATTCCTTACCAAGGATCTGGATTTAGTGAGAAAGCAACTCTACGAAGGCCTCGATCTGAGGATGGAAGACCTCTCTGTGGAAGATCTGCTTGACGACATAAACACCGACGTTATGACCCCAGCTTGGGTATGCTTCGATCACGATCCAGCGGCCATTGCAGAGAATGCTTACGCAGGACTCATGCACGAGGGAAGGAGAGTCGTCGACGAGGGCGCTCTTACTGGGGCCGGCTTCGAAGTCATAGTAAGCGGACATCGAAAGGGAACAGGAAGCAGTCGCGAAACTGCCGCCCAGTGTGAGAGATGGTCAGGAATCAGAATAGTGATTGCGGCCTCCTTTGCCCCCATACACGAGAGGAATAATATCAATCTCGGACAGCTAATGGGCGACCATTCGGTATTGGAACGATTGCAGGACGGAGAGAGCATCCCTCTCGAGGAATTCACTGGCAGGTACGACCCCGTAACTAGGCTGATACTGGAGAACGGGGGACTCCTGTCCTTTGCCAGGGAGTTGAAGGAGGGAAGAGTAACGCTACCTAGAGTCAGCCCCGCGGGCCGTCCTATGACAATGGCCGAGAAAATAATCTCAAGCAAGCTAATCGGGGGCGGGCCAAATGGATCTAGCGTCGCACCCGGGGACGCCGTACTAGCTACGGTAGACGGCGGATACTCCCATGAATACACCACCGCGCAAGTACACGCATTCCTCTCGGATGAGTATGGTGATGACTACAATATCTCAAACCCATCCAAATTCGCGGTATTCGAAGACCATCTCCTATACGCGACCGACGTTCCCCGATACGGCCCCTTTGTTCCGAAGATAGAGACCCTGAGGGAAATGCAGAGGGTATTCCAGAGGCACACGGGCGTAAGGGACTACTCAGCCGAGGATGGAGTCAGCCCTGGAATATGTCATCAGGTAGCCCGGGAGGAATTCATTGATGTTGGCGACTTCATACAGGCCACAGACAGCCACACATGCATGGGGGGCGCCTCAAACGCACTGACCTATGGTGTCGGCTCTAGCGAGTACGCCAACCTCGTTCACAATCAGTTTTCTTTCGTAAAGGTCCCCGAGAGCATAAGGTTCGAGCTAACAGGGAATCTAGACCCTGGTTGCACGGCCAAGGACGTGATTCTCCACATACTGGATAAGTATGCCAAGAATTCAGATACCCTGGATCGATCCATGGAGTTCGGGGGTCCCGGCCTTTCCTCCCTGTCGATGGACGAGAGGGCCACCCTCTGCAACATGGCCACGGAATGCAGTGCGAAGACAGGAATCTGCGAGGCCGACGACCTGACCGTGGAGTGGCTATTGGAGAGGAGGACAGATTTGACTGAGGAGGCCATCAGGGCTGCCTTCGTAAGTCCAGACGAAGGAGCGACATACCACGGAGGAGTCCACACAATAAATTTGGACGAAATACGCCCCATGGTTGCTCACCCCGGAGATCCTGACAGGGGCATACCATCGGACCCAACTAACGGCGCCTACATCGACGAACTCGGAGACATAACAATCGATATCGCATACGCAGGGTCCTGCACTGCAGGTAAGGACGATGATTTCGCCTACTACGCGAAGGTAACAGAAGCGGCACTCGGGGCCGGAATGAAGGTGCATGATGACGTTGAGTGCTACATACAGTTCGGCTCGAAGAGCGTCAAGGAGCTCTCAGCCAGAATGGGGTGGACCGAACTCTTCGAGGAAGCCGGAGTCAAGCTAATCGATCCTGGTTGTGGTGCCTGCATAGGCGCAGGGCCGGGAATATCCGACAATTCGGAACAAGTCACGGTTTCTGCAATCAACAGGAATTTCCAGGGCAGGTCAGGGCCCGGCCGGCTCTACCTAGCCAGCCCCCTGACAGTCATGACTAGCGCATTCACTGGAAAGATAACCGCATGGAGTCCGGATGTATTCGCAGAGTGAGAATTCAACGCCTACACCATCCTGATACCAGCGGTATTCAATAGGTATCAGCGAACGCGATTGGGCAACCATAAGCAGGCCCCGTACCATCAGGGTATCGGGAGGACCTGATGGGGTGATTCGCATGGGTGAAGCAGAAGAAATTTCAAGCAAACAAAAGCAGATATCGGTTAGCGAGTTCTTCGAGAAGAACAAACACTTCCTTGGATTCGACACCCTCCAAAGGGCTGTTATAACGGCTGTAAAGGAGTCTGTAGACAATTCATTAGATGCATGTGAAGAGGCAAGAATACTCCCAGACATCAGAGTTGAACTACAACGAACCAAGAGCGACGAGCTACAAATGACAGCCCAGGACAACGGCCCCGGAATTCCCAGAGACGCGATTGAGAACGTGTTTGGCAAATTCCTCCTCGGCTCTAGGTTCCATGCCATCCGACAGACAAGGGGGCAGCAGGGGATAGGAATCACTGGCGTGGTGATGTACAGCCAGTTGACAACTGGATCCAAGACACGCGTGGTATCCAAGATAAAGAGCGACTCATCGGCAGTGTACGTCGATTTAGGGATCGATACCAAAAAGAACAAGGCGATCAAGTCCGGAGAGAAAAGAGACGTATGGGTGGATGATAAGACCGGAGAGGAGGTATCCCACGGTCTGAGAATTAGGACCCTGATGAAGGCCAAGTATCAGAGAGGAAAGAAATCCGTCTACCAATACCTCAGGATGACGTCGATCGTCAACCCCCACGCCTCGATCACCCTAGTGGTCAGGGACAAGGAAGGCGAAATCGTGGAGGAGGGGCAGTGGCTAAGGACCACGGACAAGCTCCCAAGAGTGGTCGAGGAGATCAAGCCCCACCCGCACGGAATCCATCTCGGTACGCTACAGAGGATGATGAGGGAGGCACAGGACAGAAGGATGACGTCATTCCTCAACAACAATTTCTCTGGCGTCACGAGGAGGGCCGCGAAGCAGATTCTCGAAGTAGCGGAGATCGAGGAAACCAGGACCCCGAAGAGGATCAAGGCAGAGGAGGCACAGGCGGTAGTCTCGGCCTTCCAGACCGTGAAGCTCCTCAAACCCCCGATGGACTGCCTGTCCCCGATAGAGGACCTACTGATCAAGAAGGGGCTATCCAAGGCGATAGACTCGCGCTTCGCTTCTACCGTAACCAGAAGTCCTTCAGTTAGCCAAGGCAACCCCTTCCAGATCGAGGTAGGCCTCGTCTTCGGCGGGGATATCGCAGCAGACGGCCCGATAGAGATACTGAGGTTCGCCAACAGGGTCCCCCTCATGTACCAACAGGGAGGATGCCTGCTGACGAAGGCTCTGGAGTCGGTAGACTGGAAGAGGTACGGCCTGGATCAGCCCGGAGGGACTGGCATACCGAAGGGACCGGCTGCGGTACTCATACACCTCGCATCGACCAACGTGCAGTTCACTAGCGAGGCCAAAGAGGCAGTCTCATTCGACGAGACGGTCTTCGACGAGATACGCAAGGCGATGCTCGAAGTAGGCAGGGGTCTCAAGAACCACCTCAAGAAGAGCTCCCAGCGAAAGAAGGCGAAAGAGAAGTTCGAACTCGTTAATATCATACTCCCCGAGATATCCAGGAAGTCCTCAGAGCTCCTAGACAGGGAGGAGCCGGACCTGGCACCTGTAATCACCCAGATCATGAACGCGGTCTTCCTCGAGGAGGAACTGTCATGGAACAAGGAGGACAAGCTCTCCATGTGCTCCATCACCGTACACAACTACACGGCGAGGGCACGTGCCTACACCATACTGGCAAAGTGGCCAGAGGGCCCAGACACTGCCATGTCTCACAACCCCACAGGGGGGAGGAAGGAGACGAAAGGACTCTGGGCATGGAGGCTTGACACCCTCGACCCAGGGACATCCACAGTGCTAGAATTCGGAATCTCAGGGCTAAGCAAGGGAGAATGGAATGAGACAGATATATTCTTCAGAGGGAATGGAGAGATAATCGGGGCCACCAAGATGGACGAGAACCTCCTCGAAGAACAGCGCAAGACGGAAGCCCTCGAGGCCGCCATGGAAGAGGTTCGCAAGAAGGAGAACGATGCCATGATAGAGACCCTAGCGATAAGAGCGGAACAACCCCCAGCCCCCTCCGACCATGTGGAGCAGGCAGAGGTTCTGCTAGAGGAAGCGCCCCCATCGACCGGGGAATGGAGATTCGGCATGGAGGGTGATGACCAATGAGCGACGCAGCACCCAGGAGGAGCAAGGAGCAAGTGGTAGAGGCCCTTCATGACGTAGCGGCGGAGATGCACAACAAGATGCAGAGGGGGGACCCTCCCAGAATGACCCTGCCAGTCAGGTCAAAGAGCAACATCTCGTTCGACAACAGGCTAGGGGTGTTCAAGTACGGAAAGAAGAAGACCGTTAGGGACGCAACCAGCCTGGGATCAGCAAGGCAACTTCTCCGGACCCTGCACATAACAGAGTTCATCGAGGAGATGATAGACAATGGCAAATCGTCTACCCTCAGGGAGATGTACTACATCTCCGAGGCATGGGGACACGGCAAGTTCGGCACCCAGAACGAGAGCAACAACCTGGCCGAGGACCTCGAGATAGTAACCAAGTGCCTCAGGGAGGACTTCAAGCTGAGGCCGGAGGAGGATGGTGCAAGGATAATCGGCAACATCACCGTCGAGGAGCGCAACAGACGAGGAGACTGGATGAGGATAAACTGCAGGGACGACGTCGGCGACTCCGGGTATGGGGTTCCCTACAACGTCGAGAGCGAGAAGCTGAGGCTCGTCGACGAGGACATAGACTTCGTCATGGCGATAGAGACCGGTGGAATGTTCGACCGACTGATCGAGAACGGCTTCGATGAAGAGGCCAGATGCGCCTTGGTCCACTTGAAGGGTCAGCCAGCGAGGTCGACCAGGAGAATCATGAGGAGGATTAGCGACGAGTGGAAGAAACCGATAGTGGTGTTCGCCGACTGCGACCCATGGTCGTTCAGGATATTCGCGAGCATAGCCTACGGTGCGATCAAGACTGCCCACATATCGGAGTATCTGGCTACGAAGGAGGCGACCTACCTCGGAATCACCGCCGATGACATCCTGGCCTACGACCTTCCGAGCGATGACTTGACCAAGCAGGATACCGGTGCCCTGGAGGCGGAGCTCAGCGACCCCAGGTTCTCCTCGGGATACTGGCAGGATCAGATCAAGCTCATGCAGGAGATGGGCAAGAAGGCGGAGCAGCAGTCCCTGGCCAAGTACGGCCTCGACTTCGTAACCGACACTTACCTCCCAGAGAAGCTGGACGCGATCGGCCTTGGATATAGATAATCAAAATACGCGCAACACTCAAATCAAGCCATCCGGGGTCACGAGAAGGCACAACTGCTCTGGCAGCTCCACTCCCCTCTCCGCAAGAGAGAGGATGGCAGGAACGGCCCACTCCGTGGTCTTCGGCCCACCATCCTCGCCCTCAACAACCATGTCAAAGACACTAGTGACCGACCCGTCATCACCGAATTGAGTCGGCATCAAGAGTGGCATCGGGATGTTGGTGAGCTGTGACAGGTTGTAGTTCACGTGCTGGTTAGGCATCTGATCCAGTGCCTCCTCAGGTAGCCCGTCAAGGAACCTCTGCGGCCTCATGAATACGGGCACCAGCAGCGACATCACGCTGGTCACGAGATCGGAGGCTGCCACAACAGCACTGGTACCTACGTTTGCGCTGTAGTTTTCCTCCACTTCCTCATTGACCCTCATCTGGGCCTCCCAGAGGGGCCTCAGCGCATCGATGAAGATGCTCTGCGCCTCGTCATAGCTCTCAGCGATCTCCACCTCATAGTCCTCTAGGAATCCCATAATCTCCGCTTTGAGTATGTAGTTAAGGTAGTTAGGCGAGTAAGTTGTAGTCATACAGCAGGACTGATGTCTGGGGGTTTATCAAATCGGAAAGGACTGTAGGGCACGCTTCCATACAATAAACTCGGTGTAGTAAAAATTACCTGATGGTTTAATTATTGCACCAGAGCATGGAAGAGCATGCCCGCAGTGATAGCCGGATACGCAAGGTCCCCATTCACCCCTGCGAAGAGGGGGGATCTAGCCAGAACAAGACCCGATGACATAGCAGCAGCCGTGGTTAACGGACTGATCAAGGAGACAGGGGTGGACCCTAGTCTGATTGAGGACCTGATAGTTGGGACGGCCTTCCCGGAAGCCGAGCAGGGCTTCAATGTCGCTAGGATGATAACGTTCCTCACGGATCTCCCAGAGACAGTTCCTGGAGTCACAATAAACCGGTTCTGCGGGTCATCCATGCAAGCCATCCACGACGCCGCAGGGAGGGTATCCATGGGGGCAGGTGATGCCTTCATCGCAGGAGGGGTGGAGTCGATGACAAGGATCCCGATGACTGGTTTCAACCCCATGCCCAACCCGAAGCTCAGCTCTGGCTACCCCGAGGCATTCACCTCCATGGGCATCACTGCCGAGAATCTCGCAAAGAAGTACGGCATCGACAGGGAAGCCCAGGAGGCCTTCGCAGTGGAGAGCCAGTCACGAGCATCCTCTGCCAGAGAGTCAGGCAACTTGTCTGGTGAGATCGTACCCATCGAAACTACTGGAGGAACAGTCGATACAGACGGGTGCATCAGGCCCGACACTGACGCTGAGGGCCTAGCTGGGCTCCGTCTGGCCTTCGATGCAAGCGGCACTGTCACAGCCGGAACAGCATCACCACTCACGGATGGCGCGGCATTCGTCCTAGTCTGCTCGGAGGAATTCGCGGCTGAGCACGGCCTGAAGCCACTCGCCAAAATTCTGAGCACCTCGGTCTCCGGTTGCGCTCCTGAGATAATGGGAATAGGACCAGTCGAGGCCACTAGAAAGGCTCTCGACAGAGCTGGCCTGACAATCGACGATATTGACGTCATCGAGCTCAACGAGGCATTCGCGGCACAGTCCCTCGCAGTGATAGAGGAGCTGGGACTAGACACCTCCAAAGTCAATATCGAAGGGGGTGCAATAGCACTAGGTCACCCATTGGGTGCCAGTGGAGCAAGAATCACTGGCAAGGCCGCCCAGCTGATGAGCAAGAACGGGGCTAAGCATGCCCTAGCAACAATGTGCGTAGGCGGAGGACAGGGAATCGCCACTGTTCTAGAAAGAATGTAGGTGTTACGATGTCCAGTTCGATAGAGAGGGTCGCCGTCATCGGTAGCGGTGTGATGGGCGCGGGTATTGCTGCTCACTGTGCCAATGCCGGATGCGAGGTCCTCCTACTCGACATCGTCCCAAAAGACTCCGAGGATAGGAGCGCGCTTGCTAGGGGGGCGATCCAGAAGATGCACAAGTCAAACCCGGAGATGCTCATGCACAAGCGCAATGCCAAGAGAATCACCGCTGGTAACATAGAGGACGATCTAGAGCGACTGAAGGACTTCGATTGGGTAGTCGAGGTAATCATCGAGAACCTCGACATAAAGAGGTCCCTCTACTCAAATATCTCCAAGCATATCGGCCCCAACACAATACTCTCCTCCAACACTTCCACGCTGCCTCGCTCCGAACTGGTCTCCGAGCTACCGGGCGATATCGCCTCCAGGTTCCTCATCACTCACTTCTTCAACCCGCCTAGATACCTGCCTCTCCTGGAGGTAGTGACAGCTCCCGAGGTCGACGAGGCAGTCGTAGAGAGATTCTGCACATTCGCAGATTTGAACCTGGGCAAGAGGGTCACCATGTGCAATGACAGACCCGGATTCATCGGCAACAGGCTCGGCGTCTACTTCATCCAGAGGGCCTTCAAGGCCACCTTGGACCACGGGCTATCCATAGAGCAGGCCGATGCTATGCTTGGAAGGCCAATCGGACTCCCCAAGACCGCAGTCTTCGCCCTAATGGACCTGGTCGGGATTGACCTGATTCCCCATGTCACTGAGAGCCTGCTATCGCATCTCCCCGATGGAGACCCATTCCACGAGATAGCCGGAACCGGGGAGGAGATCGTAATGTCGATGATAGAGGATGGTTACACTGGGAGAAAGGGCAAGGGCGGTTTCTACCGGCTAAACCGCGAGGGCGGAAAGAAGGTCAAGGAGGCTAGGGACCTCTCCAACGGTGAGTACAAGACAGCCAACCGCAGGGCCGCGTTCCCCTCGGCTAAGATGGGCAAGAGAGGTCTAGCACCTCTGATGGACTGCGATGACGACGGCGCCAGACTCGTAACGGACGTCCTCCTCGACTCCCTATCGTACGCAGCGCACATAGTTCCAGATGTCAGTGATGACATCTACTCAATCGACGGTGCGATGAAGGTCGGTTACAACTGGAAGAGAGGGCCATTCGAGATGATGGACTCAATCGGAGCCTCCTCAATGGTCGAGAGACTGAAGGCCACAGGAAGGGAGGTTCCAAGCTTCCTCTCTCTAGCCGCTGAGAAGGGCTCATTCTACGGGATAGAGGACGGAGAAATCACACGACTCTCCCCAAGTGGAGAAATGGTCGTCGTAGACAGACCCGAAGAGACTCTGAACGTGGCAGACCTCAAGAGGAGAGGAAAACCTCTGAAGAGAAACGGATCCGCCAGTATTTGGGATATGGGTGACGATGTCCTCTTGGTTGAGTACCATACCAAGATGAATGCCATGGACCCCATGAATATGGAGATGCTACTCAATGCAGTCGATATGGCCGAATCAGAGGGAATGAAGGGGATAGTCATCGGAAACGACGCCTCAAATTTCTGCGCGGGAGCAAACCTCGGACTAGCGCTGTTCGCTGCGAACCTGGCTGCTTGGAAGGACCTAGAGGACTTCATCGGACTAGGGCAGGACACGTATCAGACGGTCAAGTACTCCGAAGTCCCCATCGTCGCTGCTTCCGCTGGCATGTGTCTGGGAGGCGGTGCCGAGGTTCTGATGCACTGCGATGCAGTCCAAGCCCACTCTGAGTCATATGTCGGTCTGGTTGAGGTCGGTGTTGGGATAATCCCCGCATGGGGAGGGTGCAAGGAGCTTCTGGGCAGACTCAATGACTTCGGTCTGGCTAGCAAAGGCCCGATGGGCCCTGTGATGAAGGCATTCGAGTACATCGGAACGGCACAAGTAGCAAAGTCTGCAGAACAGGCCCGATCAATGGGATTCATCGGCCCCGAAGATCGAATCACAATGAACAGGGACAGACTTCTAGCAGACGCCAAGGCACGGGTAATGGAACTCTCTGAGGATTACGAACCCCCTGAGCCGAGAAACTACTCACTCCCGGGGCCCACTGGCATGGCCGGCCTGCAACTCGCCCTGAACGACCTAGCCCTCTCAGGAATGGCAACCCCTCATGATGTGGTTGTCGCCACCGCTCTAGCGGAGATACTCTCAGGAGGCGATACGGACATGACTGAGAGTTTGGAGGAAGACGACATCCTAGCCATGGAAAAATCGGCAATTGCGAGGCTTGGGAGACATCCCGACACCCTAGACAGAATGCAACACATGCTTGAGACCGGCAAGCCATTGAGGAATTGAGGCGAGAGAATGGTAGAGTACAATGCACCAATAAGGGACTACGAGTTCCTGTTCAACGAGATGTTCGACGCATTACCCATCGTTCAGAATCTAGGATACGACTTCGACTCAGACTTCCTTTCAATGCTTACAGAGGGATGGGCAGAGCATGCGAAGGAGGTCTGGCTCCCAATCAACCAATTAGGAGATAGGGTGGGTCTGAAGTTCGACGACGGCAATATTTTCATGCCCGAGGAGTTCAAATCTGCTTACAACGAGAGTATAGAGGGCGGCTGGCTTTCCACGGCATGCAAGACAGAGCATGGTGGAATGGGGGTGCCATTATTCTTCCAAACCGTCACATGGGCGGAGATCGGAACCTCGACAAATATGGCAATGAGCGTCCTTCCAGCCCTAACATTGGGCGTCTACGACGTTCTTGTGGAGCACGGAGAAAGAGAACTCATTGACTACTTCGCCTCAAAACTCGCCTCTGGAAAGTGGGCGGGCACCATGTGTCTCACGGAACCACACGCTGGTACAGATCTCGGCATCATCTCAACCAAGGCAGTCCCCCAGGATGACGGCTCATACAGGGTCACGGGAACCAAGATTTTCATTACGTACGGGGAGCACGACATGTCTGAGAACATCGTCCACCTCGTTCTCGCGAAGACTCCCGGGGCCCCAGAGGGGACAAAGGGGATTTCCCTGTTCCTCGTTCCCAAGTACCTCCCATCTGAGTGGGAATCAGGAGGATTTGAGGGACTGTCCCACGAGATCAGCTCTAATCACAATGGTGTAACCTGCTCTGGTAGCGAGGAGAAGATGGGAATCCACGCATCTCCAACGTGCGTAATGAATTTCGATGATAGCGTAGGATGGAGGGTCGGAGATTTACACAACGGCATGCCATTGATGTTCGAGATGATGAACAGAGAGCGACTCGCAACTGGGATGATGGGAATCGGTCTCGCCGAGATCGCATACCAGAATTCACTGGCATGGGCCAAGGACAGACGCCAGGGACGGGATCTGAAGGGTCCGCAGGAGCCTAACGAGAGTGCCGACAATATCCTCGTCCACCCTGATGTCAGAAGGATGCTGTTAGAGGCGAAGGTGAACACCGAAGGCTGTAGGGCACTAGCGGCTTGGACCGGCATCCTCCTGGACCAGATGAATAGCGAGGATAAGGAGGAGGCAGAGATGGCCGAAGCACTGGTCGCCATGTTCACACCCATCGTCAAAGCCCATTTCACGGATCTGGGATGTGAGTCAGCCAGCACCTGTATGCAAGTAATGGGCGGGGCCGGGTATTGTTCCGAATACGGAGTCGAGCAGTTTTACAGGGATGTTAGAATTTCCAAGATTTGGGAGGGCACGAACGGGATTCAGGCGCTCGACCTAGCAGGAAGAAAAATCACCCAGAACATGGGCAAGAACCTAAGATACCTCATGTGGCCATTAACCGAGTTCATCGAGGAGAACAAGAAAACTCCAGAGATGGCGGAGTTCAACAAGCCACTCCATCAGGGCGTAAGGGGGCTTCAGCAACTCACTTTGTTGATGATAGCTGAAGGGCAAGCCAACCCTCACTTCCTAGCCGCAGGGGCAACCGACTACTGCCGGTACTTCGGAAACGTACTACTTGCCTATATGTGGGCCAGGATGGCTAAAATCAGTCTTGAGAAGAAAGGAGAACCATTCTACGATGCAAAAATCGCCAGTGCTAGGTACTTCTTCAAGAGAATATTCCCAGAAACAGTTGGACTAGCAGCCAGGATACAGTCTGGCCACAAGAACCTCATGGAATACCCCGTGGAGATGATGTGATGACCGGCAAGGCAAGCCAGACACTTAGGCTAAAGTTCAAGCGTGCATCGAAGAAGGTATGGAATCTCCCAGAAAGGCCCACAAACCAGCAACTCCTGGATCTCTATGCCCTCTTCAAGCAGGCCACAGAGGGCGACTGTGAGGGTAGACCCAAGGGAGGCCTGAAAGAAAGGGCGAAATGGAAGGCATGGAACTCAATCTCTGGCACCAGTGAGTCAGATGCCATGGAAAGATACTGTGAGATAGTCGACTCACTGATGAGTATTGACTAGGGGGAATTTTGGTGCCAATAGATGACACCAAACTCAACTCTGAATTCAGGGGATTGAAGAGCCGGATGAAGTTTAGAACATTCACAGCTATGTCCATGCCAACTGCTTGGTTTGCGGGGCTCAGAATGGATATTCTGGACCATGAATCATGCGTGACTTCTCTCCCGGGTGGTTGGAGGACCCAGAACCCCTTCAAGACGATGTATTGGGCGGTCCAGGGAATGGGTGCTGAATTAGCGACTGGAGCCGCTCCCTTCGCCATGTCTAGGTCCATGCCAGAGAAGCTCAGGATGTTCGTGGTTGGAACGGAAGCCAAGTTCACCAAGAGAGCCAAGGGCAGAATCACATTCACTTGCAACGACGTGGCCGCTGCGCGCCAGGCAATTGAAGAGAGCATGGAGACAGGCGAAGCGGTCGAGAGGGACTTCGTTTCTATAGGAAGGGACCCCTCCGGAGAAGTAGTATCAGAATGGGTCTTCAAGTGGAACTTCCTCGTGATGGGTAGGACGTGAATAGATGATCAGCACCAGATTAACCCAGGATACTGGTATTGAATATCCAATAATCTGTGGCGCAATGTACCCCTGCTCTAATCCAGAACTCGTTGCAGCCGCTTCGGAAGGAGGGGGCATTGCCATTGTGCAACCTGTTTCCGCAACTATGGTTCATGGATACGACAAGCCAGACACCAAAGAAGGACTGAGGTCTGCAATACGCCATATTAGAACACTCACTTCCAAGCCAATAGGCTTCAATGCCCTGATCGAGAAGGGTAGTGACAAGTATCTACAGAGAATGTCCGAGTGGATCGATATAGCCTTGGACGAAGGAATCAGGTTCTTCGTAACATCCCTGGGAAAGCCAGACTGGGTTTGCGAGAGGGTTCACGCCAAAGGGGGAGTCGTCTACCACGACGTTACGAATAGGTTTCACGCAAAGAAGGGGATTGATTGTGGCGTTGATGGACTGATTTGCGTCAATGATAGAGCAGGAGGGCATCTAGGAGAAATGTCGATGCAAGAGATGTATGAGGATCTTTCAGATCTCGGCGTCCCATTGATCTGTGCAGGTGGAATTGGGAGTGAAATAGAGTTGAATGAAGCTTTGGAGATGGGGTACGCGGGAGTCCAGATGGGAACCAGGTTCATCGCGACCGACGAGTGCACTACCCCCCAGGACTACAAGGACGCCATCGTGGAAGCTAAGGAAGAAGACATCACATGGACTACTAAACTCACAGGAGTGCCCATTGCAGTGATCAGCACGAGCGGAACGAAGCAGCACAACAACTGGCTGATCAGAAAACTCCTCAATAGCAGATTCAAGCACAGGACCAGGGTATTGATCACAGGAATCTCTTTCTGGAGGATGAGGGCCCTTGCCAGAGGAAAGAAAAACTCCTCTAAGGATCTCTGGTCTGCTGGGAAGAGCGTCGAGACAGTGGATAGCGTTGAATCTGCAACTACGATAATGAGGAGATTGGGGGAATCTCTGGAGTCTAATAGCAATCTAAACGAAGATTAGCTAAGCAGCCTAAGTTGCTGCGCGTCCCCCACCACTCCGAATCCAAAACGTTCTTCCAACGCCCTAGATACCAACTTGAAATCGGAGTCCCTCGTAGCCACTACAATACTGCCTATTCCCGCATGGGTTCCATTGGCTACTACCGCCGCCTCTCTCATAATTTCGCAGTCCCCCATTTCAGGGTATATTTCAGCCCCATCAATTTCAGTTCTTGTGGCCACCTCGTCATGCCGCTCCCTCTTATGCTGATCGACAATTCTGAAAATGTCTTCATGTCCGACTAGGAAATCCTCCAAATCTACTTCCGACATCTGCATATTGTCAACGTCGCTTTCCCAGTTTTGGAAATCCGATAGGACTCCTTCCACCCTCTCTTTGAGTAGTGATTCTGAAACCCTCTCAGACCAAACCCGCCTATCGATATACGTGTTGTCAAACAGTCCTAGTACAGAATCTGGATTCTTCGTTCTATTCAGGAACTCTCTCTTGGCGGCCTTAGGGATGGATAACAATACCTCATCCGCATCCCCTCTCCTTCTTATCATCCAGTGAAACGCCCTGTCCACAGTCCAATCCAAGGTACCAAGGCTGTCTCCAGAAATTTCTCTCAGGAGATCGTCCTTTAGTGCGTCAATCAAGATATTTGTGTCGATAAAGACCAGAGGCCTTAGAGAGAGTGACTTGAGATTCTTTCTTTCCCGTATGGAGATAATATCCCTTTTTCTCGTATAGAGGATCCTCTGGGAATTTCTGAGACGCTTGTTCTCTGCCTCGTCGAACTTTCCGGAACCAATCGCCCTTTCAAACAGGCGTAGGCCCCTGATAGAGCTCTCCTCTGATATCTGCTCGATGATTGTAACTAGCTTCAAGACCCTGTCTCTCTTATCTACACTATCTCCCTCTCTCATTTGTGATTCAAAATCAATATCCAATTGACTCATTGTAGACTGCGTGGAATGGCTCAACTTCCTCTTGGCGGCCTTCACTCTGCCCCTGAATAGTTCGGCCGGGAGTCGACGCTCATCTGGATACATCAATAACGACTCCAAAGACTCCATTCTCGAATCCGATCCTTCTTCTCCATTTTCTACGTCATTAGAAACATACTCAATAATCCTGGACGTTGCTTCAGGGCTCCTGCCCTCTATCTGATCCAAGCAAACTCTCAGGTACAGCTTGAACCTCTTTGTTACAGAGGCGGAGATCGTCGGATATTCGTCCATCAATGAAACTGCGTCCTTCCAGCAGCCCCCGTGGGCGAATGAGATGAGCGAACGCCTCAGGAAAGTCGCGGATTTCTCCAGATCCCCTTCCATCGTCCTCATTGCCGCCTCTCTATGCGACCAAGCAGAACTAGCAAACTCCCCCCTGCTTTCCAGTAGTGAAGCTCGTACTACATGGTGTTCCATAGCACTCCTATTTTTCTCATTGTACCAAGAATCTAGGCCTTCAATCCCAATCCTGTGCTCGAAAACCAAATCAGAAGCAAACCTGATTGTTTTCATGGAAACACGTTCTACTGAAACCAACTCTTCCAGGGAGGATATCGCCGACTCCCTCCTTGAATCCTCGCCACTCTGAAGATCGAGAGCCGCCCTATTCAGTATCAATGCGTTAATCAAGGCACTGAAAAGACCCCTCTCAATAGTCTCCAAGTCGGTGTTCTCAACGGAGTTTTTGAGCGCCTCTACGCTTTTTTCTCGCACAACATCGTCTCCCTCGGGGGAAAGCGCATTTCGTATCTCGTTCAGTGCCCTCTCGCCCTTGTGGTCAAGCTTTTTGTTTACAGGCTCAAGATTGCCACTAATCCCGTCCAGTAGTGAAATTAGTCCTATGCTAACCTCACTAAGCACCTCATCTTCTTCCGCCTCATCAATTGAATATAGTGAGATTCTCCGTGCTTCTTCAAGAGCTCTCATAATTCCTGTTGCTTCTTCAGCACCTACCATGTGCCAAACCATCATCATTCTGAAGGGATAAGCCCTAGGCAGGGATTTGTCTCCAATCAGAGAATTTGCCAGACCTCTAATTTCAGCAGTTCTGGTGAATGCAGAAAGCACGTCATCCGTATGTCTGATGGAATCCCGGGAAGTTAGCTTATTCGCCGCGTGTAGTCGTATTGAACTGCTGACATCATCATGTCTTAGAATCATCAGGACCCCATCTTCATCTGAGGTCTCATCGATGTATCTTTTCAAGGAGAGACTGATCTCTCCATTGTCATCCAGCGTTAGCAACTCCAAACAAGAAGCAACATTCTCTCCAGAGGAAAGACTCGCACCAGCAACGTATCCAATAGCCTGCTCCTTCTTCCCCGAGGCAATCAAATCATCCGAAATCGACCATCTCAGGGAGTTTGGAATTTCCAATCCAAGACCACTGAGCAACTCAGCCCCACTAATCTTTTCATTCAATGAGGAGGAACCGGTACTATCGTCGAAGGACTTCCAAGCCTCTACTCTCAATGCGACCGATAACCCATCAGTACCAGTAGATGTGGATGTTTTGTCCCAAGTGGAGAAGTCGCCCATTCTAGCTCTAATTAGCTCAGCGTGTTTAGAAGAGACCAGAGAACAATCTCCCTTTGCCCCGTCCAGCACAGGCAGTGCACGTGCAGAGCCGCATGCAGCTAGAATAACCCCTTCCAAGAGAGCCCCCTCCTCCTTCATTCCCTCTAGGGACGGAGACATCCACCCTTCCCACTCAGAGGGACGAGGCTTTCCCGTCAGATCTCGTTGGATTCTTTTCAGTGCTTTCATCTGAGAGGCAGCAAGGACCAGTGGAACATCTTTGTCTAGCCACCCCCGAAGAGAAGAGAAGTCCCCATGATCAAACAACGCCCCCTCTATCCAAGCGCCTAAATCCCCCGAATCGCCTTCTGGCTGAACTACAGGAAACAAACCCATCTCAGCTAGTAGGGGCGACTCCCTCGCCATTCTCTCCCATACTGGATGGACCCCAATCTCACACTCCCTCCTGATCGAATCCATCTCCGAATCAATGCTATGGTCCCAAGCACCCTTCATCCGGTGTTTCTGAATAATTAGAACAGATAATCGATAACCCGCCGGGAGGGTGCTCCCAATCACACTCTGGGGTGAGGCGACCCTGTCCTCTATTCCTCGAACTCGGCCTCTACCCCCTCTCCTGCCTACTCTCCTAGTCCGAGAAACACCTCCAGCTTCGGCCTCGATTCCTACTTGTTCTCCTGCAGCCTTACTGGCTCCGATCATAGCTAGGGCCTTCCATTCGACGTCCAATAATTCCCATGATGGAGATTTGGCAATCTCCTTTTTTCGCCTAACTTCATCATCGCCCGCCCTACTGAGCATCTCCAAGCAATCTAGAAGATACTCCTCCATTAGATTCCCTCGGTAACCAGTCCGAGTAGATTGTGTACATCAACACATCGCCTTGCTATTCAAGGCGTCATGGAGAGGACTCAAGACAGACAATCCATACCAAGGCGCATGGACGTAGTACGCGCTGCGGTTCTTTTGGTTCACCCCATACTTGCTTTGCTGCTCATTAGAATCTTCTTCATTCAGAGATCATGGAGGAAAACCGCTGAGCCTCTTAGATCAGAGGAGAGAGAGGAATCGCTTCAGACACATCAGAAGGTCGGAGATCTAGCGATGCTGTACCTTTTGGGCATCATATTGATCGCATTCATAGCACAAATTGGTAGAGCGATTATCGAGGGCAAGCCAGCAGACGAGTATGTAGTACCCGGCCATTACCACGGGTGGGCAGGGATCCTAGCTCTCCTATTGATGACTATTCTATGGAGACTCGGCAGGAAAACTAGAGACCTGAAGGAAGAAGGAAAGCCCTACTCTAAATCCAGAGATATCCATGGGAGGATGAGTGATATAATGGCCATTCTAATTGTCATACACGCATTCTTGGGATTCCTGTATCTCCTGGAGTTATTCTGATCAACGCATACCAGGCTTCCAGAATTGCAGAGGGACCGGGACGTCCTCTTTCATAGCCCTGAAAGCAAGGTGATCTGCACGCTCATTCCACCTGTGTCCTCGATGGGCACGGACGTGCTCCCACTCGAGACTTCGTCCAATGGACGCCTCCTTCCAAAGATCTTTGACAAATCCGGCCAAATCTAAGTTGGCCTTTGCCTTCCAAGCGCCAGACGATACATTCCCAGCATATGTTGAATCAGTCCTGATCAACACCTCTTCTATATCTGATTTGACAAGCACCCATCTCAGCGCATGAGCAATCGCACTCAACTCTGCAGTGTTGTTCGAACCAACTTCGGCCCCTAGATAATCGTCCTTCTCCGCACTAGTCACAACTCGTCCACATTTCTCTGCGACCAAGTCGCCTTGCCCCCTCCCGGTTCCACTGTCTCCAATAACAACACAGAACCCCCACCCCGCAGGGGTCAAGGAAGTCACATTCCTGTTATTCTCACAAGACCCATCAACGTAGATGTTCACAGTCTTCAAGCCAGACACCCTACTCCGCAATCAGTTCCGAATAGGAGACTGAGTCGAGGAGAGTATCGAGCTCTGACGGGTCCGATACAGAAATCCGACATATCCAACCATCGCCATAGGGGTCATCATTGATTAGTTCAGGCGCATCCTCCAGATTTTCGTTTACACCGACTACTTCTCCGCCAACTGGAGCGTATATTTCACTAACCGATTTTACCGACTCAACACTGGCAAAGGACTCCATAGACGATACGTTTGCTCCGTCTTCAGGGAGCTCGACCCAAACAACATCCGTCAAGGCGTTCTGAGCGAAGTCGGTAATGCCGATTACGACCTCACCACCCTCAACTCTAATCCACTCGTGTTCCTTTGTATATTTCAGGTCTTCAGGCACCTCACTCAACGTCTCACCCAAATCAATGCGAGAGCCTCTACCGAGTCAAGGTTTCGATGCTCACTCCTCTTCGCCAAGGCTCTCCTCAAGGTGCCCCTTCTCCAATTCAGCCCACGCCGTACCCATCTCGTCAACACTAGCCTCGTCCTGCTCAACCCTCAGCCTGGAGGTCATTTCTTCTTCGCTTTCTCTACTTATCCACCTATCCATGAAGTGTCGGCCGTACTCGCCAGCACCAGCTCTTGTAATTGAAAGATACAGCAATCCAAAGATCCCTGCCAGTATTGGGAATGCCATGGCCAGATCATCACTGTTCGAGGAGTCCTCATCCGTAACCACCAGGCTGCCATCTTCAATGGAAAGTGCGGTGAGGAATAGAAGGGCGACACAGAGTCCACCGAGAACCCTCCTGAGGCGACTCGACGGCGACTCCATTGCTACCCAACTAGGGCACCAACGAATCAAGTTGACTAAGCCCACTCAGTAGTCTTGCTGAATTAGCTTGAGAATTTTGTAAGGCAGAAGGGCCCTGTTTACAGGCGTAACTTCCAGTATACGTCCATCATCACGCCTCCTGATGTCCTGCAACAGTGGATGACGACTCTTTTTGTGAAGAGTCAGCAGGCTTGGCATGTCGTAGTCTAATGACTCTCTAACCGCCGAGACAAAACCCTCACTCTCTACTGTGAACTTGCCGACCTCATCAATTACCAAGTATTGACAATTCCCAATCGCATCGAGTATCGCAGGAACCCCTACTCTATCAATTTCGGATGGATCTATTCCATATCCAAGGATTCTATTTCTTGAATCAATATCCCTGTGAGCCATTACTCCCTTTTCCCCCGTGACAATGTTAACACACGAATATCCCACTCTCTCGCCATTCTCCACAATGGCCTCGGATCTCATTCCCGCGATAACTGGAATGCCACTCGAATCGCTACCTTCCTCTGCAATCATCTTCACTACTTTGTCTAGGACAGCAGACTTCCCAGACCGTGGCAAACCCGTGATGCCAATTTTCGGATTAATGCCCATTATCTATCCTCCATCACAAAGCTACCGCGATGGTACGGCTATCGTACGTAGAAACATGATAATAGTCTATTCGGTATACATTTGGTAGCTTCACGATAGCGGAAAACCATTTCCGCATTACTATTTCGTAATGCATCTCATTATTCAGAAAGCAAATGTCTCCCACTTGGCATGGGAAATGGAAGACTCTCAATTTCGTAATTGTTTACGTTGCTATTGGCCCCCCATGCTCTGGACCACAAGTCAAGATCGACGCCGTTCAATTGATCACATAGCCACTCAAGTCCTTCTTCGAGTCCACCTTCTTCCTCTTCTAGGACCACGATAACTCCCTCAGGGATTTCTAAGAAATTCACTGAGTTGCCAAGAACACAATCTCCAGGAACGACCGCCCAACGTAAACGCCGCTCATTCGCAGAATTCAGAATAGCCTGACAAGCTACCCTCGGGAATCCCTTGGGTTTGGTTTCCCCACTCCACATGGAATGGGATCTTTGGATTGCTCCACTCGGTATTTCTGAATCATAAGCAGGATGCCGAACAACGACCTCATCATCCTCTAAGCAGAAGTGCGCACTTCTGATGAATGGGACACCTTCATCACCATCGCCCCAATTCGAAATGTTCGACGAAGAACCGCTCTGATCGATCTCACCAACTCTGACCCTAATGGTCTCAGATCCTGTGCACAGCCAATTGGAATCTTCGGACAGACGGGGCTGATCTGAAAGCCTGTCGATTGCATCCAGGACCCTCTCCCTGTCAAATTCATCTGAAGGCATCCTGGGCACCGCCCATGTTGCATCTGTCCAAGACGACCAGGGCCCCCTTTCCAACTCAAGGAATGGCGAGGTTTTCGAGACTCCCATGTCTGGCATGACACTATCCGCCCCAAGTGGCCCAAAACTCATCATTACGTCCGTCGAGCCATTGACTGTTACACCCAATACAGCAAACCCTTGTGATATTCCCGGAAATACACGGTGAGGATCAGGGAAGCACCAAGTAGAGCCCCACTCGTTTTCTTCAACGAGTAACTTCCTGAGTGGAATGCTACTTTTTTCCCTCAATAGGGAATCTGGTACAACCATCCTTACTCTGCCTCCGTCAGAAACCAGCTGCAGAGATCTCTCTAGGAACAGGCGGTAAAGGTTCACGTTCCCCTTGAGTGCTGAGAATCTCAGCTCTCCTTCGGAATCCAAGGCGTTCCGGAGTCTCCCGGAGAGCTCCTTTCTGAGCCTACTCCCATCTTCATGTCCTCTGAACCTGTCTTTAATCCGAATCCATGGAGGCCTTGAGACTATGAGTAGTGGAGACTCATTCCATGGCCACTCGTCTAGAAGGGAGTCGCCAACCCGGATGTTGCTTTCAAGAATCATCTCAGCCTCGTTCCTGCCAATCGTCCCTTCGTCCCCCTCTCCCTCGAGATCTACTAAGCCAGCCCTACCAAGGGTAATCAGAATCCTTCTCCTAGCCGCCTCAACCGCTATCTCAGACGAATCTAGTAGTTGCATTCCTTCGATGAGCTTCAGGGTATCACTACACTTTATGGACGAATGCTCGTTTTCCAATCCCTGTGAATGAATGCGAATTATCTGGGATGCAACTAGCCCCGCCCCACAAGAAGGATCGGCAAAAGGCAGCGGAACTCCGGACTTAGTAGAGGCCTCGGCCTCCTCTTCATCGTCCTCGCTGGAGCCCGAGTTGTTATCATTGAACTTCGCTGCGTAATCCCGGAACCCAGGGGGGATCGCTGAAAGGGAAAGAGTCACGGCCCCCTCCTTTGTTTTCTTCTTGCTTCTTTGACCGATTTCATCCGCCAGAACGGCCTGAATGAGGCGCCTTGGAGTGGAGAATGCACCCCTAGGGGAACGCCCATCAGAAACAGCCTCATGTCTCGACAGGAGCCTGTCAAGAACCGCCCCGGGATCGTACAGTAAGCCGGCAGGAAGTGTGGGCCACTTCCTCGGCAGATACGCAGCGATGGGTGCATTCGATTTGGTCGACTGCTCCCAAGAGTCTAGCCACAAACGAATCTGTTCGATACGGTCAGGACATTCCTGGTCCAGTCTAGCATACCAGCCTGACGCATCACTCGCCATGTTAACCAGTCAGAACGACAATCAACCCATTATTGAATGGTTGTATTTTTTGTCGAAAATCAACATTCACTAACTTAGAGCAAATGCATCCTCGTCAACCTCGACAATCGCCTCAGACTGCAGAAGCCAAGCTATGGCCTCATCCAAATCATCCACCCTAATTCCCAGAGGTACAAGTTCGCTTACCAGCGAATCAAAATGTACGGGGGCCAAGCTGGCCAATCTGGAAACCTCAAGGACTCCCAATACATGTTCAGACACGATTGCCAACAACGGGTCGTCCCCAACATCCATGGAGCCGAAATCGACTGCGGCCTGATCTCCCTCAAACTCAACCTCAATCTCGTCCGCCTTGTTGACGCCACCACTACCAAAGACATCGAACAAATTCTTCTGGTGGGGGTCGGACATTTTTGTCCCCTGTACCTCTCTCTGGCGCTTGAGCCTCTTTACCAGTGTCTCTATGCGATGAAGTCGCTGCTCCACTCGTAACTTCTCTCTGCCTAAGTGACTCTCGACCAAGCCAAGCTCATCCTTCGCACGTTCGTCTAGCCACTTTGCCAGATCCCAAGAGGGATCCAACCTAAGCATCGTCTCCCATAGTGCTGCAACTGACTCGGGGAGGGTTCTAACGTCAATTCGTGGAGAGCCCTCACCATCATCGATACCCCGCTCCATATCAGTTTCACTCGTGGTGACCGTCTATCAACTATACCGTCAATTTACTTCGAAACAATGCTCTGAGAGCTCCGAAGTTCTTGGGGTGAGTTGATGAATGAAAAGCGGGTGCAGTGGCTGATGCCGGAGTATAGAGTGACAGTCCTACCGGGCGACGGTACCGGCAAGGAGGTAATCCGCGAGGCCAGAAAAGTCATGGATGTTTTCGAAGATCTTAGCCCCCTGTCATTCAAAATAACTGAAATTCCTTGCGGTGGCGAGTATTATCTAGAAACGGGCCTAGAATGGCCAGAAGGATCTTTCGAACACTGCAGGGACAATTCAGACGCCATCCTGCTGGGTGCAATTGGTTGGCCCGATGCAAAGCTCCCTAACGGAGACAATGCAGGCGGACAGTGTATTTTGGGACTTCGTTCTGGATTAGATCTCTACGCGAACGTCAGACCCGTCAAGCTGTACGAAGGGGTGCAGCACAAGGTACATGGAATGTTCACCGACATTTGGGAACCTGAACTAGTCGACATGGTATTGGTCAGAGAAAATACCGAGGGACTCTACCATTCCCTTCTCCGAAGATCGGCCCAAGCGGCAAAGGGAGGAGAGAAGGACGAACCGATAGTTATCGAGAAGTTCCCAGGCCTTGACGGAGAGGTTGAGTGGGACCCGAGGCCTATTTCCAGGAACGGAAGTGAGAGGGTGATCAGATTCTCCTACGACCTGGCAAAGAAAAGAGAGGCACGCACGGGGGTTGCCCAGAAGATTACATGCGTCGACAAGAGCAACGTCTCAAGGGGATGCAGACTCTTCCGAAAGGTATTCAGAGAAATCTCCAACGAATACCCCAGTATCGAAACAAGTGAGGCCTTCATTGATGCATTTACAATGTGGTTAGTCAGGGATCCAGAGGACCTCGATGTGGTTGTCCTTCCCAATATGTTTGGAGACATAGCTACCGATCTGGCATCGGTTCTCCAAGGGGGGATGGGGATGGCAGCAAGCGCCAACATAGGGGATAACCACATGCTATTCGAACCAGTTCATGGGTCATCACCAAAGTATGCAGGAAAGGACAAGGTCAACCCCATAGCGGCTATTTCTTCGGTACAATTGATGCTCGACCACCTTGGTTCCAGGCATGATGACGTTGTTGCCACTACATGCGCAGACATCCTCGAGACGGCCGTCTCACAACACTTTTCCGAAGGGGGGGATGTAACTTACGATCTGGGGGGAGAAGCCACAACCACGGAGGTCGGCGACGCTATAGCAAGCAGATGTGCCAACCTACTCAGGGAGCAGTTCTCCTAGATCAGGCTACCAGCATCAGAGATTACAGACAGGGCCTCCCTGAGGCACAATTCGTTATCCCACTCCGTCGGGCTTCCTGCCTCTGAAGCACTCTTCACCAACTCTGAAGCAGCCCTGGAAACCTCATCAACAATCGTCACCGTGGCGTTCCTAGCTGTTCTCGAAAGTGGGTTCAGGTCGATAACCAGCACCTGCTTCCCAAGCGAAATAAGCGCCTCGCAGCGATCACCGTCCTCCAATGGGACCAGTACCACATCTGCACGCTCTATGCCATCCGAGCAGCATAGCGACCGAGGCCCTTCCAGTCCAGATATCGAACCATCCGGTTCAGAGCCGAGTAGAGGGACTGAAAGGACGCGATTTCTCCAGTCCCCGACCCACCCACTGGGGGCGAAATCAGAAGCTACCTCTTCCCTCTGCTCACCGAGAAGGGAGAGAAGACCCCCGATTCGCTCATCTGTCCTATAGTACAGATTAACCTCAATCGGACACCCGATTATTGCAGCTAGTCGAACCAAGTCCTTTCCTGCCAGAACCACCGTGTTTCCATTCACAGAAATCACAGGATTTTGTGCCTCATGAAGCCTGGCCGCTGTCTCAGATATCGCCCGAGAGGCAGACTCAATCGTCCTCTCCCCAAGCAGGTAGTCATACGCCTCTCCCCGGCCATGGGCTATCATTGCTGATTCCGCCAAAAGACCCATTCTCGCAGCTTCGACCATCCTCTGACGCGCCATTAGGGACGCCTTTCGGGGATGACCGTCCGGAATTTCAACCATCGACTATTCCTCCAAATCTCATTGACATGTCAAGGGGTGCCACACCCCTGTTCAGCGAGCTCGAGGACACAAGATCAACGCCACTCTCTTTCCAGTCTCGTAGCGAATCTTTGGAGACTCCCCCAGAGCCTTCCAGAACACACCAAGATCTCAACCCCCCCTCTTCTAGGGCATCTGAGGTTTCCTTCCCCCTCTCTGGGCCCATATTATCCAATAGAATAACCACTCTCTCACGCCCTCCTAGTTCTCTCTGTCTAGATTGCCAGATGGACGCAGTAGAGACCGCCTGCTCAACAGTCCTAACTTCTACGACGGCGAACTCTGAGTCCTTTTCCATGTCTATGCCAGAGACCAGTCTTCTGAGGGCCCCTAATTCTCCCTCACCTATTCCAGACTCCGCTAGTACCTCGCTATCCTTTATCATAAGGGCATCAGCCCTGCTGAGCCTATGCGTCAGTCCCCCTCCAATGTGAACCGCCCATTTATCCAGAATCCCCCAATCTACTTTCCTAGTGCAGGCCACAGACATATCCCCGGCCAAAGAAACCCAATTTGCTGTATTAGTGGATATTCCCGAAAGCCTTCCAAGGATGTTGAGAATAATCCTCTCGGATCTTAGCAATTCTCCAAATTCTCCTCTGATGGTAAGAATGGCGAAACTCCTTTCGATATTACCTCCCTCCTTGACATGCCATTTAATGGAGCAAGATGGATAGTGATTGGTCAACAGCCTCTCTACAACTAATTGTCCGCACAACACCCCGGATCCCTTAGAGACAACCATCGCCTCTCCGATCTCAGAAGATCCGCTACCCCCGCTTCCTTCATCCGCGACCATCGAGCTTACCCACCTATCCGTAGAATCCAGGAGTAATTGCGTCGCGGAACCACCTGACCATAGGAGGTCAGACCTGTCGTGGGGAAGGCGAGGCACGTATCGCGGTGTCGAATCCCTGCCTTGAATGGTCCGAAACAGAAGACATCCGCTATTCGCCGTCTAGAGCTACCAAACTCGCTTCAACGGCCGAAAGACAGGCTAGGATATCGTCCATGGTCGATCGCGCCTCTGAAAGACCCCGCGCCTCCACTCTGATTCGCAGCTCAGCTCCCCCGTCAGTGTTCACTATCTCGCCTTCAAAGAACTCCTGGTCATCGGGTTCAATGGATGCCAGGAGAATTTCCGCGCGCTCATGAGTCCCTGTCCAGACAAACTCCGCGACAACTTCTCCCATGCACCACGCATGCCACCCGACCTTTTCATCCTCTTGCAAAATGGAATCCTCTACTTGGGCCCTTGACCCATCCGTATTTCCAGATAGAGACACCCCATGACGGAAATGTATGGAAACCACACTAGCCACCCGAGAAAAGTGCGCATTCAAAATCAAGACTCGATCTCATTGGCCGCCACTCTAAGCAAGAGCCACTCAGTATCGAAATCAATGGACCTTGACCGAGGCATCGAACAAGTGTGGGAGCTAATCAGTTCACCAGGGCATCTCCTGAAGTGCCACCCATTCTGCAAAACCAATGAAGCCCTCATCTGGGGGGATCATGGGCATAAGGACGAGTTGGTGTACCTAAACGGCCTGACATACATCAGAGATTTCCTTAGATGGTCCCCCAACGAGGGATTCGATTTGCTGATTGGGGAGGAGGGAGGGCCCCAATCATTCGTAGACTGGAAACTAATCCCCATTTCAGAGAACAGTTGCAAACTAACAATCACAGTTTTCCCGTATCTGTATGTTGGCCGAAACCGAATCTCCTCATTACTGCTTCACGGGGCATATGTGAGGCCACGCCTCGAGAGGTACTTACGCTCAGTCCTATCAGGTATCGACTACGTTCTTCGTTACAGGGAAGAAGTGCCGAGGAATCATTTTGGGCGACACCCTTGGTTCTCTTAGTCAGATTCATCTTTGGGCTCAAATAGATGAGGAGTTAGGATTTCCGGGAGCTCCCCTTCGACACCATGTTGGGAGAATTCCAATGCCCATCCAACGAGCGCTTCGTAGTGCTCCTTTGCACTTAGCTTACCTAGCCAAGTCTTACCTCGCTCGGTATTCAATAACGAGACATTGTGCATACTGCAAGGCCCGAGGCAATCTGAAACGATCAGTTTGACGCTTCTTCCAAGCCCATGCTCATCCCACGCTTTCTCCAATGAATCGACGGGCACCTCATTGTGACCCTTCTCTACGCGCCCACAACAGCATCCATTGCAGACGACAACACGAGCTTGCATATTACCCGGCCTCACTTTGAGAAACCAACTGCAGTTTTCATCCAACAGAATCTAACCGAGGACGTAATCATCATTGTCAATAGGAACCCAGACATTCGTTTTCTCTTCGTCCTGAATCTCAACTCGGTAGGGATTGCCTTGATCCCAGCATTTCAGAACCTTGCCTTCTGTGAACTCTCCAATATTGGCATAGACGGTGTCTCCGACATTGAAGCGAAGCTCCTCCGCCTTACACTCCATCAGTCCCGCCTGGAGGGCCTCATGATCGAGGTCTCGGCCAATAAATACGAAACGGCACTCCCTCTTCTCCCCCTCCTTCCAAAGTCCTATTTCCTTGCTAAAATCGCCCCCAAAGAGCATATGCACACCTTGGAAAACAAACTTCTGATCCATGCCCTTTACAGCAAGCACTCCCTTGTAGCGAAACAGGTCTTCTGCCTTGTCCCGCATGAGTTCCCCAATCCACTTTTCTAATTTATTCACGTTCAGTTCCCCCTCAAACTTTGAACTCGTAGATGTAACACGTTGGTCATGCTCATGTTCAGCATCTGTATCGAGGAATTCAGGATCCATTTCCAATGTTCTTTCCAAATCGAATGAACCAATGTTGATCAAATTCTCCGGATCAATCAAGCTATTCTGGGTGTGATAGATTGGAGCAAACCCATTGATGGTCTTAATTTTGCTTTCAACCTCCTCGAGCTCTTCTTCGGAAACAAGGTCAATCTTGTTCAACATAATCCGATCAGCAAAGGCGAGCTGTTCAACGGCCTCATTCTCGACATCCTCTGGCTTTTCCTCCTCAACGTGCTGAATGATGTGTTTAGCATCAACTACCGTGATTATACCATCCAACTTGTAACGGTCAACAACCCGCTCGTCGACAAAGAAGGTTTGTGCCACAGGGGCCGGATCAGCTAGTCCCGTTGTCTCAATCAGAACCCCATCGAAGTCCTTTACCCTCTCATACATTTGATCAAGTAACTCCGTGAGATCCCCTCTCACGGTACAGCATATACATCCATTCATAACCTCAATTATGCTCTCTTCTGAGCTCTCAACTAGGATATTCTCATCGATGCCAATATCGCCAAACTCGTTTTCGATAATTGCAAACTTCATTTTGTGCTCTGTGCTTGACAGTATGTGATTCAGTAGCGTAGTTTTTCCCGACCCTAGGAAACCAGTCAATACAGTCACAGGAATCCTCCTGTCTGATTCATTCTCGTCGCTCATTCTACCTCAACATGCTTATGACAGAATAATATGTATTTAAGAAAATCTAATAATAAGATATACATCAATTATTAATCTACAAATGTACCATTCTGATAATCCAGAAACGCCTGTCGGATTTCCTCTCTGGTGTTCATGACGAATGGGCCATATCGCTCTATTGGCTCATCCAATTCCGGTCCAGCCAGAATCAGGAATTCGGAAGCCGAAGTTGATCGAATTATGATCTCTTCACCCTCTGAGAGAATCCCCAACTCACCGTCTTGTATCTGTTGCTTGGTACCTAGTCCGTGTGAAATAGGTTGAGTTTTCATCCGAAGGCCATTGTCGATTACAACCTCTCCCCCAAAGACGTAGATCATACCATTCAGGCCGGGTTCGAATTGTTGTAAGAGTTGAGAACCAGCCTCCATCTTGACGTGTATCAGAGTAATCGGAATCTTGGTGTCGATCGATGATGACGTGCCCATACATTCGCCTGCAATTACACGTGCCCATACGCCGTCTTGTTCAACCAAGGGGGATTCCGAGGAAGGAACCTCCTGATATCTCGGTTGCATCATTTTGTGGGCCTTTGGGAGATTTACCCAGATCTGGAAACCATGCATCCTCCCCCCTGTCCTCAGAAAGTCCTCATGAGGCTCCTCGCAATGGATAATGCCCCGGCCGGCAGTCATCCATTGGACGTCCCCAGGGTTCAACTCTCCGTTGTTTCCAGCACTGTCCTCATGCCTCATTCTTCCATCTAGGAGATATGTCACCGTCTCGAATCCTCGATGTGGGTGCCAAGGAGCCCCCACAGCTTCATCCGGCCCGTAATCCACAGGCCCCATCTCGTCGATTAACAGAAACGGGCTCAGAACCCTTCCCATTCTGAATGGCCTGCGTACCTTGAATCCGCCCCCCTCCCGAACAACGTGCGTCGGGACAATTTCAGTTACACTTCGAGCGCTCCGCATGTCTAAATCACCAGTACCAAACACCCACTAGACTGCATACTGCTTCAGAAGCTCCAATGATACAATCTGAAGCGTCTCTTCATGGGTTGCTGACATTACCACCGGGCAAGCCACGCCTTCTTCGGCAGCATCCTGCCAAGTCTGCGCGCAGACACACCACCTGTCTCCCGGGATGAGGCCGGGAAAATTGTGTTCGGGCGCAGGAGTAATCAGATTGTTCCCACGGGAACGCGCGAACTCCAGGAATTCCTCGGTAACGAGACAGCAAACCGTGTGCAAGCCACGGTCTTTCCGGTCCGTGTTGCAGCACCCATCGCGGTACCATCCTGTGAGAGGCGAGGTAGAACAGGTTTCCAATTCCTCTCCAAGAACGTTGAATGAAGGTAGCATTGATTCTGACATGAGATTTCAGTTGATTAACTCATGTATGTAGCCATTCGTTCGGAGAAGGCTATCTTTTAGACCACATTTCCAGCCAAATCTCGATATTGGCTTCTATGTCTTCCTCGACTACTCCCCTATCCGCCCTTTCGCCCCCCTCCAGTGCTTGGATCCTGCATCCACAGGCATTCGCATGCCCTCCCCCATCTGGGTCAAGGCTCGTCGCCAGCATGGTCAGATCGAATATCCCGCCCTCATTGTGAAGGAAGGAATTGGTATAGAAAGAGGCTGACACCGGGTATCTCCCTTCCTCTCCGAAGGAGGCCCCTACGTTGCCGTGTATCACCATGCACGCATCGCAATCATCACCGACGTGTGCGGTGATGTGGTACCCATTCGAGCGCATCCCGAGGTCCTCAAGCCTGGCAATAGCGAGCCTGTCCACGACACGGGTCCTCTCTGAGATGATACTGGTCAATTGTTCCCTCTCGACCTTCCTCTCAGAGAGCTTCTGCGCGACGGAGGGAATGGACAGTATTTCCTCTATCGAGTCCCCCCTGGTCAGGCCTTCCATAATTTCCAAGGCGGTCCCCTCTCCTACGTCGATTACTCTCCCTAGCCATACTGCTGGCTCGTCTGACATGTACTCATCTCTCGAAATGCCCCCGCCATCCAACTTGTCCACCCACTCCATGAAGTCGGTCAGATCACTCAGATCCACCCTTTTTCCCACTAAGTCGTATGCTATTCTGGCGGCAGACGGAGTCGCTCTCCACACAATCACGGCATTGTCCTCGGTGTCCGAGGCAGGGCGGTTCGACTGATGGTGATCAATGCTCAATCCGCAATTGGGGTGCCGAGGAAGGTCACAAACGGCTGTGAAAGAGTCAATCTTGTCATCCAGAAGGCCTGCTCGAAGCTCACCAGGGTGGCCGAAGACGACCTCCGCATCAATCCACCACCTTTTCAGGATTGCAGCCGTAGTGACGCCATCCAAGTCGCTGTCAGTAACGATTCTTCGGATATCCAAAGACAACGGGTCGACTTCCATGATACAACTCGCCAAGTCCTCCCCAATGGTGGTTTCGCAATCGAATCACTCGGAATGTTTTCATCTGAATCCCATTCTGTGGGTCCATGGGAGGGAACGCTGGCAGCAAGATGGAAACCTCCTGCGGTTTCATTCTGGTCAACTTTGACAGCGTGTTACTGTTGCAATACCCACAGGGTCACTGGAGCTTTCCCAAGGGACATGTGGAGGAAGGGGACAGGGACCATCATGACACGGCATCAAGGGAGCTTGTGGAGGAGACCGGGATACAGGCCTTCTCTATCGATGACTCTTGGAGTTCCAGAACAGAGTACACCTTCAAGAGGCGTGGCTCCAGCATTCCTAAGCAGGTCTTCTGGTACATTGCACACACGGAAGAAATCGACGTCAGCTTGTCCGTCGAACACACCAATTACCTCTGGATGGACTTTGATAGCGCCCAGTCAATGGTCACCTTTGAACAGGAGAAGGAACTCCTACGATCGGCGAGAATGCACATTCAGCAGACAGGCAAGGCAGTCTGATTCCACAGGCCAATCAAAACAACCAATCTATTGCGACACTGGTAAGCGCCAATACGATTAGAACCCCGAATAAATCCTGCAATATCTTGAAGGCCATCACAATTTTGTGTTTCCGGCTTAAGTCTGACCAGCCATTTACAGAATCATCAAAACCAAGAAAGGAATGTGCACGTAGATATTTCTGAAACCAAGACACCGACTACCCCCCTCGCTTGCCCAGGGGGGTCCAAAGCGTCTCCCCCTCATCCCCTGTAAGCCAGCGAGAGAGTACGAAGCAGTGGTCCGAGAGTCTGTTGAGGTAGCTGATTACCTCAGCTCGAACCTCTTCACGAAGAGCACAAGCCTCCCTCTCTGCTCTCCGGACAATGGTACGAGCCATGTGCAAGTGCGCAACCACAGGACTCCCAGTGGGGAGTATGAAGGATGAAAGGGGCTCCAAATCTTCCAGCATGCGATCCATCTCCTCAACCAATCTCTCTCCGGCATCAGATCCGATTATGGACATCTGCTCTGGGACGCCTCCCGGGGGGCAAGCGCATTCAGCACCGACATCGAATAACTCCTGTTGGATTATGCCGAGCATTCGATCAGCCTCAACAAGACGACCTTTGACGGCTCCCGAACCGACTCTGTTTATCTCTGAACGGACGATCCCAATTGCTGAGTTAGCTTCGTCGATCGCCCCGTAAATAGCCACCCTAGGGTGCTCCTTACCCACACGAGTGCCATCTACGAGAGATGTTTCGCCACCATCTCCGCCACCAGTGTGGACCTTCGTGATACGAACCATTGAACCCTGCGGCCGGGTTTGGTGATATCAACATCCCCGATGTCAAAGTTGGTCCAACGACTCGCGAATGGCTACCTTCCAAGACTCATCCACTGACTCCCAACCACCGAGTTTCCCCAATTCGGTCTCATGAAACGACTCCTTTCCAGAGTCGCCCCTATGGGCATGAATCATAGAAAGTGCTGCATGGCTCATCGCAGTAAGCCATTGATCCTCTGAATCCCATGACTTTTCGAAGTGGGATATAGCACCATTCGGTCCGTCGATAAGCCCCCTCCTGACCTGCCTCAGGCCCGACTTTGACCAGGACAAGCCCTTGACCCCGATAACCAGCCCTCGGAATATCAGATATATCTCGAGCATCACTATCAGGGAGGCTATTACGAATGATCCGATTTGTTCCCACTGAACTGCCTCAGCCCACCTTTCTGATAGCATACTAATCGTGCCCACACACATCAGTACACCTCCGAATGGAGCCAGTAGGACGTCCTTGTGTGTCACGGTCATGTGCCTAACTCCGACGACAACGGAGACTCCACCTACCAGAGCAGCGGTAATTGCAGGAACAGAATCAGAAGTGGGCCTGGGCGCCGTACTTGAGATCCAAAAAACCACTGATATCAGAATAAGCAGGTAGGCAAACCTACTGCTAACCTCTGGGAATGGCTGGTGTCTGCTGTACGACAGCACCCCAATCCCCACCACGAGGAACAAACCGATCCAGAAAAACATCACAAATCACTCGCTGTCGAAACCGCCTTTCCACCCAGGCTCCCAGAAACCCTCGTCATCGAGCCACATTATCCACTCCGCTTCATCGGCTCTGAGTAGCCTGAATGCCCTTCTGTCAAGACCCTGCAGGAGAGAATCGTCAAGCTCCCCTTGAGCATGGGAGTCAGTCCACTCTACTTGCATCTCTCTTACTCTGTTTTGCCCTCTCGTGGGATTCTCGTAATTCCTCTCGCAAATCTCCCGGAGGTCCTGAATCCAAGCTCTCGCTCCCTTCATGTGTGGGTCATTGCCGGCGAGTTCACGCCTCTTTCTGAACGGCCACCATCCCATCTTAGTCACCCCTTCGACATGGTCAGGTTTCTTGATGCTTTGCGAACCTATCAAGGAGTGGACCCCCCTCCCGTTTCATGGCACGTGTAGTCGTCCATCTTCATGGCAGGCCCAAGGACGGTGGAGCTAGATTGATGATTGAAAACTATGCCAAGAGAGTGTCCACCAGGGGTATCAGCATAGAACTCCACTCAGGGAGGCAATCAACACAGGAGTACGAGCAAAGAATCAACTCCATCCCCGGCGATGTGATAATTCTAGATGAAAGAGGGAAGCAAACATCAAGTCTAGATTTTGCCAGAATCATTGAAGACTCCTCGATGTCGGAAAAGACGTTGAATATGGCAATAGGGCCAGCCGATGGATTCAGCTCGGAGATGAAGGAGAAGTACCCATCAATTTCCCTATCCATGATGACGTTCCCACATGAAATGGCCGCTGTAATGCTGATGGAACAGATCTACAGAGCATGTGAAATAAACAGGGGATCGCCATATCATCGGGAGTGATTACAATATCGAATTACCAAGGACCTTTCTTCGATTCCCCCGCCCCCTTGGGGTAATAGCCCAATTTCAACCAAACTAACCCGCGATTGATACTCAAGTTGGGTGATGATACTTTTTCCGCTTATTGTACACTTCTTTCATAAGTGAAACCAGGGTATCAAGGACGTCTTGGTGGTCGAATGAAAGTTAGAGCTGGTAATATGGAGAAGGAAGAGAACCCTAGAAAGGCACTATCTGCGATAATGATGGTAGCGATCATGCTCTTCAGTACGCAGATGTACTCCTTCCAGGATTTTGAGAAATACGACGAAGAGGAATCCGTTTGGGGAGATGTGGCTAAGAGAACCGCATTTCAGCAATTTCACCAAGCAGACGGTCCAATGGCAGGGGGCTCACAAGGCCAGCCAGCAGCTGAGAACCCATTCTTCCATGAGCAGTTCATGAACCCGTCATTTCACGACCCAATGTCAGTTTACGGGAAGGTGTCAGACCCATCGGCATTGAATCTGGACTCTAGCTACGGGTTCTTCTTGGAAGAAACAAATACCGAAGACCACGACAACGACGGAATCAACGACCTGAATGACTTGGACGACGACAACGACGGAATCAACGACCTAATCGAAATGTTCGATGGATGTATAGGAACACACCAGTTTGACCACGACAACGACGGCGTTCTTGACGAGTTTGACTGGGACGACGACAACGACGGAATCCTAGAGGGGCCAATCGACTACTCACAGGGAGCAGATCCGCGGAACGTCTCGATGGACCGCTACCTAGTCCCATCTACCGTGCACCCGTGGACCGGTACACCGGTCGGCGTCGGATACCGAGTAGACCAGAACCCAATGGACCACGACAACGATGGAGTAACCGATGACGATACAGACGGTTCGGGACCAGACTCATACGACGAGGACGACGACAACGATGGAAGGATAGACCAGTTCGTATGGCCTTGCGACTTTGATCAAGATGGGCATCAGGATTACTTCGATGACGACGATGATAACGATGGCGTCATCGACCTATGGGACGAGAACCCATGGGACAGCCTCCTCACAGGAAACATCTCCTCCTCGGCCTCACTTTGGGATAGCGCCAGAGTAGTTGCCAATACATCATACATGGACTACGTCGGCGGCGTGGACTTTGTCGAGAGAGAGAAGGCCTGGCATCCCAGAAACGGAACACAGGCTTTCACCGAGATCTTTGACGGAGACCTAGACGGCGACGGAATTCCAAATTTCCTAGACCCCGATAATGACAACGACGGAACCCCTGATTCGGCAGACACTGACGACGACAACGACGGACTAGCGGATATGTATGACGTGGACGACGACAACGATGGGGTGCCCGATACATGCCTGCAGACCGATACCAACGGCGATGGAGAGGGCGACTACCCGATCAACTACAACATCACAACTCCCGGTAGGGACTGCGAGATTGACTATGACAGAGATCTCGATGATGATAGGTATCGCCCAATAGACCAAGACTACGATTTGGTTTGGGATTGGATCGATACAGACATGGGAGGTTCAGAGTTCCCCGACAACCCCGTAGGCTCCCCGATTGCAATTCCTGGAAACATTCCGTTTGACTTAGATGATGATGGAGTGACCAACGAAGAAGACTCTTTCATGAACGCTAGCGAGGATCTAGTGGCAACATGGAATTGCCCCAGTCTCTCAAACCCTAACCCCGTGAACTCGGACCCCCGCTGTTTCACTGAAAGAAAGTCATACACAGGAAACAATGACTGGGATGGCGACGGCATAAACAACTGGGAGGATGTCGATGACGACAACGACGGAATTCTAGATTGGCTCGACATCGATCCAAACTGCGATCTCGATGATGATAATGACCTCCACCTACTGAATGGGTCGAAGTTCCGAGACGACGGACCCAATGATATAGACACGGACGTCGATGGAGACGGTCTAGCAAACGACGAGGATTGGGACGACGACAACGACGGCCTGTCCGACTACTACGATCCCGATGACGGAAACTGTGGATTCGTCGATATCGACAACACGGATCCATTCACAGGCCAATCATACTCCCATAGCGACGGCGATCCAATAGACGGATCAGACGACGGCCAAATCTACGCTGCCGACATTGGACATCCATTCTATTGGAACCTATCATGGATGTTCAACCCGTTCTCTGTAGAGAATAAGTTCGTACTGAACTACAATGGTTACGACGATACTGCGGTCCCTCTCACAAACGGGAAGGTCCCACAGATGTACTGGTACGTGCTGATGAAGTGGAGCCCCTGGAACGGAGACAACTTCTTTGACATAGATATCGATGGAGACTCCTTGATCAATGGAATAGACACAGACCAAGATGCAGATGGGCTGCCAGACTGGTGGGATCAAGATGAAGGCAACGACGGAGTCTTAGACATCAATGACCCCAAGATGGGTGGTTCATTCGATGACAATAGCTGCGGAGCAACCCTTCTCTGGGCCGTTCTCCAGGGCGTTGCAGAGGACAATGCGTGCGGTCTGGCGTACGCCTGGCTCTACGGATACCCGATATTGGACGCGACACAGACTGGTCAGTTGATTTACACTACTCCATACAGCACCAGGCCAGACGCACAGCAGGATGACGGAGCCTATACTGGCAACAACTCCAATGGCCAGTGGACATGCAACAAGAATTGCTTCTGGTTCACCTTCGATCCGGGGAGCAACCCTAGTCCCACAGCAGCTGTTTCATACAATCAGATCAAGAATAATAGGGACCTATTCATTGCCTACATCGGACTCAACAACGGATTATTCCAGTGGACCGCTGATAGCAATGCAAATTTCTTCCCAGATGAGGTCGCCGACCTTCTCAACAATGACGTTGACCCTGATGACGACTGCGGTGCCCCCGTGACGGGCAATATGGACCCACAGTGCATGTTCAATGACACTGCAGATTTGGATGACGACTTCGACGGTGTCTACGATCACTGGGATATTGATGATGATAACGACGGGATATGGGATTACTTCGAAGTAGACAGTAACGATGATCTCGATGACGATGCCGGAACCGAACCCCCGGGTTCATTCTTCACAGGTTCGAACTGTGACGACAACGACGACGATGGCACCGACACCGATCCCGACCAAGACGGTTGGTATCAGGCAGTATGGGACAAGGGGGTACTCGGCCAAGGTCTGATGTCTCCCAAGTACTATGACGTAGACAATGACAATGACGGAATTCCGGATGGCGAGGACCCAGATGACGATAACAATGGAATTCTGGACTCGGCCCAGGAGCTGCTTTGCTTCGTCGGAGAGGAGCAGAGCCCATGGGACCATGACAATGACGGAATTCCCGATGGTAAATCAGAAGACGATTGGGATGCTGATGGACTAGTCAACGTAATCGAGATGGCTGGAGCTACGCCATTCATCTCGCCCTGGGACCATGACAACGATGGACTAAGGGATGATATCGACGAGGATGACGACGCCGATGGAATGCTGGACGAGGACGAAGTGATGCTTTGGCCCACAAGATTTGATTCTGAGTCCACGAACCCTTGGGACCACGACGACTTCGGAAACGGGTCTGGAATCGCAAATCCGTCCGATCCAAGCACAGGTCCCGACGCAATAGACAACGACGACGACGCGGATAATAGAACAGACGTCGATTGGGACCATCTCGAGGAGGACTGGAACCTCTCTTCTGACTGGGACTCGGACAATGACGGAATACCTGACGAGGATGACAAGATTCCAACCAGAATCACACTCACCACGGACTCCGTCCTGTGGCTCGACGCACTTTATCCCGCCAAGTTCAACGGCACTGTAAATTGGCTAGATCCGGTCCAGGGTGTATTTACCCCGGCCCCCGATCTACCTGTTCAAGTCCATATTGACTGGGCGGCAAATGGGACCAAGGCATTGGAGACAATCAACGTCCTCACTGATGAGAATGGAAACTTCGAGGTAGGTCAGTACCTGTTCCCTGAAGACTTGGCCGTCGGACCCAATACGACTTACGACATCTATGCGGAAGTTACAGAGATGTTCATCCACGATGGCGCAACAACGGAGCCATTACCGGTCGAGATAAGGGCCAACACGACCATCGACTATGTAGCTTGGACGTACTTCAGAAGTGACGAGCAGCCACTATTCGTGGACTACAAAGTGCACTATGCCGCTGATTGGGAACGAGGAATATTCGATAATAAATTGCCATACGCCCCTGTGTCCTTCACGGTTTCAGGCGGACCATTCGGCAATACCACACACCCGACCGTTTTCGACGGATACGGGTACGGTTACAGGGCCGACTCAGGGGGATGGGTCTCTCTGACATTCGTTCAGACATCAGGAAGCCAGGGGATTTGGAAGCAGGTCCAATGGAATTCAACCATGGACAATGGGCCAGGAGCCGTGCCAGGAGGCTATGAGGAGATCGTTTGGAACGAGTTCTCCAAGACACACAATGTGGTGGGCAGATACAACTACACCGCGACTAGCCTCCCAATTGGAGATTATGCATTCATTGCATTCTCGAGACCAGATCTCGGCTCAGAGCTCCCGTGGCCATACCTAGAAGGCAGCGATACAGAGACATTCTACATTCGTTCGATGCACAGGATGTACGTCGAGGCTGACATCATCACCCCATCCATCAGGCCAGTCTACTTCTGGGACTCCACACAGTTCACAGGCTCGTCCTTCGGAGCATGGAGGGCTCTCTTCCACGCCCCCTCGCTATCCAATGCTAATTTGGACTATTCAGAAGTGAGCCTAGGTAAGCAGTACTCGATGCTCTGGGATGGAGATCCGCAGACGCTAACAGGGGAGGCGGCCAATCTTAGGCCATTCCTATCCTCCAATGGAACACACTGGTTCATCGCTATGCAGAACGGCGGGGATTTCAACGTCCCACCGTGTGGTCCGGTCGATCCGCTAGATCCTCAGAGCGAAGTACGCTGTGAAATAGTACCAGAGATGTTCACAGGGGAGACCCTGAGAGTCATCGGTTCCGTATGGAACCGCACCATGACGCCTTGGCCCTTTGATCCCATGGCACTACAGGTCGACGTAGATGGGAATGGGGTATTCGCAGGCTCTACTGAGACTGGTTATGCACGAGTCCCAGACATGGTTAACGGAGTGGCCCAATTCGATTACAATTGGACATGGTACTCCCAGTACTCGGCAGGAGTTTACGGAATAAGGGCTGATTTCACCAACTCAAATTTCTACTTCACCGGAAACCAAACTACGGTTCTCGCACCGACAGGTGCTTACGTCAACGTCTCAGTAATCGGAACAACAGACTTCCAATACAACACAATACCTCGTCTCTACAGGGGTCAGAATGTTACCATAGAGGCGAGACTGATAGACAACGCATACCAGCCAGTCAGGGACGCCCCGATAAATTACACGTGGTCCGCCGATAACTCCGCGGGAGTCGCGATAACCGACAATAACGGCGTTTTCAAGGTCAACCTGACCATAGACGAATTCCACGAATTAGGAAACTTCTCCCTTGGCTACACATACCCAGGCGATCCGTTCAGACAGGGCAGTACCTCTGATACGTACCTCTGGGTGGTGTCAAGAACCTATGTCAGCCTCCAGAGTACGACTCCCAATATCCGGCAAGCAGGCGATATCTGGGAGTTCTCCGGACAGGTCACAGATGACAACAGGACAGCATTCGAGAAGGACCTAGGTCAGGCATTGGATGGCTGTGATGAGAATGGTGGCGAGGTGCTCCTGATCATGGAAGGAACCGACTTCGAGGATAGAACCCACCGACAGATAATCGATACGCTCTGCCCGAATGCAGGCACTATACATCACGAGATGCTGTTGGACCCACAACTTCTGCGAGACGACCCAGACTCGTTCCTACCCGATGGATTCGGACCCGTGAACGTCATACTGAGATTCGCAGAGAACCTCCCGCACGAGGGTTGCGATCCACTCGATCAAGAAATGTTAGCAACTTCCGGGGCATGGGACCCATGCACACAAATCGTCAACAGCGATCACTACCGCAAGGTCATGCAGTTCCAGGTCGATGGATTCAGCCTAATCGGCAGAACCGACTTATCAGTTGACGACCAGATAGTATACACGTCTGAAATCGATCCAACTACCGGGCAGCCAATAGAGAAGCCAATGATCGTCACCGGACAATTGCAGGACGAGCTTGGAGCCAACTTATCCAACAGGGCAATCAGAGTTACCTACGAGATGATAGACGCCGGACTCGGAGTAGTCTCCTGTCTGCCAGGAACAACGGATGCCAACGGGCTGTTCGACATTATCTGCCCCCTAACTGGTGTTCAGGCCGGGCAAGCTAGAGTGAATATCCAGTTCAACTCCTACGAGAACAATGACAGGTTCAGGTACAGCAATGCAACCTCAACTCGTGTGTTCCCCGTTTTCTCGAATTCCACTACACAGATTTTGGAAGCTGGGCCATTCAGGTCCGACGTCGATACTTTCACTTTCCAGAACGGCTCAGTATTCCCCGTTCTTTACTTGAAAGAATCATTCCACGTTGAAGCTCTTCTGACTCAGGTAAATGGTAATCCGATAGGCGGCAAATGCCTCAATATCTACATCAACCCAGAGACAAACACCAGGCCAATAGCCACCATGACTACCGAGGATGGAACTGGTTGGGTGAAGTGGTTCTCAGGCGATCCTGACGACAATCCAAGTCGTAGAGGAGTGGAACCAGATGGGGAGTCACTAGAAGGCTTCAGAACACTGAGAGTGGCGTATGAACCAGAAAGAGAGCTACCAGGCGGCTGCCGAGCAGAGACTACGCCAGTCGTTAACAGCTCATTCATGGACATAGAAGTACTAGTCAGAAGCAGAGTCGACATCTTACTCAAGAATCACTGGGCAGATCCTGTCGGCTACAGTGTCGGTGACAATATCACTGGCTCCGTTGCTATACTCAGGGACCGATTAGATGTTGCAGTGCTAGGCGAGACGGTGATTTTCAGAATTCAGTACTGGAATGGATCGGGATACGTGAATACTCAGCCGATATATGACGTGACGAACGAGCAAGGCGTTGCTGACTTCCAATTCATGTACACTGGCAATGACATACCAGGCCAAGTTGAATGCGATCAAGGAGGGCCATGCGCTGTAAACGGTCAATGGAGAGTCACAGTAGAATTCCAAGGATCATCATTCTTCCAGGAAGAGTCGCTTGAGAATACCCCGTTGATTAAGTTGGATACAACTGTGGCAGAAGGTGAAACCAGCTTCTTCACCGCCCAAGTCACCGTAGTACTCCTGATAGCTCTGTCTTTCGCCATACTCATCGGCGCGATAATGTACAGAAACTACGCCGAGAGAAGGAGAATCGAGATTATCCGGGGGATACTGACAGACTCCCTGATGTCCCTTAAGGCCTCAAATGACTATATTCAGACCATCTTCAACTGCTACAAGGACCTAGTCAGGTACTTCCGTTCGAGAGGGGCCATGAAGAAGGTATACGAGACTACCAGGGAGTTCGAGGATGCCCTCAACTCAATGCTTGGAGGGATAGCACCACCCGAGGATCTCGATGAGTTCTTTGCGATTTTCGAGGAAGCAAGATACTCAGATCACGAAATAGGATCCGATCAGAGAGACCGGGCAATAGCCACTTTGCAGTCCATCATCAGTCACATGACCGCGTCTCTTGGGGACAGCATGCTCTTGAGGACTTCATCAAACGAGTCTGAGATGTACAGCTCGGTAACAAAGGCTGGAGAATTCGTAGACTCTGAGGGCCAGGTAAGGCTTGCTGGAGTGGACGAGGACAATCCCGATGACAACTTCAGAATCTGAGCATCAGTGCGAAACCACCCGCTCCTAGCCGCTTGGCCGGCCACGCACGCCCCTATGGGGCGCCCGTAGCATTCATAACACGGCCTCAGGTGGCGCGGCTACCCGAGTAACGTCGAGGGAGTCATATGAGTAAGCAGAACAGAAAGACCAACCAGTCCCTTGTCGCCTTGATTGGCGACTTGAAGGAGCAGAGCAGGTCCACCGGTTCGGCACTGTGGCGAGACGTAGCGCGTAGACTGGAAACCAGTCGAAGCAATTGGGCAGAACCAAACCTAAGCCGACTGTCGAGGCATGCTGCTGACGAGAAGATGATACTCGTCCCAGGCAAGCTCCTCGGAAGCGGTGATGTCGAGGGAAAGCCTAGCGTCGCCGCATACAGTGTCAGTGCCGGAGCTAGGACCAAGATTGAGGGCGCAGGAGGACGCGTCTTGACCATCAGAGAATTGATGGAGGAGAATCCGGAGGGCAAGGAGGTGAGGATCCTTGGATAATTCTAGTACTCTAGTGTTTGATGCTAGTGACAAGATCCTCGGACGACTAGCTAGCCATGTTGCCTCCGCCATGTTGACGGCCCGAAAGAATGGCGGTCAGCAGCGGGTAATCATCCTGAATGCGGAGAAGGCAATAGTCTCCGGTCCAAGACAGAGAGTACTAGGGGACTACAGGGCTAAGTACAAACTTAATCACGCGAGGAAGGGACCATTCTTCCCAAGGATGCCAGACCAGATTATGAAGAGGACCGTAAGAGGAATGCTCCCCTACCAAAAGAATAGCAGCGGCAGGAACTCACTCAGGGACCTAAGGGTCATGATAGGAACCCCCTCGAATCTAAGTGGCGACGAGCTACCAGACGGACACTCGTGGGGCGACACTACAGGGATCGACAGGCCTCTTCCGCTCAAGTTTGTCCGATTGGGCGAAATAAGCTCAGCCCTAGGGGTCGACTCAACAAGATGGGAGGCCGAGTGATATGGCAAGGAAGAAGACAAAGAAAGTCGCAGTTAACACCAGTGGGAAGAGGAAGACTGCAGTTGCCAGAGCCACAGTAAGAAAGGGCAAGGGAACTGTCAGGGTCAACGGAGAGCCCATTCACATCATGGGGCCCAGCCTCGCACAGAGAAAGGCATTGGAACCCGTTCAGATCGCCGAGGCGATGAACCGACTCAGTGACGTAGATGTCATCGTGAATGTCGAAGGCGGCGGACAGATGGGACAAGTCGACGCAATCCGAACCGCGATCGCCAGAGGTCTGGTGAAGTGGAACGGTGGAGCCGAAGGTGATGACGAGGAACTTCGTGATGAGTATCTCAGATTCGACAGAAGCCTACTTGTAAATGACCCTCGAAGAAAGGAACCCAAGCATCAAATGGGTCGTGGTGCCCGCAAGAAGTGGCAGAAGTCGTACAGGTGAGGTGAAAAGGATGATTATTCCAGTAAGGTGTTGGAGCTGTGGCAAGGTTATCGCACATGCATATGAGGGTTACAAGAAGGCTGTTGAGGCAGGGGAAGACCCTGACAAGGCCATGGACGATGCAGGGCTATCCCTGTACTGCTGCAGGAGAATGTTCCTGGGGCACGTTGAACTCATTGACGAAGTCGCTCCATTCAGTATTCCAAGAGAGCAGTAGCCCTAGCGACAGGGCTTTGATGTGCGACTTGTGCGCACAGTTCCCAAATGGGGCCTGTAGGTTAGCTTGGCCTATACTTCGCGGCTGGGGGTCGCGCGACCCAGGTTCAAATCCTGGCAGGCCCACCACTCGACCATCCAGAGGCCAATTTACCTATTTTCTCCTTGTTTGAAGGGCTGAAACCGCAGGTTCAAGGGGGCACCCCCTCCTCGAAATTCATGGTGGGAGCGTCCTCAGATGGCCCCGGGAACCAGGCACGTGTAGAAGAGCTAGCGAAGCTCATAGCGTTACACTCGAATCTCTACTACAATGAAGCTTCACCCGAGATCAGTGATGCAGAATTCGATGAAATATGGAATCAGCTAAAATCGCTGGATCCCGATCACCCGCAGTTGTCGAGAGTAGGCTCCGACCCCCCTCCCGGATCAGTGAAGGTTGAGCACGAATTCCCCATGAGAAGCCTCGACAAAGCCAGCAAAGAGGAAGAGGTCAGACATTTTGTTTCTCAGACAACGGCAAATGGTCGAAGGTTCGTCTGCCAGCCAAAGCTCGACGGCTCTGCATTATCACTGGAATACCGTAGAGGGAGGCTGGTACGAGCAGCTACACGAGGAAACGGGTCAAGGGGGGAGGACGTTACAGCAAATGCTCGTAGAATCCAAAACGTTCCGGAGGCAGTATCATGGGAGGGAGATTGTCATGTTCGTGGGGAGGTGGTGATGCCTCTGGAGATATTCAATAGCAAATATTCAGAGATCGCCCCGAACCCCCGAAACTTAGCCGCTGGCTCCCTGCGGCAGAAGCACATTGATGCAGGAAAAGGAAGGGCAGAGGACCTACTTTTCCTGGCTTATGGCTTGGAGTTCCCGTCAGAATCCACTAGACATCCGGACAGTCCCGAGCCCCCTTCTTTCTCATTCGACTCTGAAGTCATAGAATGGCTGGAGTCTATAGGGATAAAAGCTGCAGGAAATGAGGTTATTTCGGGTAAAGACGACCATGAAACAGCGGACGAAATACTACGTGTAACCAGAAGGTGGACCGATCAGAGAGACAAGGCGGCATGGGAGCTTGATGGAGTTGTAATCAAGCTTGACAGACTGGACAAAAGAACACTATTGGGGAGAACTGCGCATCACCCCAGATGGGCCTTAGCTTGGAAATTCCCTCCCGAAGAAGCCACAACCGTATTGATGGGTGTTGAGTGGCAGACCGGTAGGACCGGAAACGTAACCCCCGTCTCCAAAGTCGCACCAGTGGTAGTCTCTGGAGTTACAGTGGAGAGCACGACTCTCCACAATCGAGGTGAAGTAGAAAGGTTGGGGCTAATGATCGGTGACAAGGTAAGGGTGGTACGCAGGGGGGATGTGATTCCAAAGATCGTAGAAGTCCTAGGGCCTGCCGTAGATTCCGATCTCTCTGGAAGGAGGCACTCAGATGGAACGACCTTCCAACTCCCCCTCCCCCCAAGGACAAAGGTAGCAATGCCTACCGAATGCCCTCGATGCAAAACAATGCTGGTTGAGGATGGAGCGTTCATCAGGTGCACTAATCTGAATTGCCCTTCCAGGCTGGAGAGGGCCATCCTGTATTGGTGCAGAAAACTGGAGATGGACGGCATAGGGGAGAAGCTAGCAGAACAGCTATGCTCAACAGGCCTCGCCTCAAACCTTGCAGACCTATACAGGCTGAGCGAGAAAGATCTCCTCGGCCTCGAGAGGATGGCCGAGAAATCTGCTAGAAACATCTTGGAAGAGCTCAAGTCCAGCCGAACAATGACCCTGAGCAAATTCATCTCTGCGCTCGGATTGCCTAGAATAGGCCCCGAAATCGCATCTCTCGTTTGTTCTGAGGTTCGGACCTTTGAAGAATTGATAGAAATGCTGGAAAAAAGAGAACAATCAATACACAGGCTAACTTCCATTGAAAGGATAGGGGAAACCGTAGCAGCGCTGCTTCTAGACGGGGTCGCAGAAAGAAAATCCGACATCCTCGACCTCTACTCGCAGCTGGAGATAGTGGAAGGGGAAGCTAGGGAGGAGGGAGGACTCCTCTCAGGCAGAACATTCTGCATCACAGGTACACTAAGTAGGCCAAGGAAGGAGATAGCGCTGTCCATAAAATCGAAGGGCGGCAAAATCTCATCTTCCGTCTCGGGAAAGCTGGACTACCTAGTGGCCGGTTCGGCCGCAGGCTCAAAACTCGACAAGGCCAATAGGCTAGGGGTGAGGGTGCTATCCGAGGAGGACCTAGATAGCCTCCTAGGAGGGGCAATCTTGGAGAACCTGCCCGAAGAGAGGCAATCGACTCTAGGTGAGTTCTGACTATCCGTACATTGTGCTTGGCGGACTGACCACGTCGTTTTCTGAGTTCAGGCTAAGGGCCATCATCTCCCTGATTTGCGCTTCAATCCTCTGAGCCTCTTCCAATAGTGGCTCCGGGTCAAGTTGAACGGCTGGAAGGAGCCCATCTAGGCACTCAATAATTCTGGCAGCGGCCCGGGCATCGGGGATGCCACCCCCTCCAAACTCACCACCTGACTCAGCTAGAATCGCTAGAGAATCAACCCTCCTCCTCCTACTCTCTCCAAGCATCACGCCAGTCATTCCACCAACTACGCCCTGTTTGAGCAGAGGGGCATCAATTTGACTCAGAATTTCCTTGGCGGCTTCCGTGGACCCAATTCCAACGACGGAGTCCGGCGACTGATCCTCATCGAAGATCGAATGCTTCTGACCCTCCCCATGTGCATACGAATCAATCATTATCGAAGTACTCGCCCCAGACTCGCCCATCCAATCTAGTATTTTGCTCGCAATTGGGAGTTTCAATTCGGGAGAAATTTGGATTTCTGAAGCAATCAGAATCACCTTATCACATCTATCCACTGTACAAATCGGCTCCCCTCCATAGAATCGCATAGGAGGAAGGGGCATTCCGTCTTGGACTAAGCAGACTGGTGGGAGCCCCGGATGCCTCACTCCCCCAATCAATTCTAAACCCAACTTGTCCACTAGGAAATGTGCCACTATGCTGCTGACGAATCCAACTGAAGGAAAGCAGTTGATGACCAGGGCGCCTGATGCATTAGTTTCGTCATCGATATCGATTACAGGGTCGGGGCTCATAGCCTCCAATGAGCGCAAGTGCTTCTAACACTTGGCACTCTCGCTACAGCATAGGAAGGCACCGGGGGACCCAAAAATGGAAGATAATTTCGTCGCTCACCAACTGTCCCCATCTTCATGGAGCAGATACGAAGAATGCCCTCGAAAGTACTGGCTATCTAGGCAGAGGCTGCCAAGAAAGGCTAGCATGCCAGCGGCCATGGGTACGGCTGTACACAACTCCGTGGAAGACATATGCAACTTGGATATCTCCGACAGGGAAGAGTCAGAAATTGGATGGTTACCACCAACCGCCAAGGCGATACTAGATCGCCATTGGGCGTTGGAGAAGGCAACTTTCCTCGATACGCCACGTCATCCTCGATGGAAAGACGAGATGATAACAAAGGCACATGACGGATTAGTCGGGGCGCTAAACATCCTATTTTCAAAGTCTAGGATGGAAAAGACCGCACTTTCAGAAGTATCAGTGGGGATGTGGAGGGAGGTCCAGTCGATGGTCCTCGCTAATGAGGGGACGCTTGTTTCCGAATGCGGTCGCCTCATGGGGAGGCTGGATCTATTAGTCGCCGATTTGGATGAAGAAGGCAATTCCTTGGGGTGGATAGTGGCTGATCTCAAAACAGGGAAGCCACCAAAAATAGACCTAAACGAAAAGGTCAGTCGCCAATTGAGGTTTTACAGGGACCTCCTAAAGCAAAACAATCCCGGACACCCGCCCCTTCATGCAGAAGGATGGTATTCCGCGAATCAGACCGTCCATAGGGCGGACGGACCGTCGGTTTTGGATGACGCCATGACTGCATGGGAGGGAATGAGGCATAGCGAAACACCACTCGAGGGAACACCAGACAGCCAATCATGTGGATTTTGCGAATGGAAAGCATGGTGCCCCACTTGGTGGGCTGCACGTAGAGATGGCACACTGCCGCCGGGCGGTGTTTTCAGAGATGAAGTGGTCAACCTATTGAGGTTCGATCCCCAATCAGGCGCCGCACTTTTCGAGAGAGCCCCTCCTCTCGGCGATGATGGTGAGGTCGGAAGGTCAGAGCAGAAGTTTGGAGCCTTGCTGAGGGATCAGGCACTTACCCACATGAGAGAACTGTGTGACTCGAATCACGAAGGCCCCATCTTCATTGGAAGTGCCAAGGCCGACGGCAAGGTAATGCATCTGGGCGATTGGTCAGAGGTCCTCCCTTGGACCCCTCTTCTGAAGTCAATTAGAGAATGAGTCCAGGCATTCATCCAAGGTCCCTTCGAATTTTTCTGGATAGCTCTGCATTATCCTCCACAGAAGAAGGAGAGTTGCACTGGCATCGGCCCCGGCCCTGTGCGCCCCTTCTAGCGGAATCCCAAATTTCTGACAAAGATCGCCTAGTCTGTGCCTCCCTGGAATCTTCAACCGTCTAGAAATAACCAAGGTGTCCACTATTGCCCTAGGAATCGGAGTCTCTACACCAGCCCTCAAACATTCCATCTCCAGAAATCTCCAATCAAAATCCAACACGTTATGGCCCACTATCACAGAATCCGATATTGCCCTAGACAGCTCCCCGAAGTGTCTATCGAAAGAACCCGACTCTCTAACATCCGAATTAGTGATCCCATGCACCGCTGTCGCATTCGAGGGTATCCTCCTCCCAGGATTAACCAATGACTGGACGTTCATGTGGCTGCCATCCACATCACTACCAACGAGCGCGAACTCTACGATTCGCTCCGACCTCGAGTCAAATCCCGTTGTCTCCAAGTCGAATCCAAGGACCCTCATGCCCTCAAACATCCCTGACACAAACATGCGCCCTACCGCTCCTCCCATGAACCCTCTCAATCGCGCACTTCGCATCGAAGCACCCAACAGCCATATGAGTAGAAGTCCATGCAAGGGTACCGTGACGGGCTCAACCCACCCCACTTTCGCAATAGTAGCGATGATTCTAGTTACGTCCTTAGCAGGTTGTTCCGGAATAGGAAACTCCGCTCCAAATGCAGAGATAAATGCAGACCAGACAGAGATTAATGCGGGTGAAACGATTAATTTCGACGCTAGGGAATCATCCACACCAAACCCAACAATTGTCGAAGAGTATCAGTGGGATTTCGGAGATGGAAACCAGAAGACAACCAAACAAGGGGTCGCTAGCCACACATTCATCAGTCCAGGCTACCATGATGTCAGAGTAACCGTCCTAAACGATGCTGGTGAGACTGACAGGGCATCAGTTTCTGTATTCGTTAACTCCGCCCCCACGGTGGTCCTCGAAATTCCAGGCTACATTAGGGCAGGAGACACAGCGATATTAGATGCCAGTGATTCATTCGATCCCGAAGGTGCCAGTATGGAGTTCATTTGGGACTTCAACATAATGTCCGATTCCAATAACGACGGAGTCCCTTCAAACGATGCTGATTCTGTCTCCCCAATAGCTGAACTCACGATAGAGGAATCAGGAAACAGATCTGGTTCCATCACCGTTGTAGACGACAAGGGCGCCACCTCTACCCTGATTTGGTCACTGATGGTCACGTCTCGGACCTTCAACGTTGTATGGGAAGAGCAGATACTCGACTTCGAGTGGTCTGGCTACTTGGAGCAGGGTCAGTCTTTCACAATAGATCACGAGCCTGGCATGGGAGCGAGGGTTATGCAGGTAAATGCAACACTCACTCTGGCCAGGGATATCCTGCCGATAATGTGGCCCGAGGACAACTTCACACTATCGATAGATATGCAGTCCGGATGGAACTCATTCTCCTCCACCCAGCAGGACAA
>DAJH01000030.1:0-284 GCA_002498925.1 Euryarchaeota archaeon UBA173 | reverse complement strand
GTCACTCTGAACTCATCAGCATCTATTGACAAAGGGGAGATGAACTCCTATCCAGAAAGCGGCTACACGATTACATCAGACTCAAAGACCTCCCTGGAAGAGATTCTCCTGAACGAGGCTGGAGAGAGGTTCGGGCAAGGAACATGGGAGTGGACGATCACGGCAGACCAGTGCGACCCCGATCTGCCAGTGGACGGTATCGACCCGGACCAAGGGAATGACTGGGACCTGTCAGTCAGGGTCGTAGTATTCGTTCTCAGACTCAGTGAAGTAGGCACATGAGG
>DAJH01000052.1:37209-38136 GCA_002498925.1 Euryarchaeota archaeon UBA173 | reverse complement strand
CCCATTCCTGCGGGAGCTTCGACTAGTCCCCATACAACTCAGGCGACCAATGGGATTGAGATTTTGGAAGCAGTAGTGGGCAAACCCGTTCGTTTCAGAATCAGCAATCGTCCAAGCAGCAACGATGCTTGGGTGGGCATCTACCCGCCGAATGCGAGCGACCAAGATCATGGAGAGCAAAACAAGCGATGGAAATGGCTCCGGGAAATCGATGTGAATAACTCATCGTTCCCTGAGCAATCAGAAGGGGATTGGAGCATACGCGTCTTCTCGGACGGCGGACACAGTCTGCACTCGAGAACAGACTTCTCAGTCAGGCCGAAACATGTTGTAGCAGCAAACCGGTCACCCCAATTAAACAAGCGTCTAGTGATTACCGCATTTGTGACTGGCATGTTCCTGTTCGGTGGCGGTTTACCACTTTTTATTGGGGGACAAGGCCAAACGGGCGAGGAGAATCTCGGAATGATAATTCCGGGCGCGATAATGTTCGGCGTTGGTGGATTTCTGTTAGTGGGCGCTTCGTTTGCTCTCATCTCTTCGTGGGCCAAATCCTATGCCGAAACCGGCAAGCCCGCTCCTAGGTGGACCTGGATGGGTATGGTGTTCGCCGTAATACTCCTTATTCCCGGCATAGCCTTGCTTGTCGTTGGGTCTATCTCAGCCGAAACTCTCCACTATGGAGGAGACACATCTGCTCGTTTGTGGATTACTGATGCAGACGGCCTGGGCGATCAGGGGTTCATCGTTTTCATCCAGGCGGTACCGGGGGACTTCGATAATAACGGGATGCACGACTACTGTGAGATTGTGACTGTGAATGCTACTCATTCGGGCCTCTGGATGAGCGATCCGTGGACGTCACGGGCAAAGCAGAATGATGCAGACCAAACGAGGCAGGTGTTCGAACTTGAAATCGCCCATGAC
>DAJH01000052.1:23357-36887 GCA_002498925.1 Euryarchaeota archaeon UBA173 | reverse complement strand
GACGGAAGCGGGTGTGATGCAAACGTTTGGCCTGAACAGAAAGGGGATCTGGTGAAGCTCGGCCAGGCCTGCTATGGTTGTATGGCAGGCTACACTGACATTTCAGCATCTAGAAGCGATGCCTCGTACCCGATTCCAATGTGGATACAGGATGGAGAGAGAGTCGTGGAAGCCATGGGCTTGATGATAGCCGGATCAATCATGTCCGGCATCGGCTCGCTATCCCTCGTTGGTTTGGGCATCACCCGAAAGGTGTTCAAGGCCAATCCCACTCCTGCTCGCAAGGACCCCAAGGCCCCCGCTATCGAGGTGTTGGAGGCGATTGAGGGCAGGCCAGTTCGATTCAGGATCAACGACCCCCCCAGAAGCAGCTCCGCCTGGGTGGCGATTTACCCGTTCGGGGCCTCAGACGAGGACCATGGAGAGGAGGGAGAGAGATGGAAGTGGCTGGAGGACCTCGATGTCTCCGACGCCTCGTTCCCCGAGAGGCGCAAAGGAACGGTGAGTATACGCGTCTTCTCAGATGGGGGACACACTCTGCACAGCCGGGCCGACTTCGACATCTCTCCAAAGGAGGAGAGGTGGTGGGAGGACTGATGCTGGCATCAGGAACCTTGCCGATAATTATGTAATTCAAACTCCGGAGTGCTGCTGCATCCTTCCATACCAGGGGGAAACCACATTGTGCCCCTCGACTATATCGAACCCATTCAGGCCCTGCATGGAACGAAGAATTCCGAAGTTTGCGTAGTCGGAGCCGTTTGGCTCCTCGCCCCCAAAGAAGTCCCCCTTGATGCCCGTGGACATCTCGTCCAGTTGGAATTGTAGATTCTCGCGAGGGGGTAGTTCGAACATCTCTGCCCTACTCTTCCCGACCATTCGCATGATGAACGCCCCCAGCCACTTGTTGATTATGCGGCTTCCAAACGAGAAGTTGTCGACTCTCGTAACGTAATCGAGGGATTGGAGGGACGTCCTGTAGGAAGTGTAAATCACGGCCACGATGGATTTCCCCAGGACCTTGTTTGAGAAGTCCATCCACCTATCCTGCTCAGGGTCTTCACCCATGCGCGGGAACGAGCCTGAGTCATTTGAGTCGATGTAGTGGAGGATGTAATTGGAGTCAGTCACTTGAGTGCCATCTGAATCGACGTAGATCGGTACCTTTCCCCATTCAGACCACTTCAGCTGTGTCTTGAATGTTGGATCTACCTCGACCTTGGAGTACTCAATTCCCCTAGAGCCCAAAAGCGCCTTGACCTTGAAGCAGAATGGGCAGGTCTCGAAGCAGTACATCGTCGGAAGTCCGTCGACCACCCTCTCAGGAACCAGTCCATCCTGTACGCCCGAAGTCGGCTCACTCTCAATCGAATCCTTGCTCATAGCTATGCGCCATGCCTAGTACTTGTCAATTCTTCTAAGCGTGAATCTCTTCGGAGATTAGCAGCAACCATCACATTTGCAGTCTGACCCACAAGGATTGCAATCACAGCATTCGCAGTTCATGGAATTCGGTATTTGCCGAATTATTTAGCATTATTTCAGATGTGGAATGCCAGAGTGGGTTTTCGGTTCAATCGACTGAGACTGGTAGAACCCTTGTGGTTCTGTATCCCTGCAGGACCTTCAGATACTTCTTCTCGGAGAAGAGGGAGTCCAGTTCCTCTTCCCCCGTCTCTACCCTCAGGCTCCTCAGAGTCAGAAGTTTGGCAGGCGTAACAACTCCCAGAATGCCATCAACCCCTACCTTACTGAGTACGCTCGGTGAGAGTTGGAGGTTACCTCTGCCAATCAGGAACCCCTGGCCGCCCATTGGGGATAGAAGCAGTGTAACAGGGCCTAAGTGTGAATCCAGTATCTCGAGAATCTCTCTTTCGTTGATATCCGTTCCCACTTGTTCGGAACCTCTTGTCGCATCGATTCCGAGCGTGGTCAGTTCGAAACCGATCAACTCGCCTATTGACCTCAGAGTTCCCCCGGAGCCCCACAGGATGAGCCTATCTTCCTCGACTAGGGTCTCTTCAATATGCTCGGCGATTCCCTCGACTATTTCTCCCTCGCCCGAGGCCTCGACCCTCATCTTCGCCCCCTGCATCCATCGTGGACTGGAGGGAGTCATGACCTCTGCATATATCCTGACTACCCATTTTCCCTGTCTGTAGAGGTCCTCGTCAAGGTCCAGGACCTCGGTACTGGCAACCAGCAGGTCGCCCGTGATCCACGATGCCAGTACCTCGGCTGCAGCCTTCGGAGATGAGGCGAAGCATCCTGAATGCATCTTCACCCCTGTTGGAACCCCGATCACAGGAAGTTCGGGGGCGCCGTACTCGGCTAGGGCTGCCACTATGTCCCTAGTAGTTCCATCCCCACCCGCATAGACTAGCAAGTCGATTTCGGAGTCAAGTAACGAGGATATTGCTGTGTAAGTGTCTTCGGCTGATGTCGTACCTGTCGAAGAGTGGACGCAATCGATATTTTTTATTCCCTCAGGGATCCAATCTGTGCCCATCCTGCCATCACTAGTGGCCCAATGACAGTCTTCTAATCCGTCCCCCCCTATTGCGAGGAAATGATCTAGCATTGCCCTCATCCTTGGGCCGGAGCGGTCCTCGGCCCCCTGGGACCTAGCATATTCAGCCTGTCCATCAGAGCCTTTGAGCCCTAGCCTACCGCCCAGTCCTGCATCTGGATTGGCCAGCAAGCCGAGCCGGGGCATGTACGAGCCTAGGGGCGTGTGGTCTTATCGCTTCGGATTTGAATGTGGTAATTCGGCCCTTTGGGCCGATGAGTGAATAGACGCTTTCAAACGAGAGAGTGTCAGCGGCTAGAGCGGAGCGTGCAGCTATGGCGATGATCAATGTGGACGTCGGAAACGGTGAACATCACGAGTATTCCGCTGGAATCACTGCAGGCGAGGTCATAGAGAACGTCCATGGCAGGAGGTCTGGAGCCGTCGCAGCCTTCGTCGATGGTGCGGAGAGAGACATGTCTCATGTTCTCGATTCTGATTGCACGGTAGAGCCCATCTCTGGCGAATCGGAAGAGGGCTCATACATACTCAGGCACTCATGTGCCCACCTACTGGCCCAGGCAGTCACCGAGATGTTTCCGGACGCCAAGCCTACCATTGGTCCGCCTATCGAACACGGATTCTACTATGACTTCCATATGGATTCGATCTCAGAAGATGAATTGAAGGCCATAGAGAAGAGGATGAAGGAACTCGTCAAAAGGAACCTCGAGATTTCAAGAGAAGAGCACGATAACGAATCCCTGCGAACGTTGTTCTCTGATAATCCGTTCAAGATTGAGATAATGGATGACAAGATAGGCAGTGACGTCGGTTCCACGGCTTACAGGCAGGGAGATTTCATCGATCTATGCAGGGGTCCTCATGTTCCTAGCACCTCACACCTAAGGTGGTTCAAGCTAACGAGCACGAGTCAGGCATACTGGAGGGCCGATAAGAACAGGGAGTCTCTAGTGCGAATATACGGGATGTGCTATTCCACGAAAGACGGGCTTAGGGAGAGGGTCCGTCAATTGGATGAGGCCGCCAAGCGTGACCACAAGAAGATAGGCAGGGAAATGGAGCTGTACATGATTAACGAGATGATAGGCAAGGGACTGCCTGTCTGGCTTCCTAATGGTGAGATTCTGAAAGGCGAGATCGAGAAGTTCGCTGTTGAAACCGAGGAGTCCTACGGGTATGTGAGAGTCACGACCCCGGTTCTTGGGAAGAAGGAGCTGTTTGAGGCGAGTGGTCATCTACCTCACTATGCAGATGGGATGTACCCCCCTATGGAAATGGACGATGGCGAATACTACCTGAAGGCAATGAACTGCCCGTTCCACCACCTGGTGTTTAGCAATAAGAAGAGGTCTTATCGAGAGTTGCCGATGAGGATAGCCGAATATGGGACCGTATACAGGAACGAACTGTCAGGAACTCTAGCTGGGCTACTCAGAGTGAGGATGCTTTCGATGAATGACGCCCATATCTACTGCACTCTCGATCAAGTGGCTTCTGAAGTTGCTGATAACGTAAGGATGGTTCAAGACTACTACTCGGCATTTGGATTTGATGACTACCACTTCAGGCTGTCCCTGTGGGACCCTGAGAATACGGAGAAGTACATTGATCAACCAGAGAACTGGGAGTCGACTCAAAATCACCTCAGGGGCATTCTAGACGAGTTGGGTGTAGACTATGTGGAGGCGGTCGGTGAGGCGGCATTCTACGGTCCGAAGATAGACATACAGTTCACGACATTACTCGGAAGGGAGGAGTCGATGTCGACTATACAGCTAGACTTCGCTGCGAAGGAGAGGTTCGGATTGTCCTACACTGACGAGACTGGCTCTGACAATGGCGAAGTGTTTGTGATCCACAGAGCGCCTCTCTCCACACACGAGAGGTTTGTTGCATTCCTCACTGAGCACTGGGCTGGTAACTTTCCAACATGGCTGTCCCCAATCCAAGTCCAAATAATCACTATTTCAGAGAAGCACAAGGTGCATGCCGCAACAGTGGCTTCCGCCCTTTATGAGTCTGGAGTCAGGGTTAAGGTGGACGATTCTGACAACACTATTGGAAAGAAAATAAGGAATCATCGAAAGATGAAGCCTGCATACATGGTGATCATCGGGGATGAAGAAACAGATTCCGGCACTGTGTCAATAAGATCTAGAGATGGGAGCCAGAAGAAGGGGGTGCCACTCTTCGACTTCGTGGCCAGTATTTTTGCCGAGATTACCACACGCGATCGGAGACTTTCATTAGTCCCGGGGAGTGATGAAGTTGAGTGATGCCCCAAGCGGTAGATCACCGATGGTAGTACTTTTTCTTGTCGTTCTAGTAGACATGCTTGGTTTCACAATAGTGATTCCCTTTCTCACCTACTTCATTCAGGATCTTGCTTCTGGACAGGGAATCACCGATGTGGGTAACAGAGACTTCTGGGTAGGCGTCGTAATTGCGGTTTACTCCCTTGCACAATTCCTCTTCACTCCAGTCCTCGGATCCATGAGTGACAGGGTTGGAAGAAGGCCGATACTCATGTTTGGATTAGTCTCTAATTCTGTTTTCTTCATTGTATTTGGACTCTCCAATAGCCTAGAGATGGCAATAGTGGCGAGGTTCCTAGCCGGTGCTGGGAATGGCAACATTGCTGTGGCGCGAGCGTACATTGGCGATATCAGTGAAAGTAGCATGGTGGCCAGAAGAATGGGTATGATTGGCGCTGCCTTCGGTCTTGGCTTCATGATTGGACCTTTCATTGGAGGGATTCTTTCTGATCCTGCCTCGGGCATAGGTGGGCCTTTCGACACTACTTTCTGGTCCACCCATGAGTATCTCCTGCCTTGCCTTTTCTCCAGTATGCTTTCCCTTCTTTCCCTGGCACTCGCTTATTTCTGGCTCGAGGAGAGCCTCCCCTCGGATCGAAGGAGTAGTGCGTGGGAGGGGTCTCCAATCAGGCAACTTTCAGAAACCATGTCAAGTATCATTGGCGTTCTTAGATTGCCCACGGTTTCTACCTTGGTTCTCGTGAACTTCCTTTTCTTGATGGGATTCAGCATGATGCATGGAACGTTCATCCTATTCACTGCGATGTCTCCAGAGAATGGTGGACTTGGCTGGGATGAAATGGACAACGGGTGGATTTTCGCATTTATTGGATTACTAGGCGTGATAATACAGGGGGGCCTAATTGGACCTCTTAGTGATCGTTTTGGAATGAGGAGACTGATGCTTCTTGGGACTGTTCTATGCGGACTGGGCATTTCGAGTCTCCCCTACGTGCCATCTGAAGCATCTTGGCTGATTCTCGGCTCCTCTGCGGGCCTAGCGATAGGGAACGGGCTCTTCTCCCCTACGCAGTCATCCCTTCTGACCTTCGAAGCGCAAATTGGGGGACACGAGCTGGGCATGGTGATGGGAGCTCAAGAGGGGTATGGCGCCCTTGCACGAATCATTGGCCCACTACTAGCCGCATACCTATGGTCCGTAACTGTGGAGGGGTCGGGGATTTGGACATTTCACACGTGCTTCAGAGTTTCTGGTGTGGTTTTCCTGATGGCCCTTGCATTGCAGTTCACACTGAAGCTTAGTGGGGGGCCCTCCACGCAAGGAGCGTTCACGCAGGAAGAGTAGCGGCCAGACCTGAGTTTTCAGTGAAGCAGTATGGGCAATATGATTCCAACAGGTACTTGTCGGATTTCATCTCATCAGGCGTGAGCGGCTCACGGCACTTGAAGCACATCTCGTGGCTTGCCTCACGTAGGTTCTTGTCCAGAGAAACGCGCTGATCGAAAACGAAGCAATCCCCCTTCCAATGCGCACCTCCTGTATCCTTGAAGTACCCAAGGATTCCTCCCTTGATCTGGTAGACATTCTCCCAGCCCTGGTTCTCCATCACGATAGAGGCCTTCTCACATCTGATCCCCCCCGTGCAAAACATCACAACCGGTTTCGACTTGTCCTGTCTCAGTTTCTTAGCAGCCTCGGGAAACTCTCGAAAAGATTTGATATCCAAATCAACCGAATTCTCGAAGGTTCCCACCCTTAACTCATAGTCGTTCCTTGTGTCTAGGATAATCACCTCGCGATCTTCATCGAGCCATTTCTTGAAGTCGGCTGGCTCGATGAAGTTGCCAGCGTAGTCGGCTGGCCTGATCTCATCCATCCCAAGAGAGATGATCTCTTTCTTGAGCCTGACAAGCATTCTCTTGAATGGTTGGTAGTCGCTTTGGGTTTTCTGAAGCGAGATCCCCCTAAGTCGGTCGTCTGCTTCTAAATATGAGACGAACTCATCTATGTCGCCCTCCCTTCCAGATAGGAAGAGGTTGATTCCGTTATGGCTCAGCAAGACTGTTCCCTTGAGTCCTAAATCAGTGCACTTCTCCCTAATCGGAGCCCTCAAAGAGTCTCTATCTGGGAGGTCAACAAACCTATACCCAGCTATGTTAACAAACATGTTCAATCCTCATGAAGTCTCTGAAAGCCATTTCTTCATAGTGCACGACTGACACACTTCCCTAGATGTTATCTCTCCACATTCTGAACATTCCACCACTTCCTGCTTTGAATCCGGATAAGCGTCCCTATGTATCTCACGAATGTTGTCAAGAGAGTGCAGGAGCCCGTGCCTGGCGCCTGGAGTCAGTGCCTCGAGCTGCGCAATTACCGCTCTGCTCTGCTGCCTCTGAGCGCCAGGGGCATGCGGGCATTCTCCATGATGGATCGGGAGGCCTCTAGAAATAGCCTGAGCGTGTATCTCTTGTTCGGGAATCCAACGCAGAGGGACAATTCTGGGAACTATTCCCTCGATTGGAGTTGATGTATGGGGGGCAAGGCGGACTGATCTTTCAATCTCCCCCTTTTGGAGATTCATCAGTATGGACTGAGCCATGTCATCGAGGTTGTGTCCGAGGGCCATAACGTCGGCGTTCGTTTTTTGGGCGAGCGCGTTAAGGCTTTGTCTCCTGAAGACGCCGCAGTATGAACAAGGCATCAATCCATCAGCCTCATCGTGCAACTCGCCCATGGCTGGCATCCTTCTGACAACTTCGTCCATTCTTTCAAAGCCCATTTCCTCGTAGCTCAGGCTCACAAATTTTACTCCGAGGCTCTCAGATAGTTCACGGGCCATTTCCAAAGAGGGGGATCTGTAGCCATCAATGCCCTCATCTACGCAGCCCGATATTATCTCCACATCTCGTCGTTTACCTATGATGTCATTCACCATCGTAAGCAATACGGCCGAGTCCTTGCCTCCAGAAACCGCGACTAGGATTACGTACGGACTACCGTCATCGTGTCTAGCGTCACGAGGGAGTTTTAGTTGTCTCCTGAGTTCTTTGGAGGTTCTCTTTCTGATGGAAGCATGCAGGTGCTTGGCACAGAGGTGCTGTCCGCTATATGCCTGGTGAACTATTGCGGGGGACTTGCATCGACTGCAGGAGTTGACCACTATCGCCTCGCCCATACTTGGGGCCGGGAGTATGTTGTCTTGAACCCAATGAGTGCTATTGGACTGAAAGATATCGATTTTTTGATAACTCATGGGGATTTCTTAGGACCATGGGAGAGGCTGGTGCACTGCCCCTTAGGTCTGAAACCCAAGGTAGGTATTCTAGCCCATGGCCAGAGCGTCTGGTGTTCACGGCATGCGTGGTTTGTGCGATATTGGTGATTCCAGAAGCATCTAGTTTACTGGAAAGTGAGCTTGGGAGTAATTCCCTTATTGGAGCGATGGTGTGCGCATTAGTGGTCACCCCGCTAATCGCAGACCTAATGATTAGGGTCATGTATAGGGTAATGGGACTGAGATAGTCAGGTCTCCGTCGATCTGAACCTCAACAATGCTGTCTCGAAGATTCCGGTGACCCTCTGCCATGGAAGAATAAATCTCATTCCAGCTACTACTACCAGGAAGAGGCCCGCGGATATGACCTTCCCATAAGTCAACTGGAGTTCCAATGATTCCTTCACCTGGCCAGACCACTGTCCCCCCGAAAGGGCACCGACTGTTGAAATCAGGAAGTCGTCGAACTCCAGGGCTATTGCGGTAGTAAGGGCAACGAGTGACATGACTCCTATCAAGTGCACCAAGTGACCGTTGATGACATTCTCAAATTGTCTGACAAACTCTGGGTCTCTTTTTGTGTCCTTTGGGAGTAAAGATGCATACTCCATATGGGAAATTACAGCAGAGCCTGCTTCGAGATAAAGTACGAGGAGTATGGCGACCTCGATCAGTTCGAGAGCTAATGGGGAAACTAGGCCGCCCCACATCGTCGCCTCGCCAATCTGCCCTGGCAGTGGATTCAGTCCTAGGTCTACAGACTCGGTTATTCCCTCGAATGTCAGAATGGCATGAACACCTATTACCGTTAGGTAGTATCCGACCGTCCAAGTTAGGAACTTCTTTGAAAGGCCCCAAATTCCCATTATTCCAGCAAGTACCGGAGCGAAAACCACGCCCAAGAATACCAATTCGAATACGAATAGTAGAGGGCCCCAGAGGTGATCGATGTGATTCAGGGGATGGTTCAATGCCGTGATCCATGAGATCAAGAAAGGCAGTAACATCCATGCGAAGAATACAACAGTCACACCGATATTGATCCATTTCCTAGTTGAGTCCCCTCGAGTGAGGACATATATCCACAATGCGGTGATTCCGAAGCAAAGGATGATCGGTGCGACCACAGTCATTTCTCCCGTCTGATTCAGACCCGTTAGGAAGTCCGGTAGGACTAGTGACCCAGTCTCCTGTTCAAACCACCTCAATCCACGGGTATGCTCGTATGCTGGACACCAATACAGTGATTCACCATATGATTCGATGAAGCTATCAGAGCAAGTCCCATACAGTCTTGTCATCCTCTGCATCAGTAGGATCAAGGAGGCTGTAGAGATTAGTTGCAGTAGGATGATCTGCCATCGGCGACGCAATTGCCTGATGTTGAGGGACTTGCTCACCGGAACTTCATTTTCTGACATCCATACCACCTAACCTAACTTGATCTGCAATAATGCCTGTGAGAGTTCCACGTCTGGCATCCAGTCAATCACCTTGGCTCCATATCCGGCAATGGCCGTCAGCCTATTCTGCCTCTCCAATTTCAGGACCTCGTAGGACATCCTTGGAATCCTGCTAACTAGCCTCTCGAGATCTATACTACTGGGTGATAGTACTATGACTTCATGACCCTTTCCGGACAAATTTCTGATTGCAGGCAGTGTAGTCCCATCTCCCTCTAGGCTGCTGATGATGAAAACGGGAGATCCTCTGCTCATCCTTGGAGAGAGTGCGTTTGTAACTGCCTGAAGCGGCATCGAGCCCTTTGCCTCTACGGAGGCTAGGCCACTGAGGATCTTGAAGTACTGCTTATCTCCAGTCTCTGGGGGTAAGTAATCCATCCTGGAGCCATACGTTACTAGGGATACGGAGTCCCTTCTCTTCAGGAAGTAATTGGATACGGAAGCCGCGGCGACCGTTCCCATCTCGAGTGGATTCTTCAGAACGGTGCCGATCCTTGAGACGTCTCTGGTGTCGACAATGACGAAGACATCGGTAACCGCGTCCCGGGTTTTTTCGTTTACCATCATCTCACCTGTCCTAGCCAATGCTTTCCAGTTGATTGACCTGAAAGAGTCCCCGGGCAGGTATTCTCTGAGAGCGTAGAACTCCATTCCGGGACCTGGTGTCTTCAGGGTAGTTGCGCCGGAGTACATCTTGGGGACATCTGATCTCAGTAGTGCCTCCTCAATATCTCTGATCTGTGGGAAAACAGTGATATCCGATCTATCGTCCATCTTTGTCTCGTTTACGAAGAGGTTGAATGCGTTTCTATAACGGACTGAAACAGGGCCGATTGTGTAGTGGCCCCTGAGTGGACATCTTACTACATAACGAAGTTTCGCGGTTTGCCCGGGCCCTAGATTCATCCTCATCTGGTTAATGCCCTTGCGCATCTTCATCTCATGCGGGACGTTATCGAAGAGTTCTAATTGCTGTGTTCTCCGATATGACTTGTTTGTGACGGTTAGGGAGACTACTATGTCATCCCCCTTGTACACGTTTGTAGCAGATGTTTGCCTCTCGATCAACAAATCTGAATGGCCTGCTACCCAGCCGTTGATAGCCAATAGGGAGAGGAATGCGAGACCTACTATCATTAGTTGGAAGTTAGAAATCATCATTCCAATAAGTATCAGGCTTATTCCACTGGTGAACATGATTGCTGCTTTTCTTGTCCACATATCTAGGCCCCCGAATCGGACTCTGTCCTTCCCCATTCTTTGATTCTCTTTACTATACCCACCAGTTCGTCTGTCTTGTATCTCCTGTCATTGAATATGAAGTCAGTCAAGACGTTGTCATCTACCATCTTCTGCAGTTCAGCAGCGGGTAGTGCGTCGAACTCCTCCCTGGACATCGCGTTGACATTCCTCACTCTGGTCAGGAGTACCTGTCTAATTTTCTCAGGCCTCTGGTAGTATTCGTATCTGCGAGCATCTCCGAATCCGTAGTAGATTATCCTGAAAACGTGCCTCCAGTCATCAGGATCCTCCTTTCTTATTAGGACGGCCTCCAGTGCAATGAAAAGACCGAGGAAGAGGAGGAGCATTGCCATCCAATCGTTTGTGAAATATATCAGTAGGTAATACAGGAGATTGTAAGTGTCGCCGCCGATATTCGACTGCTGGTGCCTGCTCTCATCGAATATCACGATAGCATTCTCGCTGGCCTCCGTACTGGAGTTTCCAATAAGGAGAGCTTCGGCTATAATGTCGAGAGCCCACTTCCTGTTGTCATTATCAGGAACCAGTCCCGAATAATCCGGGACATAGTCGGGACTATACAGTGAGTTGATCAGCATTGAACCATCAGAAACAAAGTGGACCCTTCCTGAATCTGAATCGAGGCACAATCTGTTTTGGCAGTATCGTACGTAGACTGCGAAGGGGCCCTGCTCATCATCTTCTATTCCAGCAGCTTCGAAGCCGACTGTCAGATTTCCATCATCATTTGTATCGAGATAGGAATCTAGTGTCGAGCGGCCTATGGCATATCGATTTTCGACGGGGTTGTAAGATGTAGCCTTCTCGAAGGCAGAGGGGCCGTTTGTCAGAATATCATATCCCTCTGAGAAGTCCCATGTTGAAGTAGCCTGGTCGAATCTATGAGCGCAAAGCCCGGCCATATCAGAGCTTATTCCCTGGGTGGTCACCGAGGGATTCAGGGGGTCCTCATCGAGCAAGTCGATGACTCCGTCCTTATCCAAATCCTTCAGGCACGGATTGATAGAAGAAAGGGATCCCGAATTCGTGGTGAAATTGAATGCAGAAGACGTATTGACCCACACGAAGTTGTAGTCAAGTTCGTGAGCGTAGGCTTGCCCGTCATAGAGCCTGTGTCCAGAGTAGTCCAGTCCGAATTGGCTTGCGAGCTGTGCGGAGTAGCCAAAGTCATCGAGAAGGATCACGGTGCCCCCCCTCTGTACGAAGCTCTCAATTGCCAAAATCTCAGATGTCGTATAGCCATCGCCCTCGGTGAATTCGATCACGTTCTCGTCGCCAGTGAATCTCGGAAGCGATATAGTGTCCCTCTCGACTCCTGAGACTACGAATATTGCCTCCTCTGGATGATCTATCTCACTTAGGAGAAGGGGACTGGAGACCAACGCATTTGTTTCTACTCCTAGACTGTTTATTTCAGACCTGAATGCGCCTAAATCATTCCAATCGTCACCATATGCTGACTGCTGTGTTTCTCCGTCCACCAAGTATGTCTGAAGCACCTCGAGAACTAATATTCCGATAAGGGCCCAGAAGGCAGCTATGGAGGCTGCTCTCCTGAATTTGGGGGTTGAGAGCCTCCTTAGTCTAGCGTTGAAGTCGGTCATCCGCTGCCCTCCATTCCATAGGAATGGCCATCGAGCCTTAACTTCGTATTAATACCGTTGTGGGGCCATGAACATAGCCGCATCACGAGTTCAACGAGAAAGCTGTATGGCGGAACCTATACTGGCGACTTCAGCAACGGGTACCGATAGTAGTCCTTCCACAGTAGGCCAGGGCAGGAACGTAGGATCTATTCCGGACTCTATGGAAACCAACAATGCTACGACATCCCCGGTATCGATGTCAATCCTAAAATCTGCCATTGTTCCCAATTTGTCGTTCGACTCATCGACAACATCCCTGCCGAGCAATTCCTTGCCAAAGGTTGTCGGCAACCAATCACCTCACACCGACTCAATCCCAGCAAGGCTATCTGGAAGCCTCCTTACCGATTGAAGTCCACTAGTCAGCAATGACTCCATACGGTTGTAGTAGAGCATCATTTCGTCAGTTACCGTAGGTCTGACTCTTTCCACTGCCTCTTCGAAATGCTTCTTCGAAACTGTCTTCTTCTCTGCCCTCATAGCAATTAGTCCGGCCTCCCTGCACACAGCTTCAATGTCAGCACCGGTATAATTCTCCAGCTTGGATGCTATGTCGTCCATGGAGAACTTACCCAGGGGCATTTCAGCTGTGTGGATATCGAGGATTGCCTTGAGTGCCTCCGGATCTGGAGGGGGGACGTGTAGTACTCTCTCAAAACGGCCGCTTCTCAGTAGAGCAGGGTCGATCATTTCCGGCCTATTTGTTGCAGCGACAACGATCACTCCTTCCATTCCCTCGACCCCATCCATACTGCTGAGTAACTGGTTTACGACTCTATTCATCACATCTGAACCATCGCCTGAGCTTGAGCGGCGAATTCCAGCGATGCTCTCAAACTCATCTAAGAAAATGATTGACGGACTGGCTTGTTTGGCTTTCTTGAAGACCTCCCTGACTGCCTTCTCGGACTCGCCAACCCATTTGGAAATCAATTCAGGGCCCTTGATGGTAATGAAGTTGGCTTTGGCCTCGTTCGCTATTGCCTTGGCGAGAAGCGTCTTGCCGGTACCAGGCGCCCCAAAGAGAACTATTCCCCGAGGAGGGTTGATCCCGAAATGTTCGAACATTTC
>DAJH01000052.1:20881-22961 GCA_002498925.1 Euryarchaeota archaeon UBA173 | reverse complement strand
TCCTCCCACGAAACTTCGGGAACTTCGAGATATATCTCTCTTAGAGCGCTGGGTTCTATTTCCTTTATTGCCATCCTGAAGTCAGGCATAATCACGGCCATCTTCTCCAGGACTTCTGGAGGTATCTGCTCTTCATCGAGATCTATCTCTGGGAGGTATCTCCTGAGGGCCTTCATTGCGGATTCCCTTACCAAGGCTGAGATGTCTGCACCAACGAAACCATGGGTATTGTCCAATAGCCATTCCAAGTCGAAGTCATCACTTATTGGCATCCCCCTGGTATGGATGCCAATGATCTCAGAACGACCATTCTTGTCGGGGACTCCTATCTCTATCTCCCTGTCGAATCTTCCTGGCCTCCTCAATGCGGGGTCGATTGCATCTTGCCTATTTGTGGCCCCAATCACGACTACGTTATCCCTTCCCTGCATCCCATCGAGCAGAGTCAACAACTGGGCGACAACTCTCCTTTCGACCTCTCCGCTAACATCCTCTCGCTTGGGTGCGATGCTGTCCAACTCGTCGATGAAAATTATTGCTGGAGCATTCGCTGCTGCCTCATCGAAAATCTCGCGTAGTTGCTTCTCGCTCTCACCGTAATACTTGGAAATGATCTCCGGGCCATTTATTGAAGTAAAGTGGGCATTTGTCTCAGAAGCAACGGCTTTGGCGATTAGGGTCTTACCGGTGCCAGGGGGGCCGTGAAGAAGTACTCCTCTTGGAGGGTCTATTCCTAGTCTCCTGAATAATATTGGGTGCTTCAGGGGGAGTTCTATCATCTCCCTGACTTTCTGAAGTTGGTCCCCAAGGCCGCCTATGTCCTCGTAGGAGATGGTTTGAACCTCCCCTGGCTCTTCCTCGTCCACTGGATCTTCCTTGATGACTATCTCCGTGTCTGGAAGAACCTGGACGATTCCCTTTGGCTTAGTTGAAACGATAGCGAATGGGAGTGCCTCTGCGAACAATGTCATCCCAGGTATGAAAATCCTATCTCCAGCTACTACTGGCCTCTTGTTTAGTCCCCTTCTGGCGAATCCCTCGATTCCAGGGCCAAATCTGACCTTCTGCTGCTTTGCCATTACGGGACTAAGTACCAACCTGGCACAAGGCTGAGTCTCGACCTTGGTAATGCCCACTCTGTCCCCAAGACTGACCCCCGCATTTTTTCGGATAATCCCATCAACTCTGATCACCCCTAGATTCGCATCCTCTGGTCTGCATCTCCAAACTATGGCTGCAGTTTTCCTCTCTCCTGATATCTCAATAATGTCTCCAGGCTTGAGGTTTAGATCGTTGTCAAAGGGCACTCTTGCTCGCCCGTGACCAACGTCACTGGGTATCGCCTTGGCCACTCTCAGGGTAAGTGAATCATTCGAGTCGTCTGTCATGGCGTCGTCTCCTAACAACCGTCTCTCGTTCACGGGGGTTGTTAAACCCACCAATCCACAGGTGTCCAATGTCCCCTATTGGTTATCAGAACTAGGGGGGTCGATGAGTAGCATTCATGGCGTGGCATGGATTCGCGTATCACATGACCCATGTGCTGGAAACTGGTTTCGAGGCTATAGACAGAAAAAATCCGAATGGAAGCCCCTCTATCAGAGGATACAATATCATCGGAGGAAAATTGACCCAATCAAGTGACGGGTCTACTTTCGAAAGTACCAATCCGGCTTGGCTTGAGGACTGTCTTGGGGAGTTTCCGCTATCGACAAAGTCTGATGTTCATGATGCTCTTGCAGCTGCCCGCCAAGCCTTCCCTAGTTGGGCGGCGACTCCTGCGCCCACTCGAGGTCAGGTCATAGGGAATATGGGACGTTTGCTCATGGAGCGAAAGGATGACCTTGTTCGCCTTCAGGCACGCGAAATAGGGAAGACTCTGAAGGAGTGCGGCGGCGAGATTCAGGAAGCCATCGACACTTGCTTGTTCTTCCAATCGGAAGGTCGCCGATTATACGGTCAGACTGTCAACTCGGAGTTGCCTAACAAGGAGCTTTTCACATACCGTCGGCCATTGGGTGTTTGTGGAATAATCAACTCGTGCAACTTCCCATCAGCAGTTCCTTTCTGGAAGATGATT
>DAJH01000052.1:0-20577 GCA_002498925.1 Euryarchaeota archaeon UBA173 | reverse complement strand
GCAGTTCCTTTCTGGAAGATGATTCCAGCCATAATGTGCGGTAACACGTGCGTATGGAAGTCCCCTCAAGACTCCCCTCTACTTTCTTTCGCCCTAGCACGCGTAATGCATGAGGCGGGGCTGCCTGACGGCGTCATCAATCTAGTCCATGGAAAGGGCAGCGGAGCTGGTCAGGCACTTGTTGATTCGGCCGATCTTGGGATGGTCGACAAGATCTCGTTTACCGGCAGTACTGCAGTTGGTAAGATGATAGGAGAGACATGTGGTCGCAACTTGGTTAGTGCTTCACTAGAACTAGGAGGGAAGAATCCACTTGTCATCATGCCTTCAGCAAACATGGAGAATGCTGTTGAGGGAGCTTACTGGGCGGGTTTCGGTACCGCTGGACAACGCTGCACCAGCCTAGGTAATCTGATTATCCACGAGGATATCTACGATGAGTTCGTCGAGCGTTTCATGGAGAAGGTGAGGTCAACTACAATCGGCGATTCGATGCGTCACGACGGAGTTCTGTACGGCCCAATGCTGTCAGAGAGGTATGCAGTTGACTTCCTGAAGGGTGTCGATATGTGTGAATCCAGTGGCGCTAAGAAGATCTGGGGAGAGGGGCGCATTACCAAAGACATAGTGCCTGGTGGTTTTCATGGCGATGCTAGTGAAGGCATCTACATGTGGCCTCACGTCTATGTGGATGTCACTGAAGACATGGAGTGCTTCCATGAGGAGATTTTCGGGCCACTGGTGACTATAGTCAAGGCCAGTGATTTTGACCATGCATTGCACCTTGCCAACGCTTCCCCCTATGGCCTATCATCTGCAATATACACTAACGATCGACTTGAGGCCTACCGATACAAGACAGGAATCAAGGCGGGCATGACTGGAATCAACAATTCCACCACCGGTGCCGAGGCGCATCTGCCATTTGGAGGAGTTAAGGGGAGCGGGAACGGTACTCGCGAGTCCGGGATATGGGTGATAGAGGCATATTCGTACTGGCATGCGGTAAATGACGAACTGTCAGGAAAGCTGCAACTAGCCCAGATGGACGTGGATGAAATTGAGATGGAAGAGGCAGAAGCTGACTATGGTGGACTGGCCTAGTTAGAGGTATGGCTCTCCGCATACAGAACAGGGAATCCCGGGCAACCAAGCCCCCGGCATATACCCGCATTTCAGGCATATCGAAGACTCGAGGTCGTCACCTATCATGGAGGGCGGTCCGGTATGTCTCACTTCAATCTTGATAAATTGTCACACTAGGGAAAGCAATTGCTTAAGGATAGCCACCCGACCCTTCATACTGGGGTACTATGGTGGACTGGGATCGTGAGTATCTCAGTACTCGTGGAATTGGTGTCAAGCTACCTCTCAGAAGTGGATTCGGTAGGACCGACAGGATTGACGGATGGTGGAAAGGACCCACTGCAATGGCTGCGTATCTGGGCATCATGATTCTTTACTCCACATGGAGGGGGATGATGGAGGCCGATTTCTGGATTTTCGAGAATTTTGGAAGAAGCGCCGGTTACTCCACGATGGCGATAGAGTCTGAGGGAAGCCATGTTCTGAGTCCACTCTTTAGTCCACTGATAATTCCAGGTCAAGGAACATTTGGAGGGCCCATACCAGAGTTTCTGTGGTGGATGAGCCCAGCAATGTTCATCCTGATTTTCCCTGCGGGTTTCAGAGGGACTTGCTATTACTATCGGAAGGCGTACTACAGGGCCTTCTTCCAACAGCCAACCGGATGTGCTGTTTCGAAGCCATGGAATGAATACAGCGGTGAGACCGGTCTACTGGTGGTACAGAATTTGCATCGTTACTTCATGTACATCGCACTGGCCTATCTCCCTATCCTCTCCTACGACGTTTGGCTTTCGGTAAACTTCCATGACGCAGCGCATGTGCATCATTACGGCATTAGCGTTGGAACGATAGTACTACTGATCAACGTCCTAATGCTAACGGGATATACGATTGGTTGTCATGCATTCAGGCATGTTATTGGAGGAGGCAGTAATGACTGGACTGGTACGCCAATGAGTAAGCTCAAGTACAGAATGTGGAAGGTATCTACGAAGCTAAACGAGAAGCATAAGGAGTGGGCTCTGTACAGCCTATTCTGGGTCATGTTCACAGACTTCTATGTGTATGCCTGCACGGATCCATTCTTTGGATGGAGAGACATTGTCTTGTGGGGTGGCCTGTGATGACTGAAATTACTACCCATGAGCATGATGTGGTCATCATTGGAGCTGGTGGTGCTGGGCTTAGAGCTGCAATCGAGGCTAGCTCGACCGGAGCCAGTGTAGCCATGATATCCAAGTCAATGCTTGGAAAGGCCCACACGGTAATGGCCGAGGGCGGAGCTGCTGCCGCTCTCGCGAATAAAGATCCCAGAGACTCATGGGAGGTCCATTTCCGTGACACCATGAAGGGGGGCAAATACCTTGGGGACTGGAGAATGGCTAGGATTCACGCACAACAGGCCCCGGACAGGATTAGGGAGTTGGAGCAATGGGGTGCCGTATTCGATAGGACGCCCCAAGGCCTGACAAGCCAGCGTAATTTTGGAGGGCACACATACCCTAGGTTGGCCCACATAGGAGATGCAACTGGCCTAGAGCTAATCAGAACTCTGCAGCAGAAGGGTGTCCACATGGGCATGGATGTCTTCATGGAATTTACAGTTCGAAGGCTATTCAAGACTGATGGCAGGATATCTGGATGTTTTGCCTATGACAGGAACGATGGGTCGTTGCATGTTTTCAAGGCCAAATCGGTAGTTCTGGCTACGGGTGGAATTACGCGATGCTGGGAGGTTTGTTCGGGCTCTTGGGAATACACGGGAGAGGGGCATGCCCTGGCATATTGGGCGGGTGCAGAGATGGGTGACATGGAATTCGTTCAATTCCACCCCACTGGTATGATTTGGCCTCCTTCGGTCAAGGGTATCCTCGTTACCGAGGGAGTCAGGGGGGAAGGTGGCATGCTTCGAAACTCAGAAGGTGATCGTTTCATGTTCAACTATGTTCCAGAAATGTATGCGGATGAGTTTGCAGACACTGAGAAAGAGGCTTTGGAGTGGGTCGATGAGGTAGTATCCGGAAAACTCGCGACAAGGCGTAGGCCTCCAGAATTGTTGACTAGAGATGTCGTTGCCAAGGCCATAAACAGTGAGAGAGATGCGGGAAGAGCCTCTGAGCACGGGGGCGCCTATCTCGATATCTCCTGGAGAGACGAGGAAGAAGTGAGGAAGAAGCTCCCAGGAATGTATCACCAATTCAAGGAGCTTGCTGCTGTTGACATAACAAAGCAGCCCATGGAAGTTGGACCAACTGCTCACTATGTCATGGGAGGGGTGAAGGTGGATCCAGAAACCCAGGAGTCTACAATCCCAGGGCTATTCGCTGCGGGCGAGGCGGCTACTGGGCTTCATGGGGCAAACAGACTAGGTGGGAACTCACTGTCTGATTTGATCGTATTCGGCAAGATTGCAGGGGAGCAAGCCGCCTCATCTGCGTCGAAGATTGAGATATTCGCAGAAATTGATCAGGCTGAACTTATTGAGGTCGTCGACGAGACCATGGCTCCACTTCAGAGGGAAGGGGGGGAGAACCCAGCCAAGGTTGTCGAGGACTTGCGTAGAATGATGCAAGATAAAGTTGGCATAATTAGGACAAAGTCACTTCTGGAAGAGGCACTGAATGACCTCGAGGAGCTGGAGTCGCGATCAACCGAGACATTCGGAGGCTCGGGGACGACTTACAATCCTGGCTGGCATCAGGCACTAGAAATTGGTGCCATGATAGACGTCAGTAGGATGTGTGCATTGGCTGCACTACGGAGAGAAGAGAGTCGTGGAGGTCACACAAGGGATGACTTCCCGACTCCCGATCATTCCCGATGGGGTAAAATAAACAGCGTGATAGTCAAGGGAGAGGATGGGGACATGGTTATCGACTACGTTTCTTACCCACCAATTCCAGAAGACCTGAAGTCCCTTCTTGATGAGGATGACCTGAACTAGTGGTGATGTAATGAGTGAAGAAGTTACTTTCAGGGTTTTCAGAGGGGTTCCTGATTCAGTGGGGGATCCGTTTGGGAAAATGGTGGATTACACCGTGGAAATGGATGAGGGGATGGTTGTTCTCGATGTAATACATAGGATCCAAGCGGAACATGCACCTGATCTGTCGTGCAGATGGAACTGCAAAGCGGGAAAGTGTGGATCCTGTAGTGCAGAAGTAAACGGTAAGCCTAGGCTGATGTGTATGACCAGAATGGAGGACATATTGGAAGAAACCCCCGAAGATGTCCCAATATTGGTTAAGCCGATGCAGGCATTCCCACTGGTAAAGGACCTCGTGACTGATGTTTCTTGGGCATACGAAACAGATCGTAGCATTGTACCAATCAACGGTCCCGAAGAGATGGACTGGGAGTTCAAGCAAGAGGAAGCAGACAGGCTCCAGGAGTTCAGGTCGTGCATCGAGTGTATGCTGTGCGTCAATACATGTCACGTCCTCAGGGAGCATCAGAAATTCGACGAGTTTGCTGGACCCAGGTTCTTCGTTAGACTAGCCAGCCTTGAAATGCACCCATTGGACATGGAAAGTAGGATACCCGAAATTAAGGATGACTTCGGAATTGGTTACTGTAACATCACCAAGTGTTGTACGGAAGTTTGTCCAGCCGGCATTAACATCACCGATAATGCGATAATTCCCCTCAAGGAGAGGGTCGTCACGGAGTACTACGATCCACTCGCGATGCTGGCTAGAAAAGTAGGGATCAAGTGAACTAGAAACAAGGCGAATACTAGCTAGACGCCGGTGTGATTCTCGAGATGACCCCACGGCCAGTTTCCTGGCCGGGGGTTTACGTTGTTCCGTCCTAATGGGCAAAAGCCCAACTATAGGCGCTTTATGCCGGTCTTCTTTACGTTAGCCTTCCAGATCTTATCTGGAAGGTACGCTGGACCGCCTGCTCCTTTTGCAACAAGATCTCTCCAGCCGTTGAAGCAGTGCACTCTGTTGGTGCCTCGCTCCCTTAGTTGGATGTCTGTGTGCCCCCTTCGAGCAGCCTTTAGTGCAGCTCCTCGGGGTTGGTTATTCACAAACACCTGGCTGGTGTCGTCGCCGTTTTCCATCAGTACGAAGTACTTCTTTCCTGACATTTTCATCAATACCTCCGAAATCAGGGCGTTCTGGAGAGATAATGAAGTTATGGGGTGAGAAACGCTTCACTGAGGCTCTATTAGGGGTTTTTGTGATTTTCCAGTGGACATTACTGTTCACATCTCGGCACATGCTAATGTCTTGGTATTGGCCACTCCGGGGATTGATCTGATGGATTCAACGACGTGTTTCGCAATCTCGCCCATGTCCTGTGCCTCAATCTTAACAATCAAATCATAGTCACCAAACAGCATGTTTGCGTCGGTGACACAATCGAGCAGAAGAGCTGCTTCGTGTACTGAAGATTCACTCCCTGGTTCGACATTCACCAGCACATATCCCGCGGACATAGCATTGGTAAGGGGCGTCTACGGAAGAATGCATCGCCGGAATTCGGGATTTTCATACGATGATTACTTATCGGATGGCTTACCCTTGAGATTTCATGGCGGAGACGATTATCGTCCGAGAGTGCCAACATGGGCAGGTTAGGGTCCAGTTTGGAAACATAATCAGAGTAGAGGGGGACGTGATGGTAATTCCTGCCAACAATAGGCTAGCGGGGAGAGAGGGGCTGGATGAGAAGATGCAGCTTGCTGCCGGAGAAGGCTTGAGGGAGGCATGTACCAAAATTGCTGTCGAGAGGAGGAAGGAGGGGAAGCAGCCATGTGGCGTTGGAGAGGCTGTGACCACAGCTGGGTTCAACCTTCCAGCCTCCAATATAGTTCACGTGGTAGGTCCTGACTGCAGAAGGCCGAATCAGGATAATTTCAGGAGGGAGTTACTAGCCAACTCATACAATGCACTTTTCGAACAGGTTTCGAACATAAAGAAGAGGGAGACCTTAGTGACGCCACCCCTGGGGATGGACGTTTTCGCATACCCCCACAGGGAAGGAGCTAGGCTGACTATGGAGATAATCCTAGCTTGGATGGATGCAGAAGAGGACCCTGGCGTTAGGATGGTGCTAATCGTAACTGACGAGGTTGGCTTCCTTAACAACATGAAAACCGTATACCGAGAAAGCGAAGACCAGTTTCCGGGAGTGGACCGGACAAGGGATTTCAGAAAGGGCAAGATTCAGTGATCATTGACCAATGTTCTCAAGAACCCTGAGAATCGGATAGGGCCGTGGGCAGCATAGGGAGCCAGTACGAGAGGGAGCTGCGTTCAGTACTCGCTGGCGAGATAAATGGTGTCAGGGCGATTACCAGGTCTTGCTCAGAAATAGAGCGCGCGCGCGCCATGCAAGTTACACAGAGGCCATTCCTTGTTGTTCGTGCACCGGGCAGTGGATCAGAGGGGACGGGCGACCTTCTGGTGCTTAGAGGGGACATGTGCTTCCCCGTGGAAGTAAAGTCTTCAAAAACATCCAAATTGTATCTCTCAGGTAGAACTTGGGATCAGTATGAATCACTGAAAGAAACAGGAGAGAGATGCGGTTTGTTACCCCTGTACGCTTACAGACTGAAGGGAGTAAGGGGGGACAGTTGGAGGATAATGAAAGTCGAGGTTGATGGGCTCAATGGAAAATTAAGACATCTTTCTAGGAGTATCCCTTCACTCCCACTGACAAGAAATGGAAGGCCCTTCCTTGATTGGGAACAAGGAATGCCACTGCATCGATTCTTAGCGCTGGTTTGCAGATCTGATGGCGCTAGATCAATAGGGGCTTCCAGAGATTAAGATTCGCTCAAAATAGCGATTGATTAGCTTTCCATAATCTTCTCAATTGCATCCATCCTATTCCTAATTGCCTCCAATGAGTCGCTTAGACCCTGCAACTTGGCCTGATCAATTAAACGCTGGATACTGTCTCTCTCCCTTCTTAACGAGTCAATCTCTCTGTTGACCTTGCGGTTGCTTTCATCCGCATCCCGCATATCTTCCACGTACATGGGAGATGGTCACTGCTCAAGTCGGTTACTATCCGGGAACGCAGGTTGAATAGCCATGACTTCGGGCTGAGGACATGGGCGAAGAGGCCGAGAGCAGGGTCTCAGTTTGGCCCATATTGATACTCACAATGATGGTCTACTACTCGGTGGCTCCATTCTGGCTAGTGGCATTAATCGGTATCTGGTACTTCTCTCTCAGGTATCTCGAGGAAGCCGGACACCTGGAAAGATGGAACTCCGACAGGGTCCTTGGAATAATTCTCATGGCCAGGACGAACAGGGGGAAGTCGATCCTGGAGTATGTTTCTAGAAATCGGAAATTCTGGAGGGGTTTTGGGGAGCTGTCTATTTGGATCTGTTTCCTATTCATGGCAGCGGTCGTATACCTTATTTCGGCTTCATTGATTATGGCAATTAGAAGTCCCCCTCAGGAGGCCATTCCGGCTACCGATATTCTCCTTATACCCGGAGTAACTAGCTATGTTCCTTTCTGGTGGCCAATTATTGCATTAGTAATCGCACTCTTAATTCACGAATACAGCCATGGAATACAAGCTCGTGCCCATGGAATGGAAGTAAGGAACTTTGGATTGTTGTTGGTTGGCCCTCTTCCCGTTGGGGCTTTCGCAGAGCCGGAGCATCTAGACATGACAATCGCTCCAAGGAGAGAGAAGATCAGGCTCTTTGCAGCAGGGCCCTCAATAAACATACTATTCTCATATGTTGTATTGATTCTTTTGACATCAACCGCGACTGGGTTAGTGGCAGAGCATAGTGGTGTTCACGGTGTAGCGATAGTAGAGGATAGCGCTGCTCATGAAGCAGGACTATTGCCATATGAGACCATAACTTACATTGATGGATATGAAATAGTGGACCGTGAAGGCTTCAGTGAGGCAATGGAGCAATTTTCAGCTGGAGATATGGTTCTATTGACGGTTCTATCGAGTCCAGTTGAAGGTGAAGCTCGCGAATCTAGGCAGTTAAACGTGACTCTTGGCGATCGTTTCGAAGTTGTCAACGAGTATTGTGAAGGAAATTCTTCTTGCATTGAGATGAATGGTTCTCCCAGCCCCAATGACCCGTACTTAGGGATATACACTAGTGATGGTAACATGGGAATTCTTCGGTTCTCTTCCGTGGTAGAGGAATATGGGGTGTTTTCGCCATTCATGTTACTCAGTTTCCCATTTACATTTGATGGACACATGATGCTGCCCGAGGAGCGTGCAATGCTTGGAGCTGGGGATGGGGCAGTTGCTTCAGCACTGGGGACAGAAGGGATGTTGATGTTATTCGACTTCCTCTTCTGGTTGTTGTGGATTAATTTCCTCCTAGGATTTGCAAACCTAATACCGGTAATTCCATTTGATGGGGGCCACATAGTGAAGGACACGTCGCACTCTTTACTTTCTAGGCTGCTGAAAGGCGAGAATCCTTTGAGAGTCGAGATGCTCGCAAATAAGTTCAGCTACTACACTACAATACTGGTGCTCAGCATTGTGATTATCCCACTGGTAATTCCTCTATTCAACTAGTCACTCTTCTTCATCTGAACGATGGTCGAAGATGTATTCGACTACCAGTGGGGCGATGAATATCGTAGCGACAACGAGTGAAAGGCTGGTCCATGTTTTCTGGGTGACCTGCGACGCCCCTGGGTCAGGGGAAAGAATGAGTTTTGCCGCTCCTATCCAGGGAATTTCTGAAGAGGCGATACCGACGACCCATTCATCCTTGACTGCGGTTACAGGGTTTCCAAACTCGTCCCTGAGTCCTTGCCTCGGGTCATCCCCCGTTGCTACCCTCTGATCTATTTTGCACCCATTGGTCTCCTCATTGTCCCCGGTTGTCAGGTATCCCTCATGAGGAGGTTCCCAATTCGTTATCTCAAGATTGTAGAATCCCCCATGATATGGGCACTGGTAGTCGAGAACCCAGTTGACTGAGTTCACGTTAACCAGTGTCGTGCCTGGGACGTCCCACCCTCCTGATTCATTGTAAACTGCCTTAAGGAGCGCCCTGTGGATGACAGGGGTGTCTGAACCCCCATTTTTCTTGTAGACTATTACATCACCTGGCATTCCATGGGACTCATGCCCGTAATTCTCATTTCCTTCATCCGTAGCCTCTACGAAGGTAATCACATCTTTCCTATCTGGATTCATGACCAATACCAAATCACCCGGATCTATGGTTCCGACGGATCCTTCCTCATCATGCATCATTGAGCCGGACTCTACCACAACCATGGGAGGGAATGAGCCCGTAGCTAGCCACATCGACCCCAATAGTATGACGACTAGTCCCAGAGCCAGATAGGCCTCCCTGAGGATAGCATTAGCCAAGCTCACTCCTCCTCGTCCGGAATTGGCATGGGTGTTGTGGACCACAATATCATGCCCATGAATCCCATAAGGAGCAGTGAGACTGAGTCGTAGTGTGGAGCTAGGTAGTGAATTTCCTCTACACCTCCAATGTATGCTGAGACATCCAGAGTATGGTCCCTGGAGCCGCTGCTCCCAGTCACTATTCCGAAATTTGAGTTCCATAGCAGGAGCAGGAGCACGGATCCAGAGGAGGCGATAATTGACCTATTCGAATTCTGCTGTCGCAGAGAAGGGAGCCCCGGTAACCAAAGGGATAGTCTGGAGTCACTGGTATTCCACCAATTGGATATTCTGCTAGTCAGTGATCCGTCTGATTGGAGGCTTACACCCCTGGAAGTCGCAATAGGGACCTTGTATCGCTTTCCTCCCCTAATATCGAATTCCAAGTATAGGCCCATCAGCCTAGATTGATAGGATATCCCAAGTATATCGGCAGCGTCCTCTGCTTCCTTCCTCCTGCGTAGTATCTCTGGTCGAGAATCCAAAGAGAGTATGTCCTCGATAACTGATCTTTGTCCCATGTAGTGCTGGAACTCTGGAACAGTATAGAATGCGACGATTCCCCCCAGGATGAGGCAGGTCCAGCTGAATGGAATCATGTATTCCTCTTGTGTAGGATCGGTAGCTCCGCCTAGCATGAAAAGAAACATGAATCCCCAAACCAATGAGGCGGTAGAAATGATGGTTGAGTATACGATTATCTGGAACTGGCGATCTATTTGCGACTCCCACCATCTGGTGAAGAATCCCTTCCGGCTAGCTCCTGCCCGTGCCATTTTATCGTACTGGCGTCAGGCACACCTGATTAGTGCCTTCCGACGAGACGTTTAGGTATTCGATTGGATATTTGTGTAGTAATCCGATTAATTCATGAGCAGTGTACTCTAGTGGGGGCTATGGAAGAGAGGCCGTTATCCCTGTTGATTTGTTTCATCCTTCTCTCATCCGGTTGCCTTTCTACTCCCCCTCCTGATTTGGATGGGGATGGAATTAGTGATTCTGAAGACCTTGATGACGACGGTGACGGGTGGAATGATGACATTGAATTAAACTGCAGTACCGACCCACTTGATGAGGATAGTTTTCCCGAGGATGAAGATTGGGACCTTATCTGCAGCATTCTAGACGATGACGATGATGGAGATGATTGGAGTGACTCTGAGGAGGAGGAATGTTCCACTGACCCCAAGAGCGCGATGTCCGTTCCTACTGACTTAGACTCGGATGGCTTGTGTGATGTCAATGATGAGGATGCAGATGGTGACGGACTTCCAAATATTTGGGAAGTAGAACGTGGTTTCGACCCGATGGATCCCGATGATTACATGTCCTGTCACGGTGAATCTGTGTATTGCATGAGGTCTTATGACGACTTTACTTTCCCTGAGACACATAATGCATACTCCTCTGTTGAAGATGGGGTCCTAGTCGGCGTTAACCACTACACTGGACTCCAGGCTCAGTGGGATGGAGGGATCAGGGCGTTCATGGTAGATTCACATCATAGAAGTGATGACAATACTAGTGCTGAGGATGTGAGATTCTGTCATGGCACTGGGCAGTTCTTCCATCCGTGCCTATTCGGGGAGATTGATGCCTTCGAATGGATTAGTCTACTTGGCTCTCTGATGGACAATAGTAGCGGCGATGTAGTCACGCTTCTAATTGAGAATTATGTGCCAGCGGAACATCTAGAATTCCTATTCATGGAAACTGGAATGTACAATCGAATATACACTCACGCCCTAGGTGATCCTTGGCCTAGTCTGGGCGATTTGGTTCTGTCGGGGACCGATCTAGTGGTGTTCTGGGAACAGTCTCAGAACGATGATTTCCCATGGTTGCACGACTTCGGAGTATTCAGTTGGACAACCGATTATGCTGAAGATAGCCAGGAAGAAATGTCATGCACGGTTTATCGGGGGGATGGATCGCAACCAGTATGGCACCTGAACAACTGGCTTTCCAATGCATTTGGACTCCCTGACCCAGTTAGAGCAGGAGACGTCAATGACTATGATGCACTGCTCAACAGATCAATAGAGTGCTGGGAAATCATGGACAATAGGCCTACTTTCGTTGCAGTTGACTACTGGGAGGACGGGGAAATCACTAATGTCACTATCACCATGAACAAGATGTCTCACTGGTCGGACGAAGTTCCCCAGAGACCCTGAAGAGAGGGGTTTTCACTGGTCGACCCCAGCAAGGGCACATGAGTGGTGGGTCGGAGGGTTTCCTGCATCCCAAAGTCAGGGAGCTTGTTTCTGATCTGGGATGGGAACTGTCGCCAATCCAAGAGGCTTCCATTCCAGACTTGATGAATGGCCTAGACAGGGTTTTGGTAGCGCCGACTGGCAGCGGGAAGACTGAGGCAGCAATACTTCCCCTAGCCTCGAGGTGCCTAAATGAAGGGTGGGAAGGGCTTTCCATACTATACATTACACCCCTGAGGGCTCTGAATAGAGATATAGACAGAAGGCTCGGAGCTATGCTGGAGCCACTAGGACTCAGTGTCGGACTCAGGCATGGGGACACACCTCAGAATGTTAGGACTAAACAATCTAAGAGTCCCCCCAACCTGCTGGTCACAACACCCGAAACTGCTCAGATAATGCTTCTTGGGAGTAGGCTGAGAGGTCATTTGGCAGGGGTCAAGGCTGTGGTTCTGGATGAGGTCCACGATCTTGCTTCCTCTGAAAGAGGGGCACAGCTATTGGTTGGATTGGAGAGAATAGGTGTCTATTGCCCAAGTGATTTCCAGAGGATTGGCCTATCTGCCACAGTTGGGAATCCGGAAGAGATGGCGAGGTGGGTATCCGAGAGTGCTTCGGCGATTCACGGGCCTGCCCCAAGAACCACTGAGGTCATTGTACACAGGGAGCCACCCGGGATTTCCGACGAGGCGGAGGCAGTTAGTTGGTCCAGCACCCCACATGCTGTGGCAGCGCACAGACGTCTCGTAAGTTCGCTACTGGAGGATAGTCCCGCACTCGTATTCGTAAATTCTCGTAACGCCGCAGAGTCAGTAGCTCAGAGGCTTGGCAATATGAACGATGAGCTCCGCTTGGGTGTGCATCATGGTAGCCTGGCAGCAGAAACCAGGAGGGAAATGGAAGAATCCCTAAGAAACGGCTCGCTTCATGCGATAATTTGCACGAGCAGTCTTGAGCTAGGGATAGACATAGGGAGCATCAGAAGAGTGCATCAGATCCAAAGTCCCAGAGCCGTAGACAGGCTACTCCAGAGAATGGGGAGAGCCGAGCATCACTTGGGAGGTTCCGGCAAGGGAGAGCTCCTGGCTTGGGAAATTGATGAGATTGCGGAAGGGGCCGTAATTTCCAGAAGGGCTATGGCAGGGGAGTTAGAAGGAGTGGAGTGGCGGGCCAATCCAGCGGTTGTAGCCGCAAATCAGTTCCTCCAGATGTCCATCGAAAGAGGAGTTGTGCCTCTCGGTGTGCCTACCCATATTATCTCCAAATGCTCTATCTTCAAGGATTGGAGAGAAGTTGATACGATTTCGATACTTAGAGTTCTCAATGACAGATGGATGATCAGGCTTATCGAAGAGCCTGCTAATTCTGATGTAACGACATGGCCCGCGAGCCTTTGGAGAGAGCTCTCAAGGAGAAGTGAGGGAGATGCTCCTGACGAGAGGCCGTCTTGGGAGGAGGAACACTCGGAGAGTGACAAGGAGAAGTGGAAGAGGCAATTTCTCAGTGCACTGCCTGACTCGCTTTCAGAGGGTTGGTTTTCTCCATCGGGACGGCTCGGTAGGACCCGTGTTGAGCATATCTCAATGATTCCTGACGAATTGTCCTACAGAGTAAGGGATGCGGTCGGAAGGGGCATCTTGGGATCCGTAGACGAGGCTTTCGTTCTATCACTGGGTGGCGATGACGAAGGTGATCTAGCGAGAACTAGGACATTCGTCATGGCTGGAAGGACATGGCAGATAGTTGATGCCGATCCTGATCAGGAAGAGCTTCTTGTGGTTCCAGTGAAGGACACTGGAGAGGTTCCAGTTTGGTCCGGGGAGCTATCTCCTGTTCCAATTGAAGTGGCTATTGAAGTCGGACAACTAAGACGTAGTGCTGCTATCGCAATGGGGGCGATGGATGACGAGGAGAGTATTCTATCACTGGACGAATACCCTCTATCCGATGATGCTAGAGAGGCGTTCTTGGGAAGCGTTGCTGAGCATCTGGATTCCTCGGGATTGCTTCCTGACGACAGGACAATGACTGTTTCCGAGAGGGATGGGGCGGTGATCCTGAACACCTGTCGTGGTTCAAGGGTGAATGAGACCCTTGCGCATTTCTTACAGGCGATGGGGTCGTTAAATGAGGGGAGGATGGGAAGAGCGATAATTGACCCTTACAGGATATCGCTCCAAGTTCCCGGAGTGAGTGCAAGTAATGTGATTGAGTGGTTGACTAGTACACCAGCAGATGCTCTTCCGTCGATAATGAGGATGACCATACCAAATGGGCGGGCGGTTAGGTGGAGGGTAGTCCAGGTCGCTCGGCGAATGGGGGTACTGAAGAAGGGCGTTGATCCAAGGAAGGTGAACCTTGAGGGGTTGATGAGTCGGTACAGAGGAACCCCTGTAATTGAGGAGGCCCTGGACAAGTTGTTCCATGAGAGGATGGACATAGATGCCGCACGGGATTTACTGAGGGATTTGCAAAATGGAGTTGTCTCCATCCACCACACCCCAGCAGGTAGGCTAGGTATTTCTCCCAGGGCAGAGAGGGATCTCCTACTCCCTGCATGGAGTGACGAGGAAATCCGGGAGCGTCTCGAGACTCGCCTTCTGAACGAGAGGACAGTCGTAATATGTCTGAATTGCCAAGGTAAAACTCGGAGAAGGGTGGAACGCATGAGCGTCATTGAACCGTGTTCATCGTGCGGTGGCACCATGCAGGCCTGCGCCCCCGAGAGAATGGAGTCCATGCTTGCGGACTGGGTGGCAAGTGATGACCCGAAGATCAGCGGTCGGATGCAGCGGAACGCAGAACTCCTCAGGACCCATGGACAGGACGCTGTTCTTTGCCTGATGGGAAGGGGGGTCGGCGAGGATACTGCGACCAGACTGCTTCGAGGGCCGCCTGGAGATAGGGTCAGACTGCTTCGAGCGATTCACAACGCTGAGTTGCAATATGCTAGGACAAGGAGGTTCTGGGCCTAGAAACCCCTATGCCCGGGATGCCCGCGCGTCAGCACATGCTCATCGGATTGACTGGGCGAAATGCATCGGGCAAATCTACCGTTGTTGATTGGTTCGTCTCCAAAGGATTGGTCAGCGAATCCTGCTCGGATTCGATACGTGCTCATCTCAAAGACAAGGGGGTTGAGGAGTCCCGAGAGAATCTAATTGGTGGCGGCAATGAATTACGTCGAATCGGTGGTGCTGGCATCCTCGCTGAAATGTTGCTAGGGAGGTTAGAGGGAGAGGATGCTGTTATCGATTCGATACGAACACCTGGTGAAGTCGAAGCCCTGCGGGAACGTGAGGATTTCATTCTAATCGAGGTTCGCGCGGGCAGGGAAGCACGCTGGCAGCGGGCGAAGTCGCGCGCAAGAGTTGGTGATGTTTCCGACAAAGAGACGTTCTTTGCCAATGAAGAGGCAGAGGTAGTTGCCAAAGATGAATCCGGTCAAGCGCTCGATGCAACCGCTGCTCTAGCAGATTTGGTTCTAGTCAACGAGGGCGACTTGGAAGGTCTTTACTCGGATCTCGAGGAGCTTTTTGAGATTCTATCTCAGACTTGACGTACTAGAATGCCAGCCTCTTTCATCATTGACATTGCGATATCGAAATCCTCATTCCACCTCTCAGGAATAATGAGGTCAGCGGGAAAGACGACCTCCTCGATGCCTGCCTGGATTAGTGATCTGGTGCACCTGGAGCATGGAGGCCACGTAACATACGCCGTGTTTCCCTTGAGTGAGACTCCTGTCCTAGCTGCATGCATGATAGCATTCTCCTCTGCGTGGCAGATTAAGGGATACTTCTGGGAACGGTCCGAGAGCCTCCCTGAGTCGTCCTCTATACCCCTGGGGAATCCATTGAAGCCAGTCGACCTGATTTCCCTATCCTCTCCGACAACCACGCATCCAACTTTGGTCGAGGGGTCCTTGCTCCATGTGGAGATGTGCTTGGCTAGTTCGATGAAACGATTGTCCCACTTGTCAGCCATGGTTATGCCCCCTCTGCCCCAGATGGCGGGTCGTTATCTCGGTTCGCCTCGGAGCGGTTCTCGTCGTAGCCCTCCCAGACCTCGGGATTGTTGTAGCAATCTGGATCGTCCTCATCAGCCTGCCCTCCCTTGTCATTGTCTATGCCATCACCGCAATTGCCCGAGCTGATGCCGGTTTTTGCTAGAATCCCCTCGCCCGCCTCAGTTGTCAGAAGGGCTACCAAGACTCCGGACAAAACTATGACCAATGCAAGCATGATGACCTTGGAAGCGGTATCTCGGGACTCGACTACCACGGTAATCTCAGGCTTGTTCTCATCTCTTGGCGGCATGCGATACGCATCTCACAGATAGTCATCATACTTGGGTTCTTAGTGGGCCGTCAGAACTTCCCATAGATTGAGTTCGTCTCTTTCGACTACATATTTGAGTAGGTCTCCGACGAGATACACACTACCTATGACTAACAGATTAGCGTCTAGTTCCCTCGCTATTGATCCTGCGATTTCAAACGCCTTTAGCGGATCTTTCTCGACCTCATATCCGATTCCATAATCCTCCATGATTTCAGAGAGTTCCTCGACGGTTACTGCTGGATTCCTTCCGCTGATTGGCTCTGTGAAAACCACCTTTGGGAAAAAGTGATCCATGGAAATCTCCGCCACCAAAGGGTCGAGTGACTTCCTAAGGTCAGCCTTCTTGCTCATTCCAAAGAGTACCACAGTAGGGACCTCAATCTCATTGAGATCGCTTTCCAGGCTTTCCGCATTGTGTGCTGCGCTCAGTCTCGTTGTCACCCCCTCGACCCAGTCTTCACCGAAGTTTGGGGACCTCCCTGGCCAAACGCATTCTGTGTTACGGGGTTTCCATCCCAGGAACGCGGATACCGCCTCAACCAGTGAGTCGTAGGATTCCCACTTATTGGAGGAGGTCTGAATGTAGGGCCACCAAAGGAGATCTTCGCCCGCGATTTCTTCGATTGCCTCGATAACTCCTGGGTCCGTCTGCTGAAGTGCGATCATTTTGATTCCAGGTCGGTGAATGGCGGCCTTCTCGGTTGCTATCTCCTCGAGAGTTGATCCGAGAAACTCTGAATGGTCCATCGAAATAGTGGTCAACATGCATAAATCTGCATCGACCAATCTAGTTGCGTCTAGCCTCCCTCCCATTCCCGTCTCAATAATTGCTCGATCGACTCCCGAGATGCTGAATGCGAGCATAGCGACTAGGAAGGTTGTTTCAAAGTAAGTCGGGGAGATGGCAGGTCTCTCCTCTGATGCCTGCCTGACCATTTCCAAAAGATCGTCGAAAAGAACGGGGGAGACTGGTCTTCCGTCTATCCTGATCCTTTCCTCGACTGTTACCAGGTGAGGGGAGGTGAACAGGCCGGTGATATTGCCACTTGAGGATGAGGCCGCGGAGAGTTTGACGCATAGGGACCCCTTGCCATTGGTACCAGCAACGTGAATGGATGGGAATTCTAGATGCGGGTCCCCCATCCTGCTCAGTATTTCTCTGCAGTTATCGAGCCCCAATTTAACCCCCATGGAGAGTCTCTCATCGAGCCAGTCCCTCTCGCTCATCCGATCTAACCTCTCTCCCTGTCGCATGGGCGTGAACGGGTCAAGGTGATATGGCCCTTGAAGTTCGTGCATACATGGCAGGGGGCGAGCAGGCGAGTATACTGGATGCGATGAAGGACCAGTGGACGTCTATGGTTGGAATGGCGGGTATGTTCATTGCAACTATTCTGATTGGTCTGAGCATACAGCCTGTTTATGACATTCCCGAAGCGAGGGCTTTCGGAGAGGCTGGAGCCTCGAAGGGTGGCTTCATCGCACTAGAACTGATGATGATCGGGATTTTCACGGTGGCTATCATTTGGCTCGCGCGCAAGGGGATTGACTGGCTGATCAAGGGAATCGTGCTTTTCGCCCTGTGGATGAGCATGTTCTACGCGGTACAGCCTTACGCTGCATTGCTACTAATCATCTTGGGAATGGAGTCGTTTGCAACGGTAGCGGCCACGAGTTTCATGGTTAGTGCTGGCTCAATCTACCTTCTGCATATTTTCCCCGAGTGGTACGTGGTGAATGGAGTTGGCATCATGGTTGGTGCCGGAGTCGTAACGATGATCGGAGTCTCATTCGTCCCTGTTCTCATCATTCTATTCATGATTGCAGCTGCGATTTACGATCACTGGGCGGTGAATGGAAGTAAGCATATGCTCGAATTGGCGGATACGATGATTGATCTGAAATTACCCGTTCTACTTGTTGCACCGAAGAGCTCTGACTACTCGTTCCTTGACGAGGGAGACAGGGTGATGAGGGATGACCCCCCTGAAAACTCACCAATGGACTGGGATGACCCTGTTCCGAATGTAGCCGTTGGGAAGGACAAGCCGAAGGGCAGGGAGGCCCTTTTCATGGGACTTGGGGACGTCATATTCCCAGGCATGTTGGTAATATCCTCCGTCTCCTTCCTTCCGGAGACTGGTAGTGAATTGACATATGTCTTCGGAACGATGTACACTGGCCCTCTGGCCGTCGGCCTTGGAACTTTGGTGGGCGGCCTGATGGGTTACCTTGCCCTGATGACGCAGGTGGCAAGGGGGAAGCCGCAAGCGGGCCTCCCGCTCCTAAATGGGGGCTCAATTCTCGGCTACCTCGTTTCTGGCTACTTCGCTCTCGGAATAGACCAGTTATGGCAGGACATCACCTTCCTGTGACCGATTTCTCCCGATTCCTTGAAAGTGAGCAATCCTGCCCTCGGGCTCGATAGCCATGCTGGACATCGCCATGTTCCGTGATCAATCGGACCTTATTCGGGCTGATCACGATAGAAGGGGCGTTCCTCATGACGCAATAGACGAGATCATCAGGTTGGACGAGGAGTGGCGCAAGGCACAGTATGATGCCGATCAGATCAGGAGAGAGAGGAATGCGGCGGCGAAGGGGATTGCAGAGGCGAAGAAGGCGGGCGATTCTACCGCTGCTGAGTCGATTATTGCGGAGGTTGCCGATCTCGGGAACAAAATCTCGGACTTGGGGGCCTATGCTGACGAGTGCCTGGAGAAGAGGGACTCCCTTAGGATGAAAGTACCCAACATCCTACACCCGGACGTCCCGGTCGGTGAGGACGATCAGAAGAACACCCTCCACAGTCTACACGGAGATAAGGCGGAGCTGGGTTTCGAGCCCCGTAACCACAATGACTTGATCGAGATGAATGGCTGGGTGGATCAAGCAAGAGGGGCGAAGGTCGCAGGCAGCCGATTCTACTTCATGCAGGGGGACCTAGCTAGGATGGAGATGGCCCTCCAACAGTACTCCTCCGATTTCCTAATCAACAAGGGGTACACTTTGGTTCAGCCGCCATTGATGATGAACAGGGCGGCCTACGAGGGAGTCACCGACCTATCTGATTTCGAGACGGTGATGTATGGCATAGAGCCGGACAAGTACTACCTGATCGCGACTAGCGAGCACCCGCTAACAGCGATGAGGATGGACGAGATAATCGAGCCCTCGGAACTTCCGATAAAGATGGTCGGAGTGTCGCAGTGCTTCAGGCGCGAGGTAGGCGCTCACGGACTGTCGGACAGGGGGATCTGGAGGGTGCACCAATTCACCAAGGTGGAGCAGATAGTGATATGCCACCCGGATGACTCCTGGTCGCATCACGAGGAGCTCCTGGATAACGCGGTGGGCCTATGGGACAGCCTAGGGCTGCATTACAGGGTAGTCAATATCTGCACGGGTGACATGGGGACAGTTGCTGCGAAGAAGTACGATTTGGAGGCTTGGCTACCGGGTGCTGATGCGTACAAGGAGGTCGTTTCCTGCTCGAACTGCACCGACTACCAGGCGAATAGGCTCAGGATGAGGTATAGGACCACAGATGGGAACGAGGCCGTGCACACGCTCAATTCCACAGCAGTAGCGACTAGCAGGGCGCTGGTGGCCATACTGGAGCAGAACCAACTGGAGGACGGCAGGGTATCCGTCCCTGACGTGCTAAGGCCGTACATGGGGGGGCAGGAAGCCCTCCATCCACTAGTCTCCTGAACTGGCTGACACTCATCCGAGTGGGTCTGGGCCGAATCTGTTGGGGCCCTTTTCCCCCGGTGCGAAAAGGCACACGATAAGTGGGATGCCCATGATGCCGGTGATTATGTCGAGGGTTCCTTCGATACTTGACCCAATAGGGGCCATTCCCCAAATGACGCAAAGAACCGTGTAAATCTGTAGATATGTGGTCCATCCATCGCCCCAGTTCATGTCCTGCAGCCTCTTTACTGAAATTGCATATCCACAATACCATATCGGTATCATTGCTAGGCCGAAGAAGAAGTCGAATACAAACTCCGGTATACCAGAAACGGCCCAAAGAATACCAAGAACAATGGCCACAGGAATGATGTAGATTACGCTCGTAATAAGGAGGAGTATGGTGTTAGTTAAGTAACGGAGTCGGTTTATCCTCCCCTCCAGGCTAGTGAGCTGCTCCACCAGTGACATGTTCCACTGCTCTCCGGAAGTTTCGTTCCCAACGCCGGAGACGGCGGCGACTAGGTCTGTGTTGTCAAGATTCATGAGGGGCTTCTGGAGGCAGGGGTTATCTTTCCTTCTACGGAACTAGCCCATTCTAGGCGACAATGAGACCTCTATCCACTTGGACGTCGGCGTGTTGCTCCCGTCGGCCGTACTCTCTAGAGGAACGAGGACGTTGGCCTCGGGGAAGTACGAGCACAGATTCCCCCGAGGGATGTCGTACGGCACTACCTTCCACCTCTCCGAGTGAATCTCCCTGTCCCCCCAGTGGCTCGTTATGTCTACCTCGTCACCTCCTGTGACGCCCATCTGGGACATGTCGACCTCGTTCATCATCACGATCCTCC
>DAJH01000013.1:532-4017 GCA_002498925.1 Euryarchaeota archaeon UBA173 | reverse complement strand
TACTTCAGAACTGTCGAGATTATTGATACTATTATTGTCGAACACGTGCCAGTTAGTTCCCTAGTAGACATCCTGATGCTTGAGGGCGTAGTACTGGTGGAACAGCAAAATGTTCTGGTCCCCTACCTGAATACTGCAGCTAAGGGCTCCAAGGTTAGAGACTCGGATGTTTATAGTGAAACCATGAGAGACTACGGCTATGATGGTTCAGGAGTTGTAATCGCTATTGCCGACACGGGCGTGGATAACGAGCACTTCTCCCTGGACGATTTCTCTGACAATAACGACGACAATGAAGCTGAGCCCGATGAGTTGCCGGACCCCAAGTGGGTGGCTGGCTGTGATGCCACTTCATGGAATCAGCAGGACTGTGATGACGGGGGGGATGATCCGGATGATGGCGATGGGCATGGGACCCATGTTGCGGGAATAGCTCTTGGTACGGGAGACTCTGACAGGGATAACCAGGGTTATGCCCCTGGGGCATATCTCGTTGACATCAAGGTCATGACCGATGCAGGGGCGTCCAATTCTGGATACACTGTGGCCGGCATAAATTGGGCAGTTCAGAATGTCAATACCGACTGGGGAAATAATGACTCTAGCAGAGGTATCGACATACTTTCAATGTCATTCGGCAGCAGTTCCAATCCGACTGGAGACGATCCGGGAGATAATGGCACCGGAGCAGATGCAAACGCTGTGAATGCTGCTTCAGAGGCCGGAATAGTCTGTGTAGCTGCAATTGGCAATGATGGGTATAGGAGAGTGACATCTGTAGGGGCGGCAGACTCGGCGATTACAGTCGGTGCCATAGATGACAAGGCGAGCATAGAGAGGGGTGATGACTCAATTGCTTCTTACTCGAACTCAGGGCCAAGGGAGGATGACGGCGATAACGACGAGTGGGATGAGTTGAAGCCCGACGTTGTTGCTCCGGGTTCCAATATCATGTCTGCTCAACATGCTGCCTCGAGTTCGCAGTTACCAGGCTCCCCTAAGCCATTAGCCAGCGATAATTATGTTCAGATGTCAGGGACAAGCATGTCAACTCCCGCAGTGGCAGGATTCATTGCTGGAATGCTCCAAATGGACGATAGCCTGAGCCCCCAGGAAGTGAAAGACATACTGCGAAATAATTCTGAAACCAGAGGGGAAGCTTCTGAACCCAGTATCACTAACAGGTGGAATGATCAATATGGATTTGGGATTGTGGATGGGGAGATGGTACTACAAGCAATTCTGGGGGACACGGGAGGGGGGGATCCTGGTGGAAACGAGACCGAGCCGCCTCCCGCGGGCGCGGGCGAGTGGATAGTGATAGAGACCCCAGAGGAGGACTCTTGGTTGGTCGAGGGTGAGACTTACAGCGTCAGAGGGCATATAGACGAGGATGCCGATACAAATGGCACTATTGAGGAGGTGAAGGTGAAAATTACCTACACACACAGGCCGGACGACTCCCCCAAGCAAACAGAGGTGTTGCTAGACTGGCATGTAGCCCAAGGAACGGTAAATTGGTCCACGCCATTCAGTGTTCCTGAATTCAGCGAGGACGATATCAATATTGAAGATATGATTGTCGAAGTCCAAGCAAAGAATCAGTTCGAACAATGGAGTAAGATAGAGAAGAGCGAGCATCCGGTCGGAGTGGTCAACATTGGCTTGGGGGGACCCAGTGGGCAGACCCCAGTTTCCGGCAATACCAACGTATATGGGACATGGGAGTCAGTAAATGGGGGAACCGTGCAATGGAGGCTTGGTACCGATTCATGGGACACCGTAGATCAATTTGGAGGTAGTGGGAGCGGGTCTGGGGACTGGTCGATCAATTGGGATACAACTGATGTGAACGATGGATTCTACCGGATTTCCGTCAGGATAATCAGTGGGGATGGAGTACATTCAGAGGAAGTAAGGAGGACTGTTGAGGTCGATAACGACCCTCCAGCCCCCGACCTCATCTTCAGGAGCGGGATCTCTGTTGATGAATATGGCATTACCATTTCAGAAGCTTATGTCAATACTTTCCTTGAAGTGAGGTGTGAAGTCAGGAATGATGGCGATTTGGATGCTACTGAGGTGAGCGTCTACCTGAAAGAGAATGGGGCTAGAAAGGACGAGATAGTTGTCCCGAGCATCGGCAGCGGCGATATAATCGAGATTGTTCTTTATTGGAACCCCTCCACAGTAGGTGAGAAAATGCTGACCGTTTCACTTGACCCGTCCAATAGCATCGATGAGATTAACGAGGACGATAATGAGCAGTCGGTAACATTCCCAGTCATCCAAAGGCCACAGGGAATTGATCTAGCTCTGAGAGAGGGCGCAGTGAGGACGGAGCCATCCATCCCAAGGCCCTCTGAGCAGTTTCTGGTGACCGCCAGGGTAGACAACCTGGGATCTAGCGATGCGACTAATGTCGAGGCCACCCTCGAGATAAGAAACTCCCTAGGGTGGGAGTCTGTTTCTTCGACTGTGATATCATTGGTAGTGGGACAAGGGGCCTCGCAGGTGTCATTCGCTCATTGGGTCAATAGCTCCGGGCCAATAGAGGTCAGAATTACATTGGCCGGTTCAACATTGGCCGATCTAGACTGGTCAAATAACCAGATAGAATCCGTCATTCTAGTCGATGAGACTAGCCTTACTGGTTCCAGAATAGCTTCATTCTCTGTTGGAGAGGTTCCTGTCGAAATCGTTGATTTGGACGAAGAAGGCGGCATTGTGATTACGGAAAATGAAGGCGGACTTGGACTCTACAGGATGAATCTTAACCGTGCTCTAACGCCATGCACTAACGTTTTCGAGGAGATGTGGACGGGAGATATTTCTATCGTTAGTTCTGAGGACGGATTTGCTCATGTTGCCTGGACTAGAAGATACCTCGACTCATCTGGATACTTTAGGCAGACTGTTAGTTACACGACACTGGATTCAAGTTGCCAGTTGACGCCAATACAGGACATAATGCCGCCAATCCTGCTATCCGATGGTAAGTATTGGGGGTTGGATATGGACGTGAGAGACTCTGAGATCGTTGTAGCTGGATACCATAGAGATATTTTCACTGCGGGCACCCAACAGGATATAACGAGTGTTTTCGTGCTGATTTCAGACGCCCCGACCAAAAGCCAGGACTGGGGGCTAAATCCTGCAGCGGTCAGTGAACTTGACCTAGTCGCTGGTATGACGGATCCAGTTGACATAGAATTTGGCGACGAAGACGTGCATCTTCTTTACCAGTCGATAAGAAATGATACGACGGGAATGGATCGATTGGGACTTTGGTACGCGCATGGACTACCGGATCAGTCCTCATGGGGCTACAGGAAGGCAGTTGGAGATCATGCCTTCTCTCCGGAAATGGTTGTCTCGGTAGACGATGAAGAGGAAATAATTGTGGCAGTCTGGGGAGAGGGAGAAGAGGATGATTCAGAGATAGTAGCAATGATTGCTGATTCTACGTTTACCCCACTGGAAGG
>DAJH01000013.1:0-177 GCA_002498925.1 Euryarchaeota archaeon UBA173 | reverse complement strand
AGGGGGCTCGGGAAGATTGAGTTATTGGAGACATCTAGGGGGGTTCAGGTTTTCTTTGACTTTGTTGGCCCGAGTGGCCCACAGATGCAATATGGGATGATCAATCCCGAAGAAGGGTGGATCGGGATTTCCGACAGAATTGGACTAGGCAGACTGAGTGTCGTTGACCGGTCACCC
>DAJH01000026.1:2734-2971 GCA_002498925.1 Euryarchaeota archaeon UBA173 | reverse complement strand
CCCTATGCTAGCAGTGTCCCCATCCCCTGAGACGGCAAGGAACGACAGGCTCTTGTTCACCATGTTGGCGCCCGTTGTAACAGACGGCATCCTACCGTGAACTGTGTTGAATCCATGGCTCTTAGAGAGGAAGTAAGCAGGGGTCTTCGAGGAGCACCCTATTCCGCTCATCTTTGCGATGCCTTCAGGCTCTATTCCGTTCTCCCAAGCCGCTTGGATGATGACATTGGAAATCTG
>DAJH01000026.1:0-2342 GCA_002498925.1 Euryarchaeota archaeon UBA173 | reverse complement strand
TTCAACTTCACAGGCTTCATTCAACGCCCTCCAATACTCTCAAAATTCTCTCAGCATACTCCCTAGCCCGAGGGGGAAGCCCGTCGCTGTATGCCACCGAATGCATTTTCGGCAGCAGCTCCACTGGCAGCTCCTTTCTCAGTATCCCGTAAAGCTGCCCATCTCGATTGATCTCAAGAACGACTACCCTTTTGTGTCTCTCGATGAAACCCTCGAGATCCGAGTGATAAGGAAGTGCCCGGACTCTGCAAGTGCTTACAGAGAGCCCGGACTGCTCAAGTATGTCGTCGATTTCGACAATGGAATTCTCCATTGAACCATAGAATATGATGCCGACATCTCCATCCGACTCCTCTCTAAGGAGGGGGGCGGGAAGAACATCCCTAGCACCATCGATCTTTCTGCGGAGCCTTTCCATAGTGGCATGGTAGACTTGCGGGTCTTCTGAGTAAATCCCATCCTCGTCATGGCCTGTTCCGCGATATAGGATTGGAGCTAGGCCACTCCCTGGGAGAGTCCTGTATGCAATTCCGTCGCCATCGACATCCCGGTATCTTCCGAAGTTGTCCATGGCGTCCAACTCCCCCTGAGTCCGTATCACCTTCCCCCTGTCCATCTTCTCGCTTGGATACTCAAACCCGCTCGTCGACCACCTATTCATTCCCAGGTCCAGATCACCGAAACCGAAAACTAGCGTTTGGAACCTCTCAGCATAATCGAAAGACCTCCATCCGAATTCGAAACACTCGTCCACAGTTCCTGGAATCAGAACAATGTGCTGAGTATCTCCGTGGCTCGCCTCATAGCACATTGACAAGTCTCCCTGTTGAGTTCTAGTCGGCAGTCCTGTGGAGGGCCCAGTACGATTGATGTCCCAGATTACTCCTGGGACCTCCGAGAAGTAGAACAGGCCAATGAATTCAGACATCAGCGAAATGCCCGGGCCACTGGTGCACGTCATTCCGCGACCACCTGCCCATCCCGCGCCCAGAACCATTCCCGCAGCCGCGAGCTCGTCTTCGGCCTGTACGACCGCACAGGTCGCACCACCGTCATCGCCCTCCTTCAGTTTTGGAATCCATGAGATAATCGACTCGGCCAGTGAAGAGGATGGCGTAATTGGGTACCATGAGAGCATGTTGATGCCCCCGTAGATTGACCCTAGGCCAATCGCCTCGTTGCCCTCAATAAGGAATGTGTCAGATGACTTCTCACGCGCCTCGAGATCAAAATGGCAATCGAAGTCCCAGTTCTCGGCGGCATACGCCCTCCCCTCTGAAATTGCTCTGATGTTGAGCTCTATCGCCTTCTCCTTCCCCCTGAATTGCTGCTCGACGCACTTCTCGATGGCACCATCATCGATACCGAGAAGGTGTGCTAGCCCACCTACGTAGTACATGTTAGCCATCAAACGAGCCAATTTGGGATTAATTCCCCTGGCCATTTTCGTCATTGGCATACCGAGACAGACGCAGTCGTCCCTGTCCGCGGGCATCTTCGCGTCTTCATTGTAGATGACGACGGTCCCGGGACTCAACGAAGCGAGGTCTTTCTCCCATGTTTCCTTGTTCATCAATACCTGCAGGTTGGTATCGTCGCCCGGCGCTTGGTAGCCCTTGTCACTGACCCTGATGATGAACCAAGTTGGGAGGCCAGAAATGTTACTCGGGAACAGATTCTTCCCGCTCACTGGAACTCCCATCTCGAACATAGAATGGAGTATTATCAAGTTGGAAGACTGAGAGCCAGTGCCATTGGCCGTAGCGACATTGATTGTGAAGTCATTGATGATCCGGCTCATCAGTCATTTCTCCCATCGGCCCGCCGCACCTAGGACTCGCAGCCTTCCGCGCTGTGAGGATGGTCTTAGCCGTTACCCCGGTGGGTCCACTCCGAAAACACCCTCAAATTTCCGCTGCCGTTTTGTATGTGAGCATGGTCGCGCTGCCCATGCCCGTGCCAGAAGAACTGCAGAAGTCTTGGGATTTAGCCGACTCAATGCTGTCGGAGGGGCAATTCACAGAGGCTCTCTCGGAACTGCGTCAGGCTTGGCCGTTGTGCGAGAATGACGGCCAGAAGGTAAGGACACTCCGTCAGGCGGGAGACGTAGGAACCGCTCACGGAAGCGAAGATCAGGGTTCACAGAAGAGACATTGGCAGAAAGCGCTGAAGAGCTACAAGAGGGCACTCAAGATTGACCCTAAGAACAAGGATACGAGACGCAACATGAACTCGTTGCTCTCCATGATGGACGAGAAGTCGATAACAGGTGGAGCGGGCATGCAATTCTTCGACGAGGGGAATCCCACACCGATGGGACTGGTGGCCATGGTCATAGCGGG
>DAJH01000038.1 GCA_002498925.1 Euryarchaeota archaeon UBA173 | reverse complement strand
AACGTCTCCGTTGACGTCCTACACTCCGGAACAGTCTCGGCAGCCCGCGAGGCCTCTCTGTATGGGATGCCCTCAATAGCAGTCAGCCTTGCAACCTACCAACACAAAAATTTCTCCCAATCGATAGCTGCAATCTCAAGGTTAATCGACGCATGTTCTGTCAATATGCCAAAACGTCTTCCTAATTTCCTTAGACCGGATGGAACCAAGAACATTCCAACCGGAAAGTCAACTGAGGACACTATAAGATCCGCTTTCCATAATGGGGATATCCTGCTCAACCTCAACATTCCGGAAGATTGGAATGGAATTTACAGGACCGTGGGACTGGGTGCTAGGTGGTATCGAAGCGCCACCGACTCAATCAACAGCGAGGGGACGGGGGTGTCATTTGAGGTCGGAGCTGCCACTATCGACGAGGAGGACATCCCTGACACAGACTGCAATGCATTGAACTCCGGCAGTGCCTCGATCTCCCCTCTGGGGAGTTGGCCCTCGAACCACCCCTTGGGGGTGTCCGACAAGTTACTGGAAAGTGCCTCCGATGAAGACAGCGAAGGCCTGCCTAATTGGCTCTAGAGTCAATGATGTGATGTATTATCGCTATGCACGAGTGACCTTGGAGCCAATTGCCGCCGAGTGAAATCCTTTCTATGGGCTCCAGAAATTCGGCCTCACTATCGGAGAATGGCTGATCGTCAGAAAGGATGAATCCGATTGAGTCGCCACTATGGGATTGCGTATCGAACTGCTCGCCATCAGCATCGAGTACAAACGTCCTGACGCCATCCCTTCCCCACTCGTCAATAGTTTGTTCAATTCCCCCTCCGGAATGCCAGAGCCCAGTATGCAACTCTACTTGCTGGCCTATGGCGGGAACGGGGTCCCTCAGGGCCTTAGCGACTTGTCCCGCTATGGCCCTTTCATCCGGATGAACCCCCCTCAACCTCGAACCCTGGAACCAAATCCTTCTCGGTGGCCCCGGGCCACCCATCAGGTGCAGAATAATATCAGTGTCATCTCGTATCCCGTGAGACATGAATAGGGCGGTATTTACCGAACGAACCAATACATCCAACCTCCCAGAAGAACCGGCCAAATCATTCAAGTTGATTTTCCCTGAAGAAGGGGCTCGATGCCCGATTACCGCAAACCTACGACCCATTGGACAACCTACATCGGCAAATCAACATCATCAATATCGACCATTGATTGCATGTCCCTTCTGAATTTCCTATTGCCCTTGATCATCTTCATTTGTTTCCTACTGCGGTTCCAGTGAGAGATCAGTTCCTTCACGTCCTTTTCAGTAACTCCTGAACCTCTAGCAATCCTTTTGATTCTGCTAGATTTGAGTACTAGGGGCTCGTCCTTCTCATACTGAGTCATCGAATCCATAATTATCCTGAATTTATCCAGATTCTTCTGGACCTGCTGCTTCTGCCCCGTACTCATGCTCCCCATGCCGAACATCCCATCCGGGAGGTGTGACATGAGCTTCTCCATGGTCCCTATTTTCCCCATCATTTCCATCTGAGTATACATGTCCGTAAGTGTGAATCTTCCAGACATCATTCTCTGGGTCAGCCTCATGGCTTCTTCTTGGTCTAGGTCCTCGGGTGTTAGGTCAATTAGTCCCTTTATGTCACCCATTCCGAGTAGTCTGGAGATGAACCTGTCAGATTCAAACTTCTCGAGATCTTGGACCCTCTCCCCTTCGCCAACGAAAACGATGGGTGCACCAGTGGCCGACACAGCACTAAGCGCACCACCGCCTCTGGCAGTGCCGTCCAGTTTCGTAACTATGGTTCCCGTGACGCCTACTAATTCGTGAAATGTCTCGGCAACAGGTCCTGCTGCCTGTCCAACTTGTGCATCAATTACAAGGAATCTTTCTGTTGCATTTGCAGTCTCGGCTATACTGACCAACTCGTCTCTGAGTTCTCCATCTAGGCTATCCCTTCCAGCAGTGTCAATAATCACCACATCTGCATTCCCTACCTTCCTCAGACCATTCCTGACAATTTTAGCAGCATCCTTCTCATCAGGCTCTCCGTAGACTTCAACGCCAGACCCCTCCAGTAGCTGCGTCAATTGCTGGAAAGCACCCGGTCTGTGCGTGTCTGCCTCAATTACTGCAACTCTAACGCCATGCCTCCTTCTCCACCAGTCCGCAACCTTTGCGGTAGTGGTAGTCTTCCCCTGGCCGTATAGTCCAACCATAAGGACGGTCTCGTTGTGCGGTCTGATTTCCCTGGGCGGGCCAAGCAATCTAACTAGTTCCGTGTAGATGAGATTCATCGCATGAGTTTCGAGTTTGGTACCGGGACGAGGTTCCTCATCGATCATTCTTCGCTCTACTCTTTCTGTGAGCTCCTTAGTCTGCCTTACATTGAAATCAGCCTCTATCAATGCCCTCCTTAGTGACCGGCTCAGTTCCTTGACAGTCTCCTCGTCAACCTCCCTCTTGCCCTTCAGAAGGCCGACTGACCCTAGCAGACGCATCTTCAGCCCGTCCAGCGCCATGCTATCGGGTTCCCATCGAGTGGTTTGAACGTTATCTGAGGCAGATGCCCTCAAATGGCGGGTGCCATGCCAGAACATGGTTGCAGGGCTATGGCAAACTCAGGCCGCTTTCGCAATCGGCCTCCTCGGCGTATTCATCGGTTGGAGGGGTTCAATGGCCAAGATGACCGGTTTTTTCGATTTAGCAGGCTCTGTCAGGTACTTACTCTACGGCATTGTTTCAGGGATGATCCTGGCTTCTGCAGTTGACAGGCTGATACTGGCTGGCATTGTCGAGAGCTCGTTGAACATAGCATCTGCTAGCGTCCTAGCATTACTCATCGCTCTTGCCGAAGCAGCACTGGTCATGTTCCTCTTGGGAAGGCCAAGGAACGTTGCATTGCGAGCATCCCCTCCCTTCGGCTGGACACTGGGCCTGGGGATAGGCGCAATGCAGGCATCAGTGATTGCGTGGAGGCTTTTCGGTGATGAGCTAACAAACTCTGATTATTCTGGATTTTCTATCATCTCAGTATCTTTAGCACTGGTCATAGCGGCTTCATCATGCATCGGCCACGCCATTCCAGCGGCATTTCAGGGTGCAATGATCCTTGACTCCAAGAGATTCTCGCCCTTCGTGTTAGCAGCGCTAGGACGCGCCTGCCTGACTATGACGTTGATTTTATCGATATATACGCCCCTGATCCTCATAGCACCTGTGATTGCCATTGCAGCGTTCTGGTCACCAGCTCACTCTAATTGGATACCATCTGGACTAACTCCTGCAGCAAGGCAAGCATACAGGAGGACGACCAGGCAGTCCGAGAGGCATAGAAAGGCCTCAGAATCAAGAACTAAGGGCTCATTAGTGCATGAAGATGAAGAGAGCCAACAGTCGAAAACCCCCTGATTAAGGCGCATTATCGGACATACGTATGGCGCAGTATTATATTCGTACCGCGGAGGCATCGAATCGATGAGAGTAATCATCGCTGGCGCTGGAGAGGTCGGCCGTGGTGTCGCAGCCGCCCTAAGGCAGGAAAAAAGGAGCGTAGCCCTCATCGACACAGATCCAACCGCGATAAATGAGTCCCAGTACCTTGATTGTCTGTTGGTAACAGGTAGCGTTCTATCTAGGGACTCCCTGTTGAGGGCTGGAATTACGGATGCCGAAATGATCGTGATGGCGACGAATAATGACATGGTCAACCTTCTAGCCTGCTCCTTCGCGAAGAAGGTCTACAGTGAGCAGGTGGGAGATAGAAACGCCTCCGGGCTCAAGGCGATAGCCAAGATAAGGAATCCCAATATGGAAGATCCAGTTAGAGGTGCTGGACCACTCAGCAGTTGGTCCCGGGCCGATCATATAGTCTGCGCCTCGGACGAGATAGTCGAGCAGCTCGCAGCAGGACTTCTTGCCCCGTCTATTGACGAGATCCTTCCTCTCGGAGACTCTTCATGGATTGCCGCCACCGAAGTCACGCCTTCATCGGCATTGATAGGGACAAAGACTGGCGAAGTAGGAGATATATTCAGGGGGATGCCCTCGATCTATGCAATCAGTCCAGACGGAGAATCTGGAAGGCTATCCAATGGTAATGAAGTAATTCAGCCCGGAGATACGTTGGTTTTCGTTTCCAATTCAACAGATCAATTTGCACAGGTCACCAGGGGTGTTGGAAAATCCGATCCCGATTTGAAGGAAAGGGCTCAGATAGCTGTGTTCGGAGCGAGCCAGTTCGGCATGAGACTAGCCAGCTATTACCTCACCAGGGGGCACAATGTTGTGGTCATAGAACCAGATCTTGATGCCGCTAACGAGCTTGTCGGCTCGACCGTCGGCAATAGTAAGAGGCTGGATGTCATCCATGGGGACCCTCAAGACGAGGAGCTACTGAAGGAATTGGGAATAGATACCCATGATATCGCCGTGGCAGCTCTGGGCGATGACAACCTCAATATCGCAATTTCAATGAGGGCAAAGGACAAGGGTGTTCAGAGGACTGGTTTGGTCCTCAAGGATAGAGCTCTCGTCGAGGCCGTACAAAGAATAGGCTCAATCAATCCAGTAAGTAGGAGACAGGTAACAGTCACTTCAATCCTCAAATCCATACACATGAATGTCCCTGGAACTTTCCAGGTTATTCCGACTGTTCCCGAAGTAATATCAATTTCAGCGGAAGTCCGACCCGAACATAGCTTCGCTGGCAAGGAAATCCCCAAGATCGAGTCCAAGTTAGGCGTCCGTGTCGCGATGGTTGACAGAGTTGACGAACATGGAGCCACTCAAATCATCGATCCGATTTCGATACAGACGATAGAGGCCGGCGACAGGATTTACCTGCTCCTGCTCAAGAAGGATCTGAAGAAGCTTGAGAAGAATCTCGGGAGCTGAAAATGCGCTGGGATGTCGTAGGTTTTGTATTGGGATGGACGATAAGAATAGTCGCCCTACCTCTGGTTATTGTGGCTGCTTACAGTTGCTATCTAGCGGAATCAGAGGGATATGAGTTCGCAGCGAGGACTTATCTCCTCCCCCTTCTGATTGCAGCTGTGGTCGGCCAGGGGCTAGTCTCTCTTTCCAAAGGAGCAGACACCGCCTCAAGATTACGAGACAGGGAGGCATTCGCTTCCGTCGCCTTGGGTTGGATACCCGTGGTTCTTGTAGGCGCCCTCCCGTATTGGCTTGGAGGGGTATTCTATGGTCCGTTTCAGTTTTCTGACCCCGGTGTCGGCCTCGCTGATGTCCTCCTCGGAGCAGTCCATTCATGGTTCGAATCAATGTCGGGATTCACCACCACCGGCGCTACTGTGATTGATCCAACCACCAGTCCACTCTGTCAGGAGGTCATCGATTGCATAGGCTCTCAGCCAGAGAGCCTGATTCTTTGGCGCTCAGTCTCACAGTGGTTGGGAGGCATGGGGGTGATAATGCTAGGATTGCTCATCCTCTCGCAGGCCTTGGGTGGCGGAATGACGCTAGCCAGAGCCGAATTGACCGGGCCAACCCTGGCTCGGCTAGGCCCCTCACTTCAGTGGACCGCCAGAAGGCTATGGACAATTTACATCGTACTGACAGTTATTGAGATCCTCCTGCTCAGATTCGTTGGGGAGATGTCCCTGTTTGATTCTGTCAACTACTCTCTAACCACGATGTCATCAGGGGGATTCGGGACGACTGATGGTGGAATTATGACATTTGGTTCCGCAACGATAGAGTCCATCGTCATGGTTTTCATGCTAATTACCTGTATCAATTTCAGCCTGCTCCATCTGATACTAGCAGGTCGTTCAAGAGAGGCCTTCAGAGACGAAGAGTTCAGGGGTTACATTCTGATCATAATAATCGCCTGGCTGGCCATGTCTTTCAATCTCCTCCGCTCTGGGGCTGAGGGGCAGGGGTTCCTGGAGACAATGAGGCATACGGCATTCCAAGCAATTTCAATATCCAGTACCGGCTATTCATCTGCTGACTTCGCTTCTTGGCCGGTATTCAGCCAGTTCGTCCTCTTGCTACTGATGATTATAGGGGCATCTGCCGGGTCTACTGGGGGCGGACTCAAGGTTCTCAGAATAAGGATAGCCTTCGAGCTATCGAAGAGGGAAATTCTCAGGATAATAAGACCCAGGAAGGTCGTCGCAATACGTCTTAACGGGGAGGTTCTGGATGATAGCAGAATATGGACCGTGCTTGGCATGCTAAGCTCTTGGACGGTTCTAGTGACAGCATCGATGCTTGCCCTGGCCTTACTTGAACCGTCATTGGAGATGACCGATGTCTTGTCAATTTCAGTTTCATTGTTGGGCAATACTGGTCCAGCACTCGGTGCGTTTGGGCCCACC
>DAJH01000022.1 GCA_002498925.1 Euryarchaeota archaeon UBA173 | reverse complement strand
TATCCGTTGATCTCCTTAGTGCGGGAGGCGAGCTGACGAAGCTTTCTCCTCCGCTCCAATCAGGAACCCCTTGGGAAGGGCAATTTACCGTCCCGCTATCACTTTCCCCCGGTGCTAGAGTCATACCCCTCAGGCTAACCGATGGAGAAGGCGAAACTATTCTGGCATCTAACTCGGGATCCCTTCCACTATTGGAGATAGAAAATGAGAATCCCTCACTCCAATCTGTTGAGGTACTGTCTTCAGGCAACTCACAGACGACAATCTCCGATGAGGGAGAAGTACGCCATGTTGTTTTCTCGCCCACAAACGATGTGACTATTCCGCACACCCTGGAGGTGTCAGTCAACGATCCGGATGGCGTCTCATCGGTCCAAGCCAAGATAGGCAGATTGGCCGACATAGGAAAGTCGGATGAGTGGCTTTTGCTTGTAGATGACGGGACATCCGGAGATAGAATAGCGGGCGATGGAGTTTTCAGCCTTGAGTTCAATGTAAGGCCATCAGTTCCAGAAGGCAACATTGACGTCCTGATAAGAGCCTCAGATATTTTCTTTGCAACCACCGATCTCGAAGATCAAATGCACACTTTCTCAGTAGAAAAATCAGACTGTTGTTCGGATGATTCGGACTGGTTCTCAAAGAACGGTGAAACAATCGCCGTAGTCTCGATCAGTATTCTCATGGTTACTGGACTGGTCGCAATATTGCTTTCGATAAGAAAGTCAGATTTCGAATAGACGTCTTACAAAGCGATGGTACGAGTGCCGGGATTTGAACCCGGGTTCCGGCGTTGGCAACGCCGGGTGATAACCACTACACTACACTCGTGTAGGCACTGGGAAACCTGAATCACTTTTCTAAGCGTCGGTACCTAATTGGATAAGTCGGACAGCCTACTTCTGATCAGGTCCCTGGTTTCTCTGTAAGCCTCGATGGGCATTCCAACGGGGTCATCTAGCCCCCAATCCTCATCTATTGGCAGATTGGGGCACTCCACCCCGCACCCCATGCTGATTATTGCGTCGAATCCACTTTCATCAATCTCATCTATTGATTTAGGAAATTGTCCTTCCATACTTATCCCCAGCTCTTCCACAACGTAAATTGCATTTTCAGCCACCTTCCCGCCCGGATGCGTTCCCGCAGACTCTGAAACATGCCCCAAACTCCTCGCTAGGGCTTCCGCCATCTGACTCCTGCAGGTGTTCCCTACGCAGACAAATAGAATCTTCACAACAACTACACCTGTACCGGCCTTAATGAAGTCAACCGATATAGTTGATTTTGATGGTGGATATCATCCAATAGAGTTGAAGTATTCAATCACACGCCCCTGATGCATGGCGGACTCACCTGTCAGTCATCATCCTCCCGGGGAAGACGGCCAATCCCAAGCATCGACGGACCAAAAGGCGCAGATGGAGCAGGCATATCAGCAGATGCAGAGAAAAATGAGAATGTCGAAGATAGGGGACAGTATCAAGCACAAAATCATGGTTTTATCTGGTAAGGGGGGAGTCGGCAAGACAACTGTAGCCACTGGTTTGGCACTCTCCCTCGCAAAAAGAGGCATGAAAGTTGGCCTGATGGATATTGACATAACTGGGCCAAACGTACCAAAGATGCTAGGCCTCGAAGATGTCCAACTCCACATCGAGGATGGACAGATATTCCCAGCCATAGGGCCGAACGGCGTCAAGGTAATCTCGATGGCATTCCTCATTGAGGATCCAGACAAGCCGGTCATTTGGAGAGGTCCGATAAAGTTGGGGGCGATTCAACAATTCATTGGAGACGTGGCTTGGGGTGAATTGGATGCACTGGTCATTGACTTCCCTCCGGGTACCGGTGATGAGCCACTTACTGTTAGCCAGACTTTGCCAAATTTAGATGGAGTGGTAATTGTCACAACCCCCCAAGAAGTCGCACTTCTGGATAGCAGGAAATCCATCAATTTCGCCAAGACAATCAATGTTCCAGTATTGGGCGTGGTTGAGAATATGAGTGGATATACAGTTTCAGGAACGGCTCCAGCTGGCTCTGAGATCTCAATAATCGGCCCGAATGGGGCCCCCTTGAATGTCAAAGTATCCGACGATGGGAATTGGGAAACCAAGCTAGACCTCTTCAAATCAGGTGGGGGGGAGTCATCAGCGATCGATCTCGAGGTCCCGTTTTTGGGTGCATTACCTTTCGACCCAGGAGTGGTAAGGGGAGGGGACGATGGAGTCCATAGAATAGTCGCCGACCCCGAAGGAGACACCGCTACAGCATTCGATTCGGTAGTTGAAGAGATTCTAGGACAACTGAGTAATAGCACATCTCCAGATATCAAGATAACCTGATTTTTCGAATATCTAACAAGGGTCGACTTCATTGATGACCCTTATCCCCGGGTATATTGGAAATGGCAGTAGGCAGTGGCATCTACATCACCTGGATTACAGGGGCGATACTACTCAGTATAGCGATGATGCCACTGTTCAAACCACCCTATGCCAAAGTGAGCGCAGAGGGCTTCGTAGATATGTTCAGGAGATACTGGGCACACATGTTCGTAGTATTCTCAGTATACCTCTGGAAGGACCTCCTTGATGGCCTCGATAGAGTTTTGATGGCTAATACTCAACTAGACATGACTCCCTATGTCTATGCAGTAGAGGGGGACATAGTTCTCTGGGTTCAGGAAGCCTTCAGGAGCCCATTACTTGACTTCACACTGACACACTTCTATGTCATGGGTTTCATGACTGCGACTTTTGCCTCGTTCCTCTACCCCATCTACTTTGATGATAGGCATATGGCAGATAGAGTGTCCCTGTCTATGTTCTGGGTCTACATCCTCGCCATTCCATTCTACCTTTTCTTCAATGTAAGGGTCACAGGTGACCATATCCCAGCAATGGAAACAATAGCTTACGATCTAACACCGGAGATTCACAACTGGTTCACTAGGATAGACCCCTTCACAAATGGAATGCCGAGCCTCCACATTGGCCTACCTTTGGCCATATGGCTAACAATGGGCAGATGGGATGAGGATGGCCGTTGGAACAAGTATCGAACCATTCTATTCGCTTTCATCGCCTTCACCGCTTTCTCGATAGTCTATCTTGGAATCCACTGGATTGTCGATATAGTGGGGGGGATGATAGTAGCGATTCTCGCTGTCGAGGTAACTGACAGAACCCATACTAGCATTTGGAAGGTTGCAGATGAGAGAATTTTCACTAGGAGACTAGCCCGCCTCCTCGATGACCCCTCTAGATTTATGAAAAATCTTACTTCCGATATTAGAGATTTTATCAGACCGTTCAAAGAGCCAAGTAAGAAACAGACCAGCCTTTTCATAGCGTTACTGATGACTTCAACAGGAACTGTCCTACTCTGGGATGCTACACATCAGGACTTCCCCGTCGAAGGGGTCGAGTGGCCAAAGTCAGCAGCAGGATCGGATGGTTGGCTAGTCGGGGTTGAAGAAGATCCGATATTAGATGGAATTGATGACGTACAGATTACTGCCTGGAATGCTAGTGACGAGATTAGCCATCAATTGGGGGGGGAAACTTGGGATAGGTCGCCAAACGTGGAAATATCTGGGTCGTACCTAGTTCTGTTCGATGACCATAGGTTGGACTTCTATGATTTGGAAAGTGACTCACAGTATCCTTTCAATCCTGTTTTCACTAGAAGCGAGGAACTTCCCATACTAACATGTGACATAGGACTGGATGGATTCGGTGAGCCTTTGGTAGTCATAGTGGCCAATGGTTCGGCTATCATGCTCGACATTAATCAGGAAACTGCAGAGCTGAGTCAAATCGAACAATTCTCCAGCAATGTGGAAGTTTCTGGAAATATCATTGCGTGGGACGTTTCCAACGCAACAACTCCTGCCATTTCGGTTTCATCCCTATCTAACCCACTATCAATTCAGACAATTTCATTGGATGTGTTGGCCAGCGAATCAGATGACGAGTTCCTCTCAGAATCATCGGGCTCCTCGGTGGTTTATGAGGGAGCTTCAGTGGTCGATATCGCCATTGGAAGCGGGTCAATAGTCGCCGTAGTCGATGTAGGGCCCGTAAATAGGACAGTTTTCGTAGACATTGCCTCTGGGGAGCAGATACTACTCTCAACCCCAATATGGGAGTCATCCTCACCGAGTGTGGACCATGGATACGTCGCCTTCCTGCAAATACCCAGATTCGACCCATCGGGGAACTCTGGTCAGGGGGCGGAAACAAATCAAGTATACCTGTATGAAATTTCAGCCAATCAAACTAGACAGATTTCTTTCGATGAGGACAGGAGCCACTCCAGCCCACAGATCCTGATTGGTGGAATAGGTTGGATCGTTACTGACTCCGAGGGATTATCCGAGCTTAATTGGCATGACTTAGAGGAAACCTTCGAACCATACTCCTCAGTACTTCTACAAGCTTCCACAGTCTTGCTGATCCCCTTGCTCTTCATTTGGGCAAGCCAGAATCAGTCAGAGAAGAAGAAAAAGAAATAGCTATTCAGCTAGCCTAAACATCTCATCCAGATTCCGCTGTGCAAGCTCAATAATTTCTGGCTCTATCTCTATTATTTGGTCCTCCCTGGGGTTTCTCAGAGCCTGCAGTATGTCCTCCAATTGAGTTGCTTTCATGTGCCTGCACATTACACAGGCACCATACAGGTTCAACTCATTATCCGACTCCGCCAAAACCCGTTCCGCAGTCCCGCACTCAGTGATTAGCATTACATCCGGACGATTCTCTGAACCAAGCCTAAGGGCCTCTTGAATCAGCTTCTCAGAGGACCCGACATAATCGGCCTCCTCAAGGACATCAGCACCGCATTCAGGATGGGCCAGTACTGAAAGCTCACTCCCAATCTCCTTCTTCCATTTTCTCACTTTATCTCCGGTGAATACAGCATGAACTTCACACTCGCCGTCGAAAACAATGACTTCTTTCTTGCCTTCAAGGGCCTTCTGTAGGTGGGCTCCCATGAACCTGTCTGGAACGAATATCAGACGTTCTCCGGGAAGTCTCTCGCATATTCGAAGATAATTGCTACTGGTCACACTAACATCGCACTCGGCTTTCACAGCCGCAGTCGTGTTGATGTAGCAAGCCACCGGCACTCCTGGATATTGTTCCCTTAGATCCCTTACGTCCTGTGCTGTGATTCCATCTGAAAGGCTGCATCCAGCCTCTGGGGATGGGTGGATTACAGTTTTATCAGGACTGACAATTTTCGCAGTCTCAGCCATGAATCTGACACTAGAGAACAATATGGTTTGCTGCGGGGCATCACGAGCTGCTTTAGAGAGCGTATATGAGTCAGCGACCTCATCGGCAACACCGTAGATTATATCGGGAGTCTGGTAGGTATGAGCAATCAGAAACACGTCATTTTCCTTTTTCAGCCGGTTTATTTCTAATGTCAAGGGGGCAATGCTGAGACAGGCACTTATCGGCCATCTCTGATTTTGCTGTATGGCCTCCTGTAAACGCCTCGCTTCGGCCAGTATTTCCTCATCCGTGTATCTCGAAGAATCCGCTTCAGAGCGCGGGAGAGGTATAGCCGGCAGAGGCAGTCCCATCGATTTTGCGTCATGTGCAACCGCTTTCAAGGTATGCGGCCTCCCAGCATCATGTCCGGAGTGCCGTACAGGCCTTGGTCCTTCGAAACGAAGGTACACGAGGGGGCTGAGGCGACAGTCTCCAGGGGGGAGTGGCTTGGTAAACCAGCCATGCTAAAGCTACGCAAGCCCAAGGGCTACAGGAACCCAGATTTGGATAATAGGCTAACTAAGAGCAGAATGGCTGTCGAGGCGAGGGCACTTTCCCGATTACAGAAGAGAAACTTCCCATCCCCATCCTTGTTCTATGTCGATCATCAAGATTCCCTGATCATTATCTCCGAAATAGAAGGGCTCCCATTATTCGAAGTAATGGCGAATGGAAATCTGGGAGAAGACGCTTTGTCTAGAGTGGGAGGAATCATTCGTAGATTGCACGAGAATGGTGTTTCACACGGCGATCTCACCACGCACAACATCATGATAGACCCCAGTGGTGAGATTTTCCTGATTGACTTCGGCTTGGCGAAAATTTCACCAGAACTTGAGAATTTGGGCCAGGATCTACAAGTTCTGAATGAATGCCTCACGGCCAGTCATTCAGAATATCCCGGGGCGATTGAGAAAGTTGTGAGTGGGTATATCTCATTCAGCACTAGCGTCCCCGATGTTCCCGACTCCGGCGACGTCACTCTACGATTCGACGAAATCCGAAATAGGGTTAGATATTTGGGGTAGGGAAATGAAAATAGTTTTTGTAACTAGCAACAAGGGAAAGGTCCTCGAGGCAAGTGAGATATTTGCCCCACTGGGCCACACCGTGGAACAATTCCTCGATAACGGCGAAGCACCAGAATTCTCCGAACCACAATCCGATGGGATAGAGGAGGTCACGATTTCGAAGATGGAACAGGCCCTAATGATGCTCGAAGGGGACCCCGATGAAGAGACCGCCATCATTGTCGAGGATGCCGGCCTTTTCATCGACTCATTAGGTGGCTTCCCAGGGCCCTACTCGTCATATGTCGAGGGCAAGTTAGGTTTGGACGGCATCTTGAAGATCATGGAAGGAGATGGGAATAGATCCGCCGAGTTCAGAGCGGTAGTGGCTTTCCACCATCTTGGCCATACAAATATCTTCAGAGGCGTGTGCAGGGGAACAATAGCTCATGAGAAGAGGGGTAGAGGTGGCTTTGGATACGATCCAATATTTGTTCCATCATCCTCGGATGGACGAACATCTGCGGAGATGTCGACAGTTGAGAAGTCATCAATCTCGCACAGGGGAGAAGCTCTGAATAAGCTGATACAATTTCTAGCGCCCCCGTCAATGTGAAGTCTCACCCCCTCCTCTCAAGGCTCGGAGATAACGTGGCGTCGCTAACCCGCACAGTAAATTGGGCCGCCCTAATAGTGGGTACTGGACTCTTCCTAATGTTCCAGGGGGAGGTGGATTTGCCGCCTAGGATTGCAGGAGCAACGGTCCTTCTGGCACTCGCCTCACTTCTGATATTCACGGGAAGCCCGCCAATTCCGAAAACTTCTGCGAAGACAGAAGAACCAATTGAAGAAGAAACAGAAACTCCCGCTCCAGTAGTTGTCGGGGGTACTGTGGAAATCCCACAGGATAC
>DAJH01000070.1:2373-4294 GCA_002498925.1 Euryarchaeota archaeon UBA173 | reverse complement strand
ACATGAACCGAACAGCAAACATGAGAGACGAGGTTTTCTACAGGGCGAGGCCGCAGCCATCCAGAATAGTGCCATTGTCCTCCCTCGTGCCAACCGGCAACGGGGAACTAACAACGAATGAGATAGGATTGGTAAATAGCAATGGCATTGGTGCTAGATGTGGAACATGGGTCCCACTACCATCCCTCCCAACCCCTGTGGAAGTGAGCCCATCTTCATGGGAAGGACTCAGGTCCAGGATGCTCGCCAGCAAGTTGTCCGCCCAGGCGGTGGCCTGATGTCTAGGACCACCAGGCTAAGGGAGGAGGTCCGAACCCTACTAGAGGAGAACGGAACCGCCAACACAGTCGAGATATTCGATCACCTGAATGAGCGCTTCAGGTGGGGCGCTACCATGAATCAGGTAGGTAATATTCTCGCCAAAGACACACGATTCGACAAGGTCGGGCACATCAGGGGCCAGTTCCGTGGAAGCGTGTATACCGTTTGTGTCTGGGGCCTACGCCCCAGTGAAGCACTCGTAAAGGCCGCTTGAGGGCGAATAAGTCAAGTCCCCCAGTCATGGCACAGGGCCGTGAGCCGTACAGGCAGTGGTCCAGCTTGGCTGACCCTCTTCAGGATAGGTAACACCCTAACGGGAGTCATAGGGGTATTCCTTGGCGCAATAGTTGCCCTAGGTGAGTTACCCACCGGAAAACTTGCAGTAATAACAACCCTACAGGCCATATCTGTGCTATGTTTCATGGCATCATGGAACGCCCTCAATGATATATTCGATCTTGAAATAGACAAGATAAATCGTCCTGATAGGCCTCTGCCGAGCGGATCGATAAGCGTTAGTTCAGCCAAGATCGTCACATCCGTGATGATGGTCACGTCATTGATTTGTATGCTACTTGCATGGTTTACAGTGGATTCAATGGGGCACGAATTTAGCGACTGGGCTCCGTCGTTGGTAATTTGGATCATAGCCCTCTTCCTGCTAGCGAATTACGAGTTCCCTAACAGCTTAAGGCTGAAAGATAGAGGTCTTCCCGGAAATATAGCAATCAGCATTTCCGTAGGATTAGTGGCTGTCTTTGGAGCTGCTGGCGTCCTACAACCTTACAATCATAGAGCCTGGTCCCTTTTCCTCGTCGGAGTATTTTACAACACATCCAGGGAGGTCGTCAAGGATATTGAGGATATGGAGGGTGACGAGGGGAGGAATACCCTGGCGATGAGGGTAGGGGCAGACTCCGCTAGAACTACCGCATGGGTTCTTTCGCTCCTTGCATTGGCAGCGGTAATCATGCCTTTTGCATTCGAGGTATTCCCTCCACTACATGTCGTATTGACAATACCAGCAGTAATTTCCTTGATGTTGGTAAAGTCAAAATTACTCAATTCTGAAGATCATGAAGCATCAAGCCTTCTGAAGAAGTCAATGACCCTGTGCCTAGCCGCCTTCCTAGCCAGCTCATTGATTGGGTGACTAGCTCAATTCGAGATATGTGTCCCAAGCAGCCCTGTTGCACATCAGGGTTAGCAGTGACATCTGAGCCCACATTCTATTCTCCGCCTGATCAAAAACAACGCTATTGGCCGAATCCACTACTCCATCGGTTACTTCCTCGCCCCTATGCGCAGGCAAGCAATGCATGAACAAGTAGTTTGGATGAGCGTGCGAAACTAGATCTTCATTGACTTGGAATCCATCAAAGTCTGCAAACTTGCCCTCCATGCTCTCTTCCCCCATTGATACGAAAACGTCTGTGTAGATCACTCCGGCACCTGTAACGGCCTCAATTGGATCATTAGTGCCTGTAATGCTCGCTCCAGAACCAGCCGCTATCTCAACAGCCCTCTTCACGACATCAGGATTTGGCTCGTATCCCTTTGGCGTAGCGTATTTCACGTCATGGCCCAGTGAAACTCCGGC
>DAJH01000070.1:1643-1973 GCA_002498925.1 Euryarchaeota archaeon UBA173 | reverse complement strand
ATGTTCAGTTATAGTCATCAAATCAGCTGCCGCTTGACATGGATGGTGCATATCAGATAGTGCATTGATGACGGGGACAGTGGAGTGCTTCGCAAGCTCCTCTACAGTTTCATGCCCAAAACATCTGTATGTAATCCCATCAAGGTATCTTGAAAGAACGGCTGCCGTATCGGCTATAGACTCGCTCTTGCCCAATTGAATATCATTTGAAAGCAGGGTCAGTGGCTGCCCTCCTAGTTTGCGAACACCCACCTCGAATGAAACTCTCGTCCTGGTGGACGGTTTTTCGTATATCGATCCAATGGACATCCCTTCGAGTGGTTTGAAGTC
>DAJH01000070.1:0-1253 GCA_002498925.1 Euryarchaeota archaeon UBA173 | reverse complement strand
CTGAAGTCATCTATCGCCAGTAGATCACTCTTATTGTCGCTCATGCTCTATGTCTCCTGCAAAACCGTCTCTAGTATCTGCCATAGCCCCATAAACGGTCTGAACAAAAGTCAGTACATCCGCCAATCCCTCTTCTTCCTCGCTAGACAGGGGAATGAGGCCAGGCTGTATTGAAGCGTGCTGCATCATTCTCAGCTGCCCAATTGCAAACTCGGCCCTCTGACTACCGGTCCCCCGACTCATTGACTGGTCTGCTGACTCTGCATACAGTGCCGCCTCCAAGGCGCCAAGGTTCTCCCCCCATTCGACAATCCTCTCGAGTACCTCCGGCTCAAGCAGATCTGCCTTGGAAAGGAAGTTCGCTGTGGGGAGCCCGAGCCTGAAATGAACTATCGAGGAAAGAAGCATCTGTGAGACAAACCCACTCGGGGTCTGGGAGAGCATCGGGTCGAAAAGGAAGGCTAGACAGGCCCTTCCCTGGCCTAGTACCTCGACAAGGTGACTCGAGGCCTCCCTGAATGCAAATAGCTCTACCTGTCCAGGAGTATCTATGACCATTATGTCCCCGGCTAAGCCATCCAATTCATCGTGAATATCTATTGCCTGTGCTGCAACAAGATCGGCAGCAAGTATCTGAGCACCATTCGGCCCCAAGTCGTATTCATCCATAACTTCAGAAAGTGAAATCAAGTCTCTGACATCGAATTCAGGGTCATAATGCACCCTTTCTGCACCGGGATCTAAGTTAATTGTCAAAGCTTCAACTTCAAGAAATCTAGCCCATCTCTGGAATGCGGTAACTAGAGAACTCTTTCCAGCACCTGCTGTGCCTACTACAAATAATACTGGGGGCGATGTCCCGTCCATAGTGCTCATTAGATAGCCCGAGGGCATCAGGTCTTGAAGGATTCCTCACTAATTGTATAGATTTATCACAAGCAACCGTTATACCAACTGCTGCCACGTCTCGGTATGCCTTCAAGGGGGAGAGCCATGTCAGAACAACCACCGCCACTACCTCCCGGTTTCCCAATGCCCCCTCCTCCACCGCCCCCTCCGGGATTTGAAGACGAGGTCGATGAAGACGAGGCAACCGAACAGGAACAGAAGCCGTCCCTGCCAATGCCACAATCAGAAGAAGAGTCAAGAGAGCACATAGACAAGATAATTTCAAGCTCAAACGAATCCACGGAAACCACTCAAAATAAAATCGAAATGACACCGCCGCCACCGCCGCCACCGGGCCTAGAGGC
>DAJH01000034.1:2525-3052 GCA_002498925.1 Euryarchaeota archaeon UBA173 | reverse complement strand
GCTAGGGCATCCGAGATGTAGTCGCCATTCAGATTCATGGTCGTAAGAACACCATATTCCCGAGGCCTAGTTAGGACTTGTTGAAGCATGGCATCAGCGATGACGTCCTTGATTGTGATATTGGTTCCGGTCTTGGGGTTGGTCATAGTGCACCAGGGCCCCCCATCGAGTAATTCTGCCCCGAACTCGTCCTGTGCCAGCCGGTACCCCCAGTCACGGAATCCTCCCTCTGTGAATTTCATGATGTTCCCCTTGTGCACTAGAGTCACGCTATCCTTGTCGTTCTCGATGGCATACCTAATTGCAGCACGGACGATTCTAGCAGTTCCCTCGCTAGAAATCGGCTTGATCCCTATTCCACTGGTCTCCGGGAACCGAATCTTCTCAACCCCCATCTCCTCCTGCAAGAAATCGATGACCTTTCTCACCTCTGGAGAGCCCGACTCCCATTCGATCCCAGCATAGACGTCCTCACTATTCTCACGGAAGATGATCATGTCTACTGCGCCCGGGTCCCTGACCGGACT
>DAJH01000034.1:0-2114 GCA_002498925.1 Euryarchaeota archaeon UBA173 | reverse complement strand
CTTCTTATCCCCCCTCCCACAGGAGTGGTCAAGGGCCCCTTGATGGATACCAAACCGCTCCTCATGGCGTTCAGAGTAGCCTCTGGGAGCCACTCTCCCGTGGCATCGAACGCCTTCTGCCCTGCAAGCACCTCCTTCCACTCAATGGATCTGGAGCCGCCATAAGCTAGCTCGACTGAGCTGTTGACAACGTCAATCATGACTGGCGTGATATCGATTCCAATCCCATCTCCCTCGATGTAGTGTATCACGGGTCTGTCAGGTACGACTATCTCTCCCTCTGTTAGTGTGATTGGCGAACCGTCGGACATGTCTCTCAGGCAGCCGACTCGCATGACATTGATGAAGCCAACCCTTGAAGGGAGATGCCCTTGGTGGGCAACTCATGAAGGGCGAAGTGAAGTGGACTGGCGATGGGGGTTACGTAGGAACTACTTCCAGGGGCAAAGTGTTCGGCATCTATGGAGAAACATCCCCAAGCCCGATGGAGATGGTATTGCATGCACATGCAGCCTGCTCACTGATTGACGTAATCGAGGGCCTCAAGGAAAGGAAGGAAAATATCGATTACGTCACAGTGGAAATCGAAGCCCAGAGGGCTGACGACAAGCCGAAGGTTTTCACCGCAGTCAACATGAATTACATCATGAGGGGGGATGTTCCAGAGAAACTCGTGAGGAGACTAATCGAGAGCAGTCACGAGAGGTACTGCAGCGTCGGGATAATGATAACGAGATCAGGAGCAACTCTCGATTGGACATTGGAAATGGCTGATTAGAAATATCACAAATACAATTATTGTGAGACGTAAAATATTACAATTTTACAGGTGACGATCTCCTCATCTTCCTCTAGCATTAAGAACCCCCCATCAAGAAGACGGAATCCCTTGTGCGCTGCGACGTGCGAGGGAGCACGCAGACAGAAGGGAGGTGATATCGAATGCAGCCGAAATTGAGTGATACCGCCGAGAGCTCCGATGCAGAGTCCGGAATGGTCGTCGAGCGCCGCTTCACATCCTCCGGCAAGGACCCGTTCGACAGCTTTGACTGGATAGAGATGGATGCCGAGATACGCAACCCAGACGGCTCCATGGCAGATACGATTCTGGGGGTGAAGCTTCCTTCCGGTTACGCAGGAGTTCCTGGCAAGGTACTCGCCCAGAAGTACCTCCGCAAGGCTGGTGTGCCCACACACCTTAGGAAGGTACCAGAGGAAGGGGTTCCCGTATGGCTCCAGAGGAGTGAGCCGGACACGGAGAAACTAGACCTCCTGGAGTCGGACGAGAGATTCGGCGGGGAGACAGACGGAAGGGAGCTTTTCAGGCGTCTCGCAGGGACCTGGACCTATTGGGGATGGAAGCATGGCTACTTCGCAAGCGAGGCCGACGCAAGATCCTACTTCGACGAGATGTGCTACATCGTCGCAAGCCAGAGGTCAGCTCCGAACAGCCCCCAGTGGTTCAACACCGGCCTTCATTGGGCCTATGGGATCGAGGGCCCAGCACAAGGCCACACCTACATCGACCCGGTAACAGGGAAGCTGGAGTACTCGACAAACGCATATGAGCACCCACAGCCACATGCCTGCTTCATCCAGTCTGTCGGAGACTCCCTGGTCGGAGGGAAGGACTCCATCATGGGGCTGTGGAACAGAGAGGCTCTCCTGTTCAAGTACGGCTCTGGAACCGGCTCAAACTTCTCGAAGATAAGAGGCTCAGGAGAGCCCCTCTCGGGCGGCGGGAGCTCCTCGGGTTTGCTATCATTCCTGAAGATCGGGGACAGGGCCGCCGGCGCCATCAAGTCGGGAGGAACCACGAGGAGAGCCGCGAAGATGGTGACCCTCGACCTTGACCATCCAGACATAGAGGAATACATCGACTGGAAGAGCACCGAGGAGGAGAAGGTATCAGCCTTGGTCATTGGCAGCAACATACTCCAGAAGCACGCCAACCAACTCATGGAAGCAATATGGGAGGGCGATGACGACGAAGCGAGATTCGATCAGAACTCAAACCCCTCACTGCGAAAGGCCATGATCGGCGCGATAAGGGACAGCGTACCCCAGCCCCACATTCAGAGAATCGTAGACCTGGCCAAGCAGGGGTGGAAGGG
>DAJH01000031.1 GCA_002498925.1 Euryarchaeota archaeon UBA173 | reverse complement strand
CGGCCTCTCGGGCGGGTCCGGGATGGCAGGGGCATCGAACGCCGCTTCCTGCTTCTCGTACCTGTCGTAGGAGTCATCCTTCCAAACCTCATCTTTCTTGTTCCTTGCGAGGACCATTGCTACGGTCCCCCCTACTGCGGCTAGCACCACGATCAATCCTAGTGCTGTGAGGCCCGGGTTGAGTTTCATCTTGTCACCCAGGGTTAGCGGGTAGGCGTTATCTCCGAGCCCGTCCTTGTTCCTGTCTTCCCACTCATTGGGATCCAGGGGGAAGGCGTCGGACTCGTCTACGACTCCGTCTCCATCGTTGTCTGGGTCTATTACGTCGCAGGCGCCATTGGAGTCGGTGTCAATGGGTACGGACGAGGCAGATAGGGGTTCAGTGAGGCATATTACCTCGCTGGAATCTGTCCATGTGTCTCCATCGTCGTCGTTGTCCGCGTTGTTACCTATGCCGTCACCGTCGGTGTCCATGGACTCTGATGTGTCCAGGGGGAATGCGTCATCTACATCCGGCACCATGTCGTTGTCGTCGTCTGGGTCCAGTGGGTCGCAGGCGTTGTCAGCGTCGGTGTCTAGTGGGATTGAGTTGGCATCCATCGGATCAGTTCCGCAGTTTGGCTCGATGGTGTCCGACCATCCGTCTCCGTCATCGTCGTCATCTGCGTTATCACCTATTGAGTCGAAATCGGTGTCGGTCCATTCGGTTACGTCGAATTGGAACATGTCATCTGCATCGGGAACACCGTCATTGTCGTCATCGGCATCCATAACATCGCATGTTTGGTCCGAGTCGAAGTCATCGGGCTGACTGAACTGGGAGTACTGGTCACTTCCGCAAGTCTGCTCGTCGGAGTCTGACCAGCCGTCGTTGTCGTCGTCCTCATCGGAGTTGTCCCCCATGCCGTCGTTGTCGTTGTCCACCCATTCCGTATTATCGAGGGGGAACACGTCTGAGGAGTCGATCCATCCGTCCCCATCGTCGTCTTCGTCGGTATTGTCGCCGATGGAGTCGCCATCTGTATCGACCCATTCACTAGGGTCGAGCGGGAACTGGTCCTGTGAGTCTGGGAAGCCGTCGTTGTCGTCATCGCCGTCTACAGCGTCGCAGGAACCGTCTAGGTCGGTATCCGTGGGGACTGAGTTGGAAATGAGTGGGTCAGACCCGCACGTGACCTCAGTCGCATCAGCGAAGCCATCTCCGTCGTCATCCTCATCGGAGTTGTCGCCGATACCGTCTGAATCGGTATCTAACCACTCCGATGGGTCTAGAGGGAATGCGTCTTCAGTGTCGAGGTAGCCATCCGCGTCGTCATCGTCGTCAAGGACGTCACAAGTTCCGTCCGAGTCTATGTCGGACGGCACACTGGAAGCGTATAGTGGATCGGAGTTGCACTGGTACTCCATACTGTCAGACCATCCGTCTCCGTCGTCGTCTTCGTCGGCGTTGTCGCCGACTCCGTCAGAGTCGGTGTCGGTCCACTCGTTTGGATCGAGGGGGAAGGTGTCGTTGTAGTCATCGTAGCCGTCGGCATCGTCATCGGCGTCCATGCCGTCACAGATACCGTCAGCGTCCGTGTCCACGGGGACGTCGTTGTAGTCGTTCGGGTCTGTGCCGCAGTTGACCTCGACTGAATCCCACCATCCGTCGCCGTCGGCATCCAGAGAGAACATGTTGACTGTGAAGTTGTAGAATCCCTCGCCCGTGTAGGCGACGACCCTCAGGAGGATGCTCTCTCCCTGAACCACAGAGCCGTTAGATGTCACGTCCTCGTTGCCGTTCAGATTGGTAGAGTAGTCGATAGTCGAGAGATTCGACTCGTAGCCGATGATGATGTAAGCGACCAAGTCGGACGGGTTCGAGCTGAGGTTGATTGCGATTCCGTGGTCATTAGGCACCGAGAATACGTAGAAGTCGTCAGAGTCTCCGTTCACGGACATCCAGCCCGTGAAGTCATTGACGCCAGGGCTCGTCTGGATTGCAGTTGAGTTGTAGACGTCGTTACCCGCGTCCCCCCCGCTCCCAGAATCGTTCTGATTGTTGATGGGCGAGGTTGACATATTGCTGAAGTCGAGGCGGAGGGAGTAGTCAGAGGAGTATGCAGAGCCGCCGAACGACAGGTATGCGTTGACCCTCAGGAAGACGGTCGTCCCGCCGTGTCCGGCCGAGGAGACGTTCTCAGGCTTGGCATAGTAGCTGTACGTGATGATTGATCCTGAGCTGTCGTACATTAGGAGGTCCAGATCGGGTGAAGTGGACGTGCCATTCCAGTCTAGTGATGCGTTTATTCCGTAGTTCGAGGGTATTGATATCGAGTAGTAGTCATCGGCGTCGTTCGAGGAGTGGACGTTGCCCCAGAAGGTCACGTTAGTGGCGTTGATCTGCATTGCGTTGGCAGTGGAGCCGCCTGCATCCGTGCCGGTCCCTGCGTCGTGTCCTGACCCGGTGGAGTTGTTTCCTCCCCCTCCGCCGCCCCCGGTGCTGGTGTTTGAAATCCAGACCTGCATGGTGTACTGGCCAGAGCCAGAGAACTGCTCGACTCGGACGTATACCGTGGTGCCCCCGACACTGGTGCCATTAGATGACACCTCGTCATATCCAGTAGTGAAGCTCGTATCCAACTGGGACCCGGATGAGCTGTATAGCCAGAGGTCGTAATCGGCGCCCGAGGGAGAGGTTAGTCCCACGGTAATGGCGGTTGAGTTGCTCATGTTGAAGCCGTAGTAGTCATCGGTGTCCGATGAGGAAAGATTGCCGTAGTACGTCGAGCTGTTGCTAGGCAGCCAAGCTGCTGTGGATGTTGACCCCCCTGCATCCCCTCCGGTGTTTGCATCGTTTGCAAGGGCGAACCCTGCGAACATCGAGACGATCATCATTGCAGCCAGAGCGGTGGCTGAGGTGCGGTTGGACATGGGCACCCGTGGGGTCCGGCACCCTTGAAGGTTGGCCGAGGCCAGAAAATACGGGTTTAGCCCCATAGGGCTAGTATTCGTAGAAGCCGTTGCCCGATTTACGGCCGAGGCGCCCCGATTCGACCATTTCAACTAGAAGTGGTGCTGGGGCGTACTTCTCATCCCCCATGCCCTCATGCAGTACCCCCATGATATGGAGCACGGTGTCAAGTCCTATCAGGTCGGCCAGAGCTAGGGGGCCGATTGGATGGTTCATCCCCAATTTCATTATTCCATCAATCGCCTCGGGCTCGGCGACCCCCTCCTGAAGGGTCAGTATCGCTTCGTTGATCATGGGGCAGAGAATCCTGTTGCTTACGAAGCCTGGTGAATCATTGCACTCAAGTGGGGTCTTGCCCATCCTCTCCGATGCCTCCATGACTGCGGCGGTAACTTCGGGGTCCGTCTCACTCCCGTTGATGATCTCGATGAGTTTCATTATTGGCACGGGGTTCATGAAATGCATCCCGATTACCCTATCTGGTCTGCTTGTGTGGCTTGCTATCTCGTTTATCGAGATACTCGATGTGTTGCTAGCCAGTATGGCGTCCTGCTTGCAGATGGAGTCGAGCTCCGAGAACGTTGAGAACTTTAGATCGGGGATTTCGGGTATAGCCTCGACCACTAAGTCGGCATTGGATGCCGAAGCCCTGTCTGTAGATGAGGAAATCAATGAAAGGGCGCTTGATGATTCTTCCTCGGACATCCTTCCCTTGGAGACGAGTTTGTCCAGTGATGAGGAGATAGTTACCATGCCCCTATCTACGAACTCCTGGCTGATATCTATCATCACTACTTCGTAGCCAGCGCATGCAGAGACCTGTGCAATTCCTGCTCCCATCTGACCGGCCCCCAGAACCGCTATCTTCGTTATCTCCATGCACGTGGCGGGAGCTAGGCGGAAATTAGTATTGCCCAGTGAGGGCCTCATTCCTCTTCCATTTGGGATATCTGGATATCCGCTGCTGCCTCAATCTCAGCCATTATCTCATCTAGATCGGGACCGTCTTTGAGTATCCCCCTACTAAGTGACCTCCTCCTCGCCAGAGTCACGGATGGAATCAGCACTGCAGCTAGCAGTCCGATGAATCCAAGGGAGAACCACCACATCATGGGTCCTCCCGCCCGGGCGTCCTCTATTGCCCAGTCAGACCATACTTGGTTCAGCACTGATATGGATATCCTGACCTCGTTGTTCGCACTGTCCGTAGAAAGAGCGTAGATTTGGTGCTCCCCTGCCGATTTCAGGACCTCGACCAGGATGCTGAACTCCTCGGATACGGGGCAAACGAACTGGTGGCTATCGACATCGCTCCATATCATGACATTTGAGCCCCTCTCGCATGTCCCAGAAACCACTCGTTCTGCCTCGAGGTTTGATGTCCTGTTGGTTATCTCCCACAAAGTGAGATCGGGCGCTGTTGTGTCCCTGACTACGGATAATGAGTACGAGTCCACCTCATGGAGTGACTCGATGCTGACCTGGAACTGGTTGTCGCCCTCGACAAGTTCGAAGTCTATAGTGACGACATCCATCCCCGGAGTGATTAAGTTCATCTCGCTAGATCCAGCGAGATTCCACCATATCTCCTGATCTGGCCCCCTCTGGATCGTTGCCTGTACGGAATCTGATGAAACAAGGCCGCCATTCCAGTTGGCTATCACCACCGAGTCGTAAATTGAGTCTTCTAGCGTCATCTCTCTACAATCGACGAACCTATTGTCGTTATCCTGTGGCTCAGTTCCATCAACCGCGATGATGCATACCTCGTGGAGGCCGGTCCGGTTCAATTCGAATATCGCGCCTCCAGTAGTGGAGTTCCTCTCACTTACCAACAGACCATCGATAGTGAAGGTGAGGTGAACGTATTCGCTGGAGGACCAAGAGAGGCCCTGTCTGTGATCGAAGAACGATTTGTTGCTGTCGGAGGGGCTCAGGGCCCATTCCACGACTGGGACGGTATTATCTATCGACAAGGGCCATGTTTCTAGAGCAGTGTTGTTGGCCCAGTCGTATAGCTCCAGAATAATTGCATAATCGCCATCCGGTAGGCCTTCTGTACTGAATGAGTATGATGCCGGCGAGTAGTCCTGTGAGCCGCCTTGACTGGACGGATCCGGATGTCCTGATGACGGGTTGTATACATCGGGTATCATCTGAACCTCTCCACAGTCTTGTGCGCTGTGTTCCGAGACTTCGGAGAGGACGGTCATACACCATGACCTGACATCGGATGGAACAGACATCGTCAGAGTTCCATGGGTCAGATTTACGGGAGTAGAGATATCAGAGGGGGGGTAAAGTCGGCCATCTTGGTCAATCAGTGCATGCAAGGATGGGTTGGATGGCAACTCGGGATCGAAAATTACCTCATAGTGTCTGGATACTGAGTTGCCGGCTGCATCGCTGACGGTGATGTCGAAGATGCTTGAACCATCTATGTAGTAGTATGATTCGCCGGTTGAGGGATTGTAGCCAACCTCTGCTTGTGAAAGTTGGAAAGACACCTCGGCATTGCCTGACTCGTCGATCTCTATCTGCCCTCCCGAGTGATGCGCGGAAGCACCCGGCTCGGTCTGAATCTGGTATGTCAGAATCTCATCACTGGTAATCCAGGGTATGTGGCTGACAGCGAGATTTGGTGCAGTTTCGTCGAAGGCCACAGATAGGAATGCTTCATCGGAAAATCCGGATATATCCGTGATATTGACTGCATAATCGTGCCATTGCTCGACCTCGGGCAGAGTCGCGTTTATCCAAACCTCCCTGAATGTGACGTTCTCAGGGATGGCGAAGTGATTTCCACTGTTCCACAGCATTGTCAGGTTATGGTGCGCCCCTGTTGTCTCTATGGCCTCAACAAGATTGGCAGGAGGGACGGAGGTGCCGTTATTCGCGGCATACCAATTCAGGTCATCTAGCCTGAAACCTATTCCGGTGTCTATGGCATGGATCTCTATTGGGACTGTCTCGTTTGTCTGAGTCATATTGAGGGGGACTGAAAATGACACCTCTGGCTCCAGTTCGACTAATTCGTATGCGTATGGGAGCCTTAGGCTGATTCCCCCCTCTAGTTCGATATCGATGAATCCGGACCATGTTCCTGCTGATTCTGGTCTATCGAACTCCAGATTCACCTGGATCGCAGAATGGGGCACCTCGCCTGCGAGGGTCTCGGAGCCAGTTGGCCAGATTGACGATATCTCAGAGTCACTGAGGCCCATCTGATCTGTTATCCTTAGATCGTCACCCCCAACCACGTCTATGTCAATCCAGAACTGGACAGTGCCACTGGGGACGGAGTATCCGTGAACTGCTACGGAGTATTGGCCATCTTCTGGATTGATTATTTCTATGGACTCGGAAGAGGATGCGGACCACGAACGGCTTACCTCTTCGCCGGAAGAGAACTCACCATCTTCGTTGGAGTCCCTGAACAGGAATAGGTCAAGATCGGCATCACCGTGCGCATTCATCTCTATGGAAATCTCAGAGGCATTCTGGACGGTGAGGTTATGCCACCATGAAGCGGTCATTTTGTTCGAAGAAGTATCTTGTGAAGCTGTCTCATTGCCCATGTACATTGGCTGGGACCATCCATATGCGGAGACGTTTGATACCGGTAGAGGGATAGTTGAGACCACATGGACGGCGTCGACACCACTGCCCTCGGACCAATCAGTCACTACCCTCTCGAAGCCTGACTCCTCGGCAGCAATGTATCCAACGGAGATGTTGAGGGCGTTATCATTCGAATTCACCCCATGAAGTGCTGTATGGAGCGCCATCTGGTGCACTCCTGGGGAAACGGGAACGGCGAAAACCTCACGTGATGTTCCTGTGAATGTCCCCCAGTTGTGGGAACCCGATGAGACGTGGTTGTTTGTGGACCTCTCGTCTATGAAGAAGGTGGAGTTGCCATAGGGGCCCGGATCTTCGTCCGCATAGCCATGTGCCATCTCAGACATCCACAGGACGTCTACGTCTGTATACTGGTTGTCTTCCCAGTCGACATCCAAAACTGCGGTCCCACCAGTATCCCACTCCGGAGGCCATTCGACCGATAGGAACCTCCAATCACCACTCTCCGATCTCCAGTTCCACCGTGTGGCGCCCGAAATCCACTCTTCGGTGTATAGTGTCTGGTTGGAGACGTTTCCATCCAGAGGGGCCGCCTCGAGTGTGAAGGGGCCAATCCATGGAACGTTAGTCACAATTGGCAGCGTCCAATTACGGTGTGATGGGTATATCTGCCCCGTGGTCTGATTCACAAAATGGGTCTCAACGAGCACCCCATGCTGGTGCAGGCCGGGGTCGGCATCCAATGGCACGGTGATCGTCATCGGGACAATGCTCGTACTGTTCGATGGGACATTTCTGGTCGATGGCATGGATATCCATTCCTCTTCCTCGCTCCCGAAGGAGGTCCAGTCAATCTCTATCCTTACCTCCTCGTCAGAAAGTTGCCCATTGTAGTTCCAAACTCCGAGTAGGAGACCGTCTCGGGAGTCTTCGAAGGGGTTGCCGACACGTACCTCCGCATTGGGTCCATTAGACCACCAATTGGTCACCTCTTCTAGCTCGTCAGATTCAGTCCAGTCAACCGAGTCCACTGTCGAGTCGTTATCGAAATCCTCGACATAGGTCCCGTCGCCGTCTTCGTCGGTCCATCTGTAAATCTGGAGGAACACCCGCTCCTCTGAGCTCCTGTCTTGATTCCCGTCGAAATTGGAGTAGTCGATAGTTGCCCTGGCACGCAGTTGCCTGGTGCCATGAGGGAGGTGGAAATTCGGATCCGATTCAATGTGCAGCGGAATCAGGAGATCGGGCCTATCTCCCTGATGGCCATCCCAGGATCCATTCTCATCGCCCTCGTCGCTTCCATTGCCGGTACTGTTCCAGACAACAACTTCGTGCGCTAGGGGGGAGAACCTGATTGGAGTATACCTCAGGTGAACGTCTGAATCTGCATAGTTAGTAAATTCAATTTCGACCAATTGACTATCCCCCGGCCTCATCAGGTTCAAATTTGCATCTCTGTGCTCACCTTGGAAAGTGCCACTGTTCCACTGTGCTGGACTTGCCCACCATGTTCCATTCTCGCCCTCGAGGGTGGATACCGCCCTAGATGCGTTGAACCAGCCGCCACCTTGGACAAATGGTTCATACCCCCTATCATCAGAGGTGGAAAGTACGAAGTCTCTGAACTCCTGAGATCCGGGATGGCCGCCAAGATTCTCCTGCCAAGCCTGGGCTACCAATGCCATTAGGCCTGCTGCAATCGGCGTCGCTAGGCTTGTTCCGCCCCATGTACTCCATGCAGAATTAGCATCATTTCTCTGGTTTAGGGGTATATCGCCAGTAGCCGACCAACCCACAGAAACGATATCTGGGTCCATCCTCCCGAGCACATTCGGGCCCCTATTGGACCAAGGAGCGTTCTGCCCCCAAGAGTCGCTAGACCTGCTGCTGAAGGCGCCTACCGAGAAAACTCCATTTGATGCCCCGGGGGACTTGGCCGTTCCAAATCCATGGCCACCATTGCCGATGGCGACAGCGTAAGATGTGTTGTTATTGTAAATCCTAGTGAGCCAGTCCAGGTAGAGTGAGTATCCATCAGCCCCGGCGTCATCGACGGAGGAGTACCCAAATGAGAATGACCCTATGTGTGGCTGATCGGGGGTGTCTATGTTGCCATCATACCCCTCTGCTATGAATCTCCATGCATCTAGGGAGTGGCCGCCAGAGTAGTGGTTACCAATGGAGGTGATAGTGGCATTCGGTGCCATTCCGAGTACCTTGCCATCACTAACCACGCCCTGTGCGGCAATTGCACTCGCGCATAGAGTTCCATGACTGCCGGATTCGAACATGAAAAGAGTAAGGTTACCAGCCCCAGCAACTCTGTCCGAATAACCGTGTCTGGCCGCATAGGTACTCCCATAGGGGACCCCGAGGGAGCCGTCTGATACCCAGTAGACAAGGCCTGCTGAGACATCCCATAGGCCGTCTCCGTCTGTATCCAGGCCGGCTGTCTCCTCTCCTGGCCTCATTGGGACCTCATCACCAAAGTCACCGTCTCTGTCGATATCGGCATACACTGTCTCATACAGTCCTGAGATCCTGTCGTCGACAACGAGTATGGGTACGTCGCCGCCTTGCTTGGAACGTAGATATGAATCCGGGTGTTGACCCAGGTGGTAGAGTCCGGAAAGAGATTCGTTCACCCCAGTGACATTGTATCCCGAGTCTTCGAGTAGGCCGTCGGAATTGTTGTCGATATCGATCGTGGAGGTGTCTGCATACCATGTGGAGCGAGCTGGGTATGCTTCTCCGTAAACCATCCATTGGTACATACTGTTGTGATCCAACATGAGTGGCCAGCCCTCGTAGGGCGACTTGTCGTAAGTCACTCTTGCTTGGGTCCCATTCAGATCGGGGTGGGCGAAGTCGACTCCTGTATCTGCCACTGCCACTACCATTCCCTCTCCGGTGTAGCCCCTTTCCCATGCATCATTTGCACCATGTATCTCGCCACTTCTAACAGACTCAGGAGATAATCCGGGTGGTTTCTCAAATGGGATTGTGTCATAGGGCTCAGGAGCCCTCTGGGCATCAATTACGGCTATTACTCCTGGAATTCCTGGGACCTTGTGCACAAGGTCGGAATCTACCCAGAAAGTCCGATGGTCCACTACTCCGTCCACGGGCTCTAGATGAACTAGGGACTCGCCCGGCCCGGGAGGCAGTTGTTTCTCAAGGGCATTGTTTTCTTCTTGCCAATCTGAAAGTGCCTGAAGTGATTTTGTGATTACTGTGATCCTGACTTCCTCATCGCCTAGTACGACCCTTTCCTGTATGCTCGAGTCAAGCCAAGTGTCTGTGATTGATATGGAAGGAGAGTCTATTCCTTGGGGGGTCTCAGATTGGGTGTTCTCACTGCTAGGGATGGGTCCGTATTCCATGACTGCTGCCGAAGCTGGATGGAGTAAGATGAGTAGCATCAGGAGACATGCAATACGCTGACGCATGGCTTATCGTGTATTCTCGCTTCTTTGATTGTGCCGGCGCCATGTCCCGTCAAGTCCAAAGCGAAAGATTCGTGTCCGGGGGTCATAGTCCCGTAGTGTAGAGGTCCATCATACCGGGTTTTGGACCCGGTGACGGAGGTTCGAACCCTCCCGGGACTACCATCAACCCTCTATTGCATCGCTATTGGACGATAGGTCTCTGGCGATATTCTTCTGGTGGCCTTCGAGAGTCCCTCCTCCTATCTCTAGGAGCTTCGCATCCCTCCAAAGTCTCTCTACAACGTACTCTCCGACATACCCGTATCCCCCCATCACTTGTATGGCCCTGTCTGCGATGTTCTTAGCGGCTGTAGTTCCGAACAGCTTGACGCCGTCGGAGTCTAATCTGTTGCCTGATTTTGCCAGTTCAATCTGTCGAGCTGTGTCGTAGACATAGGACCTCATGGCACGATATTCGGACCATGATTCACCCAGATGCCTTTGTATCTGGCCGAAGTTCCTGATCTGCGTTCCGAAAGCCTGCCTCTCGGATGCGTAATCATTCATAGCAGAAAGGCATCTTCGAGAGATTCCAAGTGCCATTGCTGCCAATCCAAGCCTCTCTAGCTCGAGATTCCTCATCATGTGTATCATTGACTCACCGGGACTACCAACGAGATTTTCAGGAGGTACGACACAGTCCTCGAAGACTAGTTCTGCGGTATTGCTGGCCCTCATTCCAAGCTTGTCGGTTATCTTCTGCCCCACACTGAATCCCTGTGTGCCGTTCTCTACCAGGAAGGTGGAAATCTCAGCTCGGCCCTTGTCATCGGTACCCGTCCTTGCATAAAGCCAGACTATGTCAGCAGGAGTCCCTTCCTCATCCAGTGAGCCATTCGTAATCCACATCTTCCTGCCATTTATGACCCAGTTACCGTCGTCTCGTAACGATGCTCTTGTTTGCATCCCCAACACATCTGTACCATAGTCTGGCTCGCTCATCGCCATGCATCCTATCCAATCTCCGCTGCATACCTTGGGAAGAATCCTGGACTTCTGCTCCTCACTTCCATTCTGAGCGAGGTTGTTGACCATTAGTTGGTCATGAGCGAGGTATGCCAGACAGAAGGCTGGATCGGAATACGACAGTTCCTCGTTGATTATGGCGACCGCGGTAGCGTCCATGCCGCCTCCTCCGTACATGTCTGACACAGTGATTCCCAGGAGGCCCATCTCCCCCAGCCTCCTAAACAGGGATGAGTTGAATGTCTCGTCTCTGTCATGTTCCAAGGCTTGGTGTTCGACCTCGTCTCGTACGAAGTCCCTGACCATCTGACGGAGCATCGCATGCTCCTCTGTGGGATTGGCGATGTCGATTGTTCGCCAGTCATCCGCCATGTGCTTCCCAAGTATGCATGGCGTATGAGGGATTCGATTGCCTAAGGAGTCACACGCCTGCTGTCCCGAGGGAAGGGGATCGTCTCCCTGATATGATCGGCTCCGGAGAGCCATGAGCAAACTCTGTCTATTCCCATTCCGAACCCACCATGTGGGACGCCTCCATATCGGCGCACATCGATATAGAACTCATAGGGCTCCCTGGGTGTGCCCTCCTCATCTATCCTTTCCAGTATCTCCTTCTCAGACCAAGTCCTCTCTCCACCGCCGATAATCTCCCCATATCCCTCTGGGGCAAGCAAATCATGACAGAGCACGTACTTGGGGTCATCCGGGTCAGGCCTGTGGTAGAATGGCTTGGCGATTCGAGGATAATGGGTTAGGAAGTGCGGCACCTCAAAGTCCTGCGTCAGAATTTTCTCCTTGCTGTAGTCAAGGTCTTGCCCCCACTCTACAGGCACCCCCATTCCCTGAAGCGTCTCAATTGCCTCATCATACCTCATCCGGGGGTACCTAGTGTCAGCATAGCGCGACACTAGTTCGGTGTCCCTCCCTAGTTCGGAGAGCTCTTCCTCCCTCTCCTCGAGAAGGTTTCCAGCGATGCTCCTCACCAGTGCCTCGCCGTGATTCATTACTTCCTCATTGCCGCCCCATGCGATTTCCATCTCGGCGTGCCAAAACTCAGTCAGGTGTCTCCTAGTTCGACTCTTCTCAGCTCTGAATGAGGGGGCGATCGTGTAGAGCCTCTCTAGGGAAGGCATGGCGGCCTCGGCGTATAGTTGCCATGACTGTGTGAGATATGCCTTCTTTCCGAAGTAGGGGACCTCGAAAAGTGTACTACCGCCCTCGACCGCCCCTGCAACGAAGTTTGGTGCCTGATACTCGATGAAATCGAGGTCTCTGAAGTAAGAGTGGACGGCACCGAAGACCGATGACCTGATTTTCAGCATGGTAGTCATCCTCCCAGTTCTCAGGTACAGGTGCCTGTTATCCAATAGGAATTCGGTCTCCCCTCCATCTGCCTCGGCCATAGCGGACTCTGTGATGGGGAACGGCCTATCTGGGCTAACTGGCCCTATGACCTCCCCTGCTGAGACCTGTACTTCATGGCCATGCTCACGATCGGTTGCAGACACGATACCCCTGAGGACAACACTTGATTCGATTAGGGCCCCGGCAAGATCCTCAAAAACGGAGTCTCCAACTGCCTCTCTCTTGATCACGCATTGTACGGTTCCAGTGGAATCCCTCAGGACTACAAAACGGATCTTGTTTGACCCTCTTGACCTATGAACCCAGCCCTTGAGCTCCACTTCAGCTCCATCATGGGATCCAGAGAGGACGTCTCCTATCCAGTATGACTTGGCCATGTCTCGCCCACCTATACCCCCCTACTCAAAGTTTGGTTAATGATTCCCGCGCCGCTGAGGCGTTGCAATGGCGGGTCTGACGGGGTTCGAACCCGCGACCGCCCGGTTAAGAGCCGGGTGCTCTACCTGACTAAGCTACAGACCCGAGCCTCGGAGTCGCCTACCCGATTTAACCGCGACGGGTGTGAGTCAAGGCAATCTGCCGACCGGGTTGATGATTACCTCTACCCCTGACTCTGTCGACATGACTACAGCATCACAAAGGTCCACGAACAGCCCGACCTGGACGACCCCCCCTATTGACAAAATCTGGGCTTCTAGATTAGCCGGATCAACAATCGTTGGACCGAACTTGCAATCTAGAATGAAGCCTCCATTGTCGGTGACATAGGGAGATTCCCCGCCCCCTCTCAAAGTCGACTCTACGCCAGAAGAGAGGCGTATGGCTTCTGAGACCTCCGACCATAACTCCTGGTCAACCTCAATTGGGAGGTCGAATTTGCCCAGCACTGGGACCTTTTTCCTGTCGTCCGCCACCACAATCATGGAGTCTGAGATCAAAGCGACCTCCTTCTCACGTGTGAGAGCCCCGCCCCCGCCTTTGATTAGAGAAAAATTGGGGTCGAACTCATCGGCGCCATCTATAGTCAAATCTAGACTCTCAGCTTCGGAAATTGACATTAATGGAATTCCCAAAGACTCTGCCAGCTCCCTTGTTGACTCACTGGTAGGTACGCCCACCACATCCATTCCCTCCTCTGAAATCATACGACCGATCTCGATGATTGTATACTTGACTGTTGAACCAGTTCCGAGACCCAACTTCATCCCACTTCGTACGAAACTACAGGCGGTTATTCCGGCTTCTCTCTTGAGCCCCTCGACATCGGACATGGTATCTCGACGGCTAAGACGCGCATGATGGTTTCCAATGTGAATACATGGAAATTCGGCAATCTAGCCGACCGAGGGGTTCTTGATGAGCGGCTCCACGGAACGACTGAGGGAGCAGGAGGGTCGCTGACAGTGCTAGACACTGAGGAAAGTCCCCTCTCCATGATGCAAGCGGTCCGGCGCAAGCCGGAGGCCCGGGAGGGTCGGCTCTGCAACAGAAACGAACTGTGCCGGGGGTACGGTGAACCCGAAGGGGGGAGATTTCCCGAACACAGCTGGAACGAGCAGCCACGCTGGAGCAAGTCCAAGCAGGCCTGTATGGCATCGACAGGGCCGGGTAGGATGCATAGTTGAATGCGACTAACCGAAAGGTGAACAGAAAGGGGCTTACTCCCTGCACCCTCGCCTTATTCCACTAGCAGTTATGCTATTCAATAATAGCCTCGGTAACAGAGGATGTTTCAATTGTGCCGACTTCTTCATAATCGAGCCATGACCCATTCAGCGTGATACGAGATTTGAATTCGTTGTAGATCACTATGATAGTAGGTAGGAGTATGGCACTGGTCAGTAATGCTAATGCGATCAGAGCCATCATCAGTAGGAAAAAGGTCTGGAGTCCCGGAATGACGACAAACAGGCCAGCTGCGAGTCCGGCACAAGTGGTAGCCGTAGTTTCGAAAATGGTTCGACCAGTGGTCATAACCGACCTGACTATGCCTGCAGGGGTCTCTCCTTCGTCCCTTATCCGATCCACTATGTGAATGGAATCGTCTACACCTATTCCAAATACGATTGTTCCTATCATTGCAGTGAAGATATTTACGCCCAAATCCGCCCTCCACATCAGGATAGGCTGCCAGAGAACAACAGCTGCGACAGCTGTCATGGTGAATATCGCCATTCTAGGCGAGCGGAACAGTATCGCCATAGCGAACAGTAGTATGAACATGGTCGCAATGGTTGAGTCGCTCTGGGCAGTGTGGATTCCCTCGTTGATGTCTATCGATATAGGGAGCCCTCCCGTAAGTTTGGAATTGGCCACACCCTCGTCCGAGATAGTCATCGAGTAGCACATTGTGGCGGTTTCGCATCCACCCTCCGAGAGGAATCCATCGATAGTGTCCCTTAGGGGGGTGGCTTCCTCAAGGAGGATGTATGGCTGCCAAGCATAGACCAGGGTCTTGGTCTCCCCCGAACCCTGATCGGCGTTCATCAGCATCGATCTGACTTCCGGACTCAATGTGTCGAATGCCACATTGACCATGTCTTCCCTTGAGGTGGTAGTAGTGAATACAACGTCCCCACTTGAGATGCACTCCAGCTGCAGAGGGTCGTCCCAGCAGGGCGAGTGGAGCATGTCCCATAGCGACCTATCGATGGCATCAACACCGATTTGGACATGAATTGCCTTGAGTATATTGACCAGGCTTGTCGTATTTGTCCTCTCAACGTTGTCGATTTTTGCCTGGATCTCTTCCAGGGAGTCTAAAACGGGAAGGTCTCTAATGGGGGCGGTTCCGTTCTGTGGCCCCCTGTCTGTAGCGTTGATGATGAAAAGGTTAGTCTGACCGCCGCCAAATTCGTAACTGTATTCACGCAAGGCCTCGTAGGATTCAATTCCCGGAGGAACCTGATCCGCTCCACCCGTAATCCCTTGCCCCATCTGATCCTCGAAAATGATTGCTCCCGCAACGGTTGCAACGGACCCCACAAGCAGGACAATGATAGTGGCCTTGACAGGTATCTCACCAACGTATTCCCACACACTATCGAGACTTCCAATAACTATGGTCACAGAAAGCATTGAAGAGAGTATTAGTGCATTTGTCGTGGTCATTAACTCTGTGTAGGTGAGTGCCAATGCGGCCAATGCCCCCAAGGCCAGAGCGACATACACCGTCTGAATTGGGGACATCTCCATCACCTCAGTACCTCTTCGGTATCTGAGAAGTTGCACCAGTGCAGGAACCATGAGCATGGAAAGCACGAATGTTACTGAAATTCCGAGCAGGAGGGTTGTACCCACTGTCCTCATGGGCTCTATTGGAACCAGACTATCCCAAGTCAAGACGCTGAATCCAATGATGGTAGTGACCGCGGAAAGGAAGATCGCATGCCCCGTAGTCATCGCAGCGCGAACCGTAGCAGTAAGACTGATCATGGGGTCCCATGGATCTATTGAGTCGGTTTCTTGGCCGTCCCTCTGCTGCCTCCATGCATTCTCGACCCCTTCCTCAATTAATTCGACCCTGTTCTCCTCAATCCTGTTCGTAAGATGTAATGAATAGTCCACCCCCAAGCCGACCAAAATAGGGCCGGCAGAGATGATCATGGGAGTGAGAGTTATGTCAGCGATTACAGTTGTACCGAATGTAATCAACAGGCTCATTCCGATTGGAAGACCACAGATCACCAAGACCTTTGCATTTCTGTGAAGTATAATCATGGCGAGTGCGACTAGAGCCAGGCTGGCAGGCAGCATTGTCTCCACTAGTTGGACGTATATTTCATCCGAGATATCGTGAAGGACAGGCGTGATCCCAGTTACAGTCACGGCCCTGCGAGGAGGTATGTCATCGAGTCTAATTGGATCCATCGTCGAAGTTCGTTCGTAGGTGACATGGCAGAGGTCACAGAATTCGACACTAGTCGAGCCATGTACTAGCTCTTCTGTAAACTCAAGGAATGCCTTGTGGTCCTGAACAGGTCCAAGTTTTGGGTCGATCCTTGGGGGGATATCCGTTGAGGACATATCGAATGTTATTCCCATCACTATTACGCCAGTATCCCAAATGCCGTCGTTGTTTGTGTCTCTGACCATCGACTCTACCAAAGATCCAGCATTCTCTATGAATTCGTCAATCCTGTCCTGCTCATCGGGAATTTCGTATCCATAATACGGGTTCAGGCTAGCTATGGTGCAACTCTCATCATCGCTAGTCGGCAAACCGTATTTCTCCATTGCACAATTGAACCTCCAAGATGAAGAGTTTGCCTCTTTGATGACCTGCGCTGGGGAAAGGACCCAAATTACTCCGTCATTGAGCCCCCTGTCCGATTTATCCCAATCTAAACCCCTCTGGTAAATCCCACCGGGAGATGCGTCATCCCCCTCGATCCATGACATTTGCTTGAGGACATCTACAGACGTAATATTCTCATCTGTCCTCTGACTAACGTCATGTATCGCATTATGGGTCTGCATGTAGATCATCACAACATCAGTGGACCAATCCTCTCTGACCTCTATCAGTAGTTCCGTTGAGTCGGCGTTATCTGGAAGATATATCTCAAGATCTCCATCAATTTGCTGTTGGAATTGGGTGGCGTACTGCCCAACTACGGCAGTAACAAGTAGCAGTAATGCAACTAGAATGCCGGGACTCCGAAGGATAGCGGAGTAGGAGAGTTCGGTTAGCCTCCTGGAAAACGAGTTGGCGATATCAGCAGCGTCATCGACCAATTGTCCGAAAGTATCCAATGCACCCCCAATCGGCCCTTTCCTGAATGCCTCTCTCGCGCCCCCCACAGCCTCCCTGACAGGTTGAAGTTTGACGAAGAATGCCTTCCAAAGTTCTTCCTCATCATCCCTGGAGTCGCCCTCTCCAAGGGAGTACTTGTCTACTGTGAAGTCATCGTCCACGGTTGCGGGGTCTTGCGGAGCCAAATGAGCGTTCGCATCCGAAAAGGTGGCATTACTGCAATATCGAGGAATATTGGGTGTAGCTGTAATTACTGCCCAATCAATAGAATCGCTGAAAGTCAATGAGCATGCCGCAGTGTCATGGCGAGGAGAAGGGCGAAGTCTTCTGACCTGACAAAGAACAGCGAGGAGACGCTATTGTGGGCAGGTCTGGCCACCTCAGGAGTAGTCAGCCTCGTTGTTATCGCTTCACTGGCTCTGGCGCCAATCGTGAGCATAGGTCCCGACGAAGGGAATCGTGCTCCTGACTTCGTTGCTGATGCTTACAATGGGGGGGCTTGGTATGAATTCAGAATGTCAGACATTTGGGACTGGGACTGGGATGGCAACTCATCTGAAAGTAAATGGATTCTGATACAATTCATCGACACCGATTGCCCGTACTGCTGGGAAGAGGGCGACGAAATGAGTCAGTACCACTCCCAGTGGAAAGATAGAGTAACATTCGTTACTGTCAATGTTCACCTGAACATCCCCAACCACGATAGCAGTAAGAGCGAGATTGAGGCCTTCAGAGACAGGACTTCATTTGGTACTGATGATAACGACGGGGACGGTTGTAACAGTGGAAGGGACAACTGCCTCAATAGGCCAGGTACCCCTCATCAGTGGACTTATGTTGATGATCCCTCAAACTCAATTTTCTCCCAATGGGAGCTCAGTGGGACCCCGTTTACCGCCATCCTACAGCCGGATGGGATCGTGGCTTGGAATAAATTGAAGCATCAGGGCCAAGGAGGAGATGGGGAGGAGATGTCCTCCGCATTGCAGCGACTAGTGGGTGATTCTTGATGTCTGTTCTGAGTCTTGAGCTTGGAATTTTCATAGTCGGTGTTCTGGGCGCCTCGGCGTTGCTTCAGAAGAATCGCCATGAGGCTGGTTCTGAAGGAACTAGGGGGACGATAATCGCGGGCCTTGTGTTCACTACTGTGGGGATAGTTGCATCTGGATGGACATGGTCGATACACAATTCGCTCATGAAGAGCGGATCTTCGAGCATGTGCGCTTCGGAGGGGCTGGTCCAGTGCGGTTCCGTGATTGGCGACCCCCAGTGGAATAATTTGTTCGGTGTACCATGGGGCGTGATAGGAATTGCATCTTTTGCGGTGATTTTCTTCTTCCTGATGACCCTCTACCTAGACCAAAATGCGAAAAGGGTCCCTCAGTTTGTGAATTATCTCTGGTATTTGGGAATCGCAGGCCTGCCATTCGTTGCTTGGTTGGTGGTGATTGAGCTCCTGTTGGTGGAGGGGGCTCCTCACATATGTCCGTACTGCACAGTTATCCACTTGTCCATGATTGGGGTCTTTGCTTCCTCCTACGTAATGAGGGAGAGAAGGGCCAATTCGACTTGGTAGAGTGCCTCATCAAGGGTCCGATGGGCTCAAGACTGACCTCAATTTCGCGGATGCATGGAGTTAGTCACCGGGGGCGCTGGATTCATTGGCTCTCATCTAGTAGATTCCTTGGTTTCAGAAGGTAAGTTAGTCAGGGTCTTTGACAATTTCTCGAGCGGGCGGGAGGAGTTCCTTTCTCATCACGAGGGTAGCGGGAAGGTCGAGATTTTCAGAGGTGATCTCCTAGATTCAGATGCGATAAGGGAGGCGATGGACGGAGTTTCCACCGTCCACCACATGGCGGCTAATCCCGACATAAGGTTGGGTACTGAGGTCACAGACACCGACCTCAAGCAAGGCACTTTGGCTACATACAATGTCCTTGAGGCGATGCGTCGAACGGGAGTTAGCAGAATCTCGTTCTCTTCTTCGTCGGCGATATATGGCGAGGCGGATCAGATGCCTACACCCGAGACATACGGCCCGGTGATGCCCATTTCCCTCTATGGGGCGTCCAAGATGGGTTCAGAATCACTAATCACAGCCTGGTCTGGAACATTCGGTGCAAAGGCGTGGATTCATAGGTTCGCGAACATAGTTGGGCCAAGGGGCACTCACGGTGTTATTTTCGATTTCATTCACAAACTGAAGCGGGACCCTTCGAGGCTCGAAGTACTTGGAAATGGGAGGCAGGAGAAATCATACATGTCTGCCGAGGACTGTGTGAGGGCGATGTGCCACATCATCGACCGTGGCTCGGAAAATGTGAGCCTATACAATCTAGGAACCGGAGACACCTGCTCTGTCAGAAGAATCGCAGAGATAGTAGTCGAAGAAAGTGGGCTCGATGGAGTCTCAATTGAGTACACCGGGGGAGACAGGGGCTGGGCTGGCGATGTTCCAAAAACATCACTCGATGTCGAGAGGCTAATGGATTCTGGATTCACGCCCAAGATGCATTCAGAGGAAGCAATTAGGCATACGGCTAGGGCACTCATCTCCGAGATCGGGCTTTGAATGAAAGCATGGACAAAATCACCATCACTGCCAAAGGCAGTGACAGACCAATCAACGAGTGCCCGGATTCTTCACCGATCTCTAGCTTAAGGGCCCCCAGGGTAGAGTGGGCTTCTAATTCCCCTATTGTCTCATGTACCGCAACTATGCTCAATTCATCCGGATCTAAATCCGAATCAAAAGATGCGACAATTGAGAGTGTGATTTCGCTTGATGAGTAAGAAAGGTTGCCTTCACTGAGCAAAAAGGAATCCCCTCCGTAGGACCATTTGTTGTCTTCGTCATTTAGCGAAACCTCGTGATATGCCCTAACGACGTCGTGGTGACGATAAACTCCATTGATCGCTTCGGCCTCCTCGATTACAACAGAGTCTTCAATAATGAAAATTGATATTTGCGTTTGTTCTAAGGATGACCATTCCGATAGTGATGTTTCAATATGCATATTTCCGGAATCGAACGTAGCCTCTATCTCGATACGAGTATCATCTGATCTCGAGCCTTCTGCAGATAGGAGTTGTCGATGCATGGTTGAACGATCGGGGGCGCCACCGGCCAGGATTTCCCCATCGAACCAGAAAGATGGCGCAGCGGGTGAGCCGTTGGTGTATCTTGAAACTCTGTGGTCGGTTATTGGGGTCCCCATTGGGTCATCGAAGTCGTCGTGTAATGCCACTCTGGCTACCCTGTTCCCATTTGATTGGGTGAATTCAGGCATCCATGGGTCTACTTCCGCACATACTTCGCACCAAACAGCCGTATATTGCTCTGCAAGAACGGTATAGCCTCCCTCGGTTGACCAAGTGTTCTCATGCGCCTGGGCCTTGATGGGGTTGGTCAGTGATAGTGAAATCACGGCGACTAGCAGTAGGTCCCGCATCAGTGCCATTGAGTCGCCCAGAGCGCCCCCCTTTCATAACCCAGCGTCTAAGCGCATGTGCATGAGCAAGCGCTGGTACCAGGAAAATAGGCGTGATCCATGGCGCCGCCAAGCTCGCTCGAAGGGGTATCGCACGAGATCCGCGTACAAGCTCAAGCACATCCAAGACAGGTTCTCGATAATGAGAAAAGGGGACGTAGTATTGGATATCGGTTGTCACCCGGGTGGTTGGACTCAGGTAGCCAGCGAGGAGGTCGGAGATGATGGAGTAGTGGTTGGCGTTGACTTGCTTGCAACTGCTCCGGTCGATGGAGCCACAGTGATTATTGGGGACATCACAAATGACGCTACTATCCGGCAGATCAGAGAGTCATTGGACGGCCGGGTAATTAATACAGTGATTAGTGATATTTCACCTAGTCTAACGGGTAGGTACGATACCGACCAGACGATTTCTCTGGAGCTGTCAACAACAGTACTCGACGTAGCAATGGATGTCCTACAACCAGGGGGCACTTTCATCACGAAGACATTCCAAGGAGTTGGCATAGAGGGCCTAGTTGAAGCCGCTAGAGATCGCTTTTCCAATGTCCAGAGGTTCGCCCCAACCGCATCACGCAATTCGTCCTCTGAAACCTATCTAATTTGCAGGAACAAGCTTCCGAGAACGAGGAAGAGGGGGTTCGGGCAGACAGCGATGGAACAAGTTTCGAGGCACCTCGAGGAGTTGGGCATTCTTACTGAGGAACAGGAAGATGTTGATGAAGAACGGGCCGTAGGGCTAAGGAGAATCTCGAAGAAGGAGGAGGAGTGAAGTCACTCAGAGTTCCTGTCATAGGGTATGATGTTCTGCCACTCTGAAGCATCCGATCTAGAAACCACTGCATGCACCCATTCAGTTTCGGAGCAGTTGAATACCTCATGCGGGAGACCTGGTTCTATGTAGAACATGTCGCCTTCGCTATGTACCACTGAGTTTCTACATCCGGGACCATATTCGTGCCTAACGCTCCCTTTCAGAAGGTAAATCATGACGTCGAAATCAACGTGAATATGGGCCTTTGCTATTCCTCCCGGCGGTATGTATGCCCGATTCATAGATAACCCCTTGGAAGGTGTATTTTTCCCAGATAGGCCAGCACCATACTCTATGTTATTCCACCCTCTAACTTTCTCGATCTGCCTGAGGCTCCAGATACCTCCCTCGTCGTTAACATATGAGTCTAAATCCGCTTGCTCGCCATTCAGTGGCAACCCCTCTTCTGACATAGTATCTCCAAATGCCAGAGGGGGCATTCGCGTTTGAACTGATGGGAGGCATCGCCATAGTCCTCGGTCAACGCTAAAAAGGGGAGGTGGCTCGCCGCCCCATCGGTGACCTGATATGACAGCTAGAGCTACTACATGCACTGCTTCTGGAATGCCTCTTGTGGAGGCCAGGAGTACATCATTCCCGTGCCCGGAATGTGGCTATTCGATCGGCAGGAGCAGGCAGTGTCGTCTTCAAGGCGTAGCATATGTATGCGCCGAATGCGGGTTTCAGGGACCTTGAGGGGGATTGACTATGGGGCATGTTGTTGTGAAGTATAAGGTAACTCTAGACCAACCGGACGAAGGTAGTCCGGACTACGAGAGAATCGCTGCCACGATTAATGAGCTTCCTGAAGTGCAGATGTCTGAGATTAAGCCTCTCGCGTTTGGGATGATGTATATTGAGATTCAAGCCGTTCTAGAGGATGGCGAGGGGACGGTTGACGAGTTTGAGGACAAGGTACGTGGTACCGATGATCTGATTGGTCAAATCGAAACCTTAGAGATGGGCAGACTGTGATCAGTAGTGATCCAGTGGGGACCTCATGAACTCCCTCATCAGGACCGTTGCATAGGTCCCAGGTGGCAATGTGAAGGAGAGTCTAAGAGATGCGCCTAATGGATTCCACCTTTCGCCATCCGAGGATTGCCCCTCCCAACGCTTGGAAACCTCGGAAGAAGGTGGAATCTCAGTTGCCTCTTCGACAGAAAAATCAGTGAAGGGGACGCACAGTGGCCTTCTGGTTCCTGAGGAGGAGAGTCTTGGTATCCTCTTTACGTTCCAATCTATTAATTCCAATTCTGTATCGATTAGAGCCTGGTTCTCGACCAATCCCGGCTCCCCCTCTGCAAGATTCGAAATGTTACCAGGAAGTGGACCAGTGAGGGAGAGTCGCCCTAGACTGCAGTTCCTCCTGCACCTGTCCAAATTTGTATCACTGACATATGCCATCTTTGAAACATCAATTCTCCCGTTTGTCTTTAGAGGGGCAACAATGTCCCCTATCGTGGGCTCAATTAGGCTCAACCCAGAGGAAAGGCGGCGGGAAAGGGCATGATTGAATGCTAAAGACTGCAAAGAGTGGATTGTAAGTAACTGTAACGAATGTGGGAGGGACTTGAATGCGCCTAGCCAGTCTGAGTCATTTTCGGACAGTTTGGTTAGTATGTCTCTTTCATACCCAAGGTGCTTTGGTATTATGTCCAAGCATTTCTCCGGGTCTCTTGTATCTCTCCACATTTTCCTAAACGAAGCAGTTTCTTCACCGGACCTATTTCCTGCCATCCCCAAGTAAAGATCCACCGCTTTTTCGTAATCGTCATCTACAACAGCCCTACCCACCATTGGAGTAACTGGCCTATTGGATCCAAAACGCTGGGGACCTATCCAGTTGGGAAAAACGTCAGCGCCCAGATTTTCACTGAGCCCCTTACGAATCCTCTGTACTCTCATTAGGGCCTCCTTTCCATCCATCGGAGAACCATCGGGATGACAACATCCACGTACAGTGATGGTGAATCTATTGCCGTCGTGGTCACTCATCCCTACCTTCTGATGTGTGCGTCCTAGAATCTCAATGTCGCAGTCGGGAATCGAGACTTCGGACACTCTCTTTTGAGGGGCATCGATCACTAAAATCTGTGTAGTGACCGCTCGCTTATCCTTGAGTCCTGAAGCGAAGATTCTATTTCTGCTAATTCCGCATGACTTGGACAGTCTATTCAGAAGCCTATTGGTTTCCCAGTTGTGAAGAGTTACTCTTGCCACGGTGAATCTACCCTTCGGGTCCAGGGCGGGGACCTTGGAAACCTCCTCGACCCTGAAATCCTCCACTCTGACTTTGAGAAGTCCTCCGACACCGTCGTCTTCGACCGGCCAACCAACTAATCCCAATGACTTCTCAATCCCCAGGGTATCCAAACTCTCACCGCCCACGGGCGTCAGAATTTTAGCCCTGAGAACTCCTTGGAAATACCGGAGCAGAGGTCTCTGAAAACCTTCTCAGCACTCTTTCCCTTTACTGCTCGGACATACAACTCCGGCTCATCCAAGTCAGGATGCTTCTGGAAGAAGTTGGCATATTCAACACTGGAATTTTCATTTAATCTGGAACGGAAAAGTTGCAGGGTAGTATGACTCTCCCCGCTAATCCTAACTCGGAGTTCTCGGCCTTCATTCACTAGAACCTTGATGGACATGTCGACCGGGCGACCGGCCGCCCCCTTTTGAGGGCTTTCATACAGTTGTGGGCCCTAAGGGGCCCAAAGTGAGCCTAAGTTAAACACTGTATTGTTTGGCGATACGGCATGGAGGGGGCGGAACGCGATTCGGGACTAGCCGAGATGTTTGAGAAAATGGCCCTGCCCGCATTAGTAATCAGTATCCTGCTGACTGGATTTATGGTCAGTGTAGTGACACCACTCCCGAGTTTCACGACCGATCTAGACTCATTCTCACCTCAAACATCCTCTGACTTAGCTCAAGAAAGGGTTGACTCTCTGATTCCACCCACGGGCCATAGAATCTACATCCACGTTAGCCCCAGCGAAGACGGTGGCAATATTTTGGAAGTTGGCTCTCTGCATGATTTACTCAGTGATATGGAAATGATCGATTCTATGACGGCCAAGGAAGGAGGGATTTACGCACACGTGAATGCGGCTGATGTTGTAAATAGAGCCATAATTGAGAGGGATCCGGAAAGCGGAGGAATTGTAAATTTCAGCGACTGGGCGACAATCCTAGACAGAATAGTATCTGAAAACGAGACATGCATAGACGCGGTCGGAGATGATAGTGCAATTTCCGCAGCTTCATTCGCATCTTCTGCAATGCTGCATACTGATTTCGAGTACGAACACGTATGCGAGTGGCTGGAGGAGGGGTCCGGGGACCCCACCCCAATGGCATCCAGTACCCTTTGGGTGATTGAGCTGGATGGGGAAATTGATAGAGAAATGAGAGAGGGTCTTGCGCAGAATATCAGAAGTTCGTTACGTGATGGAGGTTCGGAGGGCCTGAATTATGGAGTTATTTCTGATGACTTGATTAGCAGTGACATTAATGATACTACTCTAGATGAAATGGTTTGGCTTTTCCTGATCTCAATTGCCGTAGTGGTAGCAGTCTTGGCCCTTGCGTTCCGATCATTTATGATGGTGGCTGCACCACTTCTGAGCCTTACTGCTGCCCTAATCTGGACTTATGGGACTATCACGTTAATGGGGATGCGTTTCTCGATACTCGAGGTCGCTGTAGCGCCTGTTGTACTGGGCCTCGGGATTGACTACTCGATCCACTTGCAGAGGGGTTATGAAAAGGCCAGGAAGATAAAGAAAACAGCTGCTGAGGCTTGGGTCGAGTCTTTTTCATCACTAAGGATGGCATTGACTCTAGCCGTCATTACCACCGTCTTCGCCTTCCTTTCAAACTCCTTTTCTCCGCTTCCCCCCCTCAGGACGTTTGGAATTACTTTGGCGCTCGGGGTAGTTTCTGCCTTCATTGCCAGTACGGTAACCGTGGGTGCCACACATATCGTTGCCGAGAGGGGGGTCGGTAACAACATAGGAGGGGGACTCCAGTTGGAGAAGACTGCTTCCAGCGTTACAGAATTCCAAAGAAAGAACGCGGTATGGGTAATGCTGGCCGTAGCAGCACTGACCACGGGCTCAGTAGTAGTGGCGGTAATGGAATTGGACACTAGTTTCGAATTGACCGACTTCCTGTCTGAAGATGAGATGGAGGTGATGCAAGTAAGACAGGACATTTACGACTCCTATGAAGCCGCGGCTTGGAAGTCTGTTGACATCATCATTGAGCCTAGCGAAGGATCTTCTTCCCTCGCCAATGAAAGAGATATATTGAGGGGGTTAGATTTCTTAGATACAAGAATTTCCGGAATTCCTGAAGTGGTCAATCCCAGCAGTACTACTTCAGACCGGCCTTCCTATGACGGCCTATATCCAATTCTCAGAGATGCGGTTGAGAATGACCAATCCTTCGGAGAAACTTACCATTTAGGAATTTTTGAGGGAGAATTGGACATTACAGATGGATTCGAAGAAGGAGACATTACGGCAGCCATAGCCTCTCTTCTAAACAATGACTCGACGGGGGATGCACTGCGAGGGGCGAGCTGGTCGGAGAGGGTCTCCGGGCATGTGGCGTTGACCGAGGACGGGAGTGGGCTACTATACCTGAAAATGAGCATAGACGTAGTGGCGAGAAACAGCGAAGACTCTGCAAGAGTCTCGGAGATTTTCAAACACCAGGCCAGCCTGATTGAAGATGGGGACGGATTGATTGACTGCAGGGCATATGCGACAGGAGATGTCGTAATGATAGACGGAATACTTGCAGGCTTAGTAGTCTCCCAAATTGAGTCGACCGGGATCAGCCTGCTTGTTTCAATAATGGTACTTTTCTTGCTAACTAGGAGGCTGGGACAATCCCTTGTAGTAATTTTGCCAGTCGGCCTAGCAGGGGCATGGGTAGTTGGATCCATGGCCACACTAGGACTAAACTGGAACGTTCTGACCATCATGATAACAGCTCTGACCATTGGATTGGGGATTGATTACTCGATACATGTTTGGAGAAGCTTCGAGACAAATAGGGAGAAGGGCATGGGAGTTTGGAAGGCCATGAGGGACATGTATGCAACAACTGGTACTGCTCTGCTGATGTCTGCAGGTACGACGATTTGTGGATTCCTGGTACTAATGCTGTCACCGATCCCGGTAATCAGAGACTTCGGTGTTGTAAGTTCAATCTCCGTGGCCTTCTCATTCATCTTGGCGCTGATCGTACTTCCCGTCCTACTTGCAGCAGAAGTCAGAACGGCCAATGGGGACTAGTTTTCCCCTATTATTTCGTCAATCACCGACATGTCCAGACCTTGGTCCCTAGCAACTAGTGCTAATGACATCCACAGAGTAACGTGCCCTAATGCCCTCCTCTTTCGCTGGGCCCTTCTGACGACCTCTTTACTATCGAGTCCTGATTTTTCCCCGATAATTGAGATTAGAGAAGGAATCGATCCCTCCGCCCAATCGGCAGGATAACCTGCTGATTTTTCGGGGCTTTTTACTACCATGACCGAACTTGAGCTTACTTCCTCTGAAAGTTCCTCGGAGGGTTTAGAAGGAGGGTTTGGGGGATTCAAAAGTTTACGCAATATCGGTCTCCACCCCAGAGATGGAAGGGAGGTTTCAATCCCGCCTATAGGGCATACTCCTTCTTCGGTTAGCAATAGCCAACCCGATTCAATCATTTTTTCAAGAACCGCGGTTGATTCAGATGGAGAGAACCACTGAAACTCCAGGGACCACAGCCTTACAATCTCGTCACTGGAAAGGTATGGCCTTGTAGACCCGGAGAAACTGAAGTTGATGAAACGGCGGACTTCCTCGTCCGAGCCCTCTCCAATCACAGCACTATACGCACTCGGAGGTTGAAAAGATGTTCCTAGAAATGTAAACCGGTAGTCAGTCAGTTGAATAATGTCGACACTATGCGCGGGGCGAGCACGTGTCCCGAGAATACATTGCAAGAGACCCGAGGACTGGTCGTCCGCTTACCAAAGGGAGATCAAAGGATGAGACCGATATCAGGCTACTACTTCCTCCCGAGGGTGCTTGGAGGGTGGTTCCTGAGTCTGAAATAATCAGTCTTGCCGATGGGACAAAGGGGACCTTGGAGTTACCAAGGACTTCTGGAGGGGGATTCGCGAGAAGAAAGGATGGTATTCTAGCTCTACACCGGGTTGCGGAAAGCCAGACTGAGAGTGCCCATTCGGTACTACTGGAATGTCTAGATGACGATGATCCTAAAATCAGGATTATTGGGCTTAGTTCACTACCATCCTTCTCGTTGAAGAAACATGAGGGGCTTCTACAATGCCTCTCAGATAGACTTCTAGATGATGATTCGGGTGTCCGAGAAGAAGCGATGATAGCGCTGAAGAAGATGGCTCCCATCTTCCCGTCTGGATGTGAGATAATGCTCCGCAGGGAATTGCGGGACATTAGGAAGGCACACAGGGACAATGCGTTCGATGCCCTAAAGATGGCATCTGAGAGTTGGACTGAAACAGGCTGCCTCCACATTGATGAGTTGATTAGAGAAGAGGATGAGGACTTGAGGAGGAGGGCGTCAAAGATTCTCAGAGTTCTTGCACCAAGATCTAGTGCTGAAGTTTGGGATTTAATCGGATGGTGCCTGGAGGACCAAGACAATGAAGTCAGAAGAAATGCTGCTAGAACACTGAACTCTCTGGCTAATTCTGAGCCTAGAATAGCTGCTATCCTTGTGGAAGTTGCGATGTCGGACGATGATTCAGGAGTGAGAAAATCCGCCATTGGTGCCCTAAAGAAACTGGATATGCAAAGTCCAAGAGTCACTAAGATGATCCTAGATGGGGCCCGAGACAGGGACTACAATCTGCGTAAGGCGTGTATTGATCTCCTGACCATCGTCCTCAGTGGAGATGAGCTAAGAGAGACAGCTGCAGAGTTGCTCAAACAGGAAACACGTGCTGACCTGAGAAAGAGGCTTAGTTCCTTGTCCGTCGACATAGAGATGGAGGGTTCTGAGGATGAAAAGAATCGTTTCTTGGCAGTGCTCGAAAACCCGACGATGTCTGAAGAAGACGCTCCTGACGTAGTTCAGGAGGCGGAACGACCCATGGGTGAACATCATAAACAGGAGTTAGGTCGCCCGGAAAGCGAGGGAAGTCCATGAGCGAAGTCGTTGACGAAAAAGCTGAGCGATTTGAGCTACTATGGGATGGAATGTCCTCCGGAAAATACAATCGAACCAAGGCCTTGAAATTTCGACAATACATGAGGCAGCATGTACTTCAGAAATTTCACAAGAGAAAGCCTACCCAATTCGCATCCGTGCAAGATAACCACTACAACCACAACTTCTCTAGTAAGGATCAGTTTCTGACGAAGGAGAACTGCAAGAAGTACTGGATGGGTGAGCTTCAGGCGGAAATCAAGGAGTCGGAGAACTTCTGATCCTGAGGAATTCATATGAGCGCTGGAACCCCCGGGTTTGACAGATGGGACCTAGAGAGTCACATCTCCAAAGCGATTTCAGAACGTGGATGGGAAGAGCCAACAGAAATTCAAATCGAGGCGATTCCACATGCTAGGAAGGGCCGGGATGTTGTAGGGCAAGCAAGAACTGGTTCTGGAAAAACGGCTGCGTTTGGCATTCCTGCCATAGAGAGATGCAGCGTACTCGGGAAAATACAAGCAATTATCCTGTGCCCGACTAGAGAATTGGCAGTCCAGGTCTCGGAGGAAATGGGAATCCTCCAAGGCGAAAAGGGACTCAGAATTGAGACCGTATATGGAGGAACTGACATTGACAAACAGGCAAAGAGGCTCGATGATGGAGCGGATATTGTTGTAGGCACCCCTGGAAGAGTCATCGATATGGCAAAGCGTGGCCATCTGAAGATGGAGAGCATCTCCCTCTTCTGCTTGGATGAAGCGGACAGAATGCTCGATATGGGTTTCTTCCCTGACGTCCTCTGGATTTTTGAGAGGACTGTGAATAGGGAGCAGACACTACTTTTCAGTGCTACATTCCCTCAAGAAGTTCTAGATGCAGCAGAGGAATTTCTAAACAATCCAGTCCATGTAATGAGTGAGGACCTAGAAGTCGAAGTCCCGGAGATTGAACAGTACGCGATAAAGGTCGGACGTGCGAACAAGCTTTGGGCCCTTGGTAGAATAATTGGCAGTGCAGGGGGCGATTCTCAGATCCTGATTTTCACTAACACGAAGAGAATGGTTGAACTGATAGTTGAGAGGCTTGGAAAGTTCAGATTCAGAGCTGTTGGATTACATGGAGATATGCCTCAGAATAAGAGGGAGAGAGTCCTAGACTCATTCAGGGACGGTTCTGAGACAATAGTTGTGGCTACAGATGTAGCGGCACGTGGACTTGATGTTGATGGCATTACCCATGTCGTCAACTATGATCTTCCTGATGATTCTGAAGTCTACGTCCACAGAATTGGACGCACTGGGAGGATGGGCAGGAAGGGCGAGGCTTGGAGCTTTTCAACTAGCTCAGAGGTGAGTATGATAGACAAGATTTGCTCTACCTGGGGGCTCGAGATTCCCTTCACTGAACCTCCGGCATTGCCCGAAGGCAGAGACAGGGATTTCATAGCAAGGAGAGATGACTGGGACGAAGTATCTGATTACTTCGGGATGGTTCGCGTGAGTATGAAGGTAAACAAATCTGAAACCACGAAGAGAGAGCTAGTAGATTGGATAGTTATGGAATCAAGAATACCCGAGATAGCAATAGGAGAGGTCACTTCAAACGATGAAGGTACCATCGTGGAAGTACATGTTGAGAAGGTGGCATATGTTATTGACGTGATCAAGGGCAGGAAATTTCAAGGGATTTCCTTGGAGCCGGCAATTGTAAATTCATGAGGTTTTTTCAGTTACGGTGAGGGGATGAGAGAGGATCTAGAGGTTTCCAGAAGGCTGGACCTGCTCGGATTCTTCTGCCCGATACCGATACATGAAACAAGGGCTGCCATATCAGCCATGAAAGGTGGCGGGGTACTCGAAGTGGTCTGTGATGATCCAGAAACTCTCCGTGACATCCCCTCGCTATGCAGCAGGATGGGAGTAGAGCTTCTGGAAGTCACGGAGGATTCAGGAGAGTATGTTTTCTTTATCAGCAACACTTCCGGTAATCGTATCGAGGAGGCACTTGGCGATGAATAGCAATAAAGTAAGAATCCAAGAAGCTGCCGAAATTGCTGCTGATGCTAGGCTTCCAACCAAAAGTGGCGAGTTCAGAATTAGAGTATTCAATGACAGTGAGACAGGCATGGATCATGTTGCATTGACGCTTGGAGAGATGAAAGGGCCTGACCCTGTCTTACTCAGAGTTCATTCAGAGTGCCTCACGGGAGATGCATTTGGAAGTCTAAGGTGTGATTGCGGACCTCAACTTGATGCTGCAATTTCCAAGATACAAGAAGTTGGCTGGGGGTGCATACTATACCTGAGGCAAGAAGGTAGAGGAATAGGTCTTCATGCAAAAATTCAGGCATACAATTTACAGGACCAAGGTGCGGATACAGTGGAAGCAAACTTGCTTCTCGGGCATCCTGCAGATGCTAGGGACTACGGGGTAGCTTCTGAAATTCTGAAACTAATAGGGATCGACAGTGTTTGCCTGCTAACCAATAATCCTGACAAGATTGGTCAATTGGTCTCTTACGGCATTAATGTTGAGCAGCGAATGCCCCTGATAGCGGGAATAGGTGATGGGAACCGCGAATATCTAGCAATAAAGGTAGATAAGATGGGGCATGACATTAATTCCGAGGATCTAAACGGGCCAACCTGAACATGAAATGGGGCCGTGACCGGGACTTGAACCCGGGCCGGCGGGACCACAACCCACCGTGCTAACCGCTACACTATCACAGCCGTCTGTGGTTTGAACGGACAAAGTCCCGTATATCAACAGTTTTGCATCCATGCCTTCTGTCATGTAACCAACGGGTTGAAGCGAGACTTACTCCCGTACGGTAATGATGGACCGCCAAACTGGCACCTTGGGGCTTGCCCTAGCGTCGGTGATACTATTGCAGTCATTACTTGTTATATCGGCTGATACTGTAATTACTGCAGAGGGGACTGAGATATTTTCCGCTGGTTCCTTCGAGGAAGAGGGCGATTGGAGCATTAGTGCGACTTCTGGGTTCTCCGGGAATCCTGCATTATACACCGCGGGGATGGTGGCAGATGGAGAATTATCATTCACACATGACAGGCCTGAGAACTTAGAGGTGGAAACATCTTGGGCCGAGACAAGCATTACTGCTTCAAATTCCAGTACTGGGGCCCCTGATTCATTCTACACCTGGTCCAAGGGTCCGAACATTACAGTCGGAGGGTTCGATTTCTCTGCCCTTCATAGCAGGGCAATCGCAAATGTCTCACTGGTTCTACACTTCGAAATACCGGACAATTTGAATTCAGACTCGGTCAGGATAATCCTACAGGGCGTCGGCAATGATAGGCTAGTAACAACCTACACCCGAACCCTCTCTGGAGTGTTCAAGATGAACAATCCCCTTGTCGTTCCAGTCGACGATTTAGCCGATTGGAATTGGAACTACATAGAAGGGGCATCCGTGACCTTCGACTATGTCTCCCAAGGAGGAGGGAGCGATGATTCCGAGGTCCGAGTAGATGCAGTTGGAATTAGGGTCAAGTACTACCAACCATGGTATTCATTCGAAAATTCAATCGCAATCAGCACCCTATTTGGCGATGGTTCTCCGATTGTCGATATTAGTCCATATGAAGGGATAACGAATAATCTGGACATAGAGTCCTGTGGACTCTCGCCCTCAGGTAGCGAATCAGGGGAGTGGGAGTTTGATATCGAAGTCCCTCCATTGCAGCAGTTAGGACGGATTCACACGTATGGATCGGGGAATCATACCATCTGGGCACTAGCTGATGGTAACGTAGGAGGCTATTACCAAATTCAATCGGGCGATTTACTGCAGTATCCAGAATCCTTGCAGCATATTAGAATTCAGATTCAGGATGGTTGCATATCAGGGGCCAGAGTGGATATCAATGATCCCCACTTGGTCGTAAGTGGTTCTGTTGGAGGGGGAGTCAGCGGACTTTCCCCCACGGGTAGTTCAATTAGATTCGCGATAGGGGATTACTTGGTCGAGAGTCTTCCAATCAGCCTTGGAAGCTTCACCGTGGAGGTTCCAGTGGGGCATGCTCTTCCATCACTCACGGAGTCGGCTAATGTCGGTGTTGCAACGAGGTTCCAATGGTCGTCTGACGGAACAAATGAGACCACTGTGGTCCATGTTGAGTCAATGGGTATTTCTGGTGGGTACTTGGTGGAGTGGGACCTAGACCCGACATGCATACCGTTTGATGATTTAGGAATGCAGGAAGATGGGGGAGGCATCATTATTCCACTAAGTTCGAGATGTAGTGACGACATTACTGAACCCCAGAGCCTTACATTGAACACATGGGGTAGCGACGAGAGCATCATAATTCCTTCCTCGTCTGGGAGTGATTTGGTACTTCAGCCCGTAAGCAATGCACATGGCGATTCCGAAATCTATGTCGAAGTGCTCGACGAACGAGGGAATAAGTGGTCTGACTCGTTCACAGTTAGTATTTCCGAAGTACTAGATGAGCCAACATTGGAGGGATTGCCACTTGGAGTGTACATGGAGCTTGGTGAAACTTTAGTGATTGAAATTGACATTGATGATCCGGATACTGCCATGCCTTCGATAATGACTAGCAAATCTTGGGCAACAATTGATTCAGGTGGAAACTTGCAATTATCGCCAGTGGCAGTGGGAACACACATTGTTGAGGTAACAGTTAGTGACGGGGTCAATCAGATATCTCAACAAATAGAGGTCATAGTGACGGCGAAACCGGACCTTGTTGTGGAGACAGTCAGCATTTCAAGCGCGACAAGCTCGGGGAATACCTTCAGAGACGGAGAAGTTGCTAGAATCTCAATTTTCGTCAGAAACCAGGGTATGGGAGTGGCTGTTGGAGTGGACATAAGGTGCCTAGTAGACGGAGTATTTGTCGGAACCGCAGTCATTGACTTGATCGAATCAGGAGGGCTTGGCGAAACTAATTGTGATGCTGCACTATCTGGCCCGGGTACCCAAATGATCAGAATAGTTGCAGATGGCACCAACTCGATTCAAGAGACCAATGAGGAAAATAATGAAAAGTCCGTAGAAATTGATGTTTCAGGACGGGAGTCTAATTCTGAGAAAGATGTGGGCGTGGACAGAGGACCTGCGATTATCGTTGGTTCAATTGGACTAATTGCAATAGCCATTACTGCCCTAAGACTCGGACCCGGGAGAGTCAAGAAGCCGTATAACAAGCGAGGGAAATGAGTAGTAATTTCTTCCGAAATTAGTTCACATCTGGCTGATAATCAACTATTTTCAGGGAATAGTTAAACCACAACTGGAGTCGAATTTGTATGCCGCGATGGCTACAATGGGGTCTAACCATGATGAAACTGAAGATTAGGCTTGAAACCGAAGAGTGGGTTTACGAAGAGCATGAAATCGCTTGATTTAGTCCTTGGACCACGTCTGTGGATAAGTTCCAGGCGCCATCAAGACGGATTTTGGAATGGCTACCTCTCCTGAGGTCATTCCGGGTAAATCGTCGGTATCGACCTTCAATTCGGCTATTGCGATGGCCTCGCCCTTCAAGCTCTGGATAAGTACGGTAGATCCTTCCCTAGCTCCCTGTGAAAACTTGGCTATTCCAGGCCTAGCCAACGATGCTCCATGGGAGACTGCAGCTGCTGCGCCATCCTTGACTACAATTTTTGGAAGTGATACTAGGACTCTTTCAATTGGGGAGATTAGTTTTCTTATCGCTTTTTCATCGCCGTGTTCCCTCCAAACATGCACAGCATCAGTTAGTTGCTGCATAGTGCAGGCCATTGCTGAGTCAAAGGTGCCACTCTTTGTCCTATGCAACTCTATCAGTTCACAAGGAGTGCCGACCAGCAGTCCGATATCTCTGGCCAAAGTCCTGATATAACTTCCAGCTTCGCAGGAGATCTCAATGACGAAAATCCTTGAATCAGAATCAGAGTCTAGACATTTTATCGAATTGAATTGCCTACTCCTAACTCTTACTTTTACCGCGGACTCCCTGGGCGGTACATTGTAGGCCTTCCCGATAAGTGAAGAAAGGACTTGGTTCAAATCTTCAACTTCTACTTTCTCGGAGAACCTGAAGACACCGACATATGTCTTGTCTCCTGAAAGGATGATGTCGGTCAGTCTTGTCGCCTTTCCACATAACAAACTAAGGAGCCCTGTAGCGAATGGGTCGAGAGTCCCTCCGTGCCCTAGCTTCTTTATTCCAAGAAGTCCCCTTGTCCATGCTGCTAATTGATGGCTTGTCGGACCTCGTGGCTTGTTAACTAGGATAATTCCGGACTCCAGAAGTTCTCCTAAATCCCTAGAATATGGATCGGTCCCTCTCCTCGAATCGGTTACTGCTCCCTCGTCCAGGACAAATAAGTCAGAAGACATCTTACACACCGACCCTCGAATTAACTAGTCTGAATACCTCATCGGCATCTATCGAGTCGGCTTCCACAATCATGTTGTAAGGCGTCATATCATCTAGGTCTATTCCATAGAGGGTCCTGTACCTTAGCATATCATCTTGATTCCTCTGCCTGGATGCAGACAAGGCCGTATCGTAGTCTAGTCCTTCTCTCTCCATTATTCTCCTAGCCCTTTCTTCATCGGAGACACTTATCCAAACCCTTAGACAGTCAATTTCCAGAGAGTGTGCCCACCAACCGACTAGTCTACTTTCCAATATTTCAGGACCATTTTCAGAAATCAGTAGTTCTCTGAGCATTGTATCCAGTGATCGGTCGACGTCCAAATCTTCCTTGCATAGTCTGCTGAAGTCTTCAACAGAAAGTTCCCTCCTAGAGGCCTCTGATCTGAAGACATCCCCGCCATTTACTGATTTCCAACCTCTTTCTTGTGCAATTCTTTCCACCAAGGTAGATGTACCGCTACCGGGCTTACCGCTAACGGTCAAATTAGTCAAGTCCTCATCTCCACTCATGTCTACAAACTTCGCACCTTAGCTTGCCCATTGATGTCCTAGATATCATCTCAGAGTCGCATGACGGGCATGTAGATCCCGTCTTGGGTGGTGCGACTTGTAGATTGCCACCTTTCTTCCTATCGGATTTGGAGCTTGATTGGTTGCCCGTCTTCCTGGGTCCGTCCCTCCTCCTCTGGGACCTCCGAGTCCTTGAATCTGGACGTGCCTTCTGCTTGACCTCCTCGAGTAGGTGCAACAGGGGTTCCGGAATCGGCTCAGCAGCTATCACGAGTGGGTGTACGCGATATCGGTAAATCTTGATGTGCCTGTCAATAATTCTTCCAAGTGGCGCGCTCATAGTAATGTAAGAGGCGATCCATGCTGGGAAAATCCACATTACTCTATCATTGAAGCTCCATGTGGGAGCCCAAGGGAGGCTAACATAGCCAACTCTGAATTCTTCTACTGAAATGGCCATCCAACTGAATATTGCGATAATGAAAACAATGGTGAACATCATTGGTCTCATCATCTGAGCCTGCTGAGCCATTGACTCGGGCATTAGTTCCATTTGCAACTCCTGCATTTTACTGACCCTCGCTGTATCCCTCTCCCTCTGCGCCTCTCTCATTTGAGAGCTGATTTGCTTGGACCTATGTGCATGGTGAGCTTGTTTCAGGGGGTCAGTAAATAGTGATCTGATTATCGTGTTGACTACCATGATGCTTGAACCGACCACAAAAACAGTGGGAACGAAGTATTCAGAGTGGAATGGGAGCATTGGTTCGATAACTGAACCAGCGCTGTTGGAGAGGGCGATTCTGATACTGTCGAACAGCATAAGGGGAATCATTATTGCAAACATAACTAGCATTGGGCCCATCATTGAAGACATGGCTTGTGCCTGTGCGTCACCCGGCTTAGGCCCCTGCGCCATGTACATCCGCTCTCTATGAATACAATCAACACTTCGGTAGAATTACTCTTGGAAATCGCCCCTTACTTGAATGAGTAACCGCACACTATGCATAACGAGGCTCCAAGTTCGTTTTCCGTCCCACAAATTGGACATCCAGAGTTTTGGGGCTCGGGCTCTGGCTCTGGCTC
>DAJH01000012.1 GCA_002498925.1 Euryarchaeota archaeon UBA173 | reverse complement strand
TGAATCCAATCATCATAATCTTCACATTTTGTAATGAGTCACTTTCACACTTAGGCCCAGCAATAACGCTATTACCGATGTACGGGGATAGTGCTACTTCTGTGATAACCTACTACTCATCTAGCATCGAGGGAGCGTACGAGACATACTGGAGGCTCGTATTCTCATGCATCATAGAGCATGATAGGATGCCAGAGCCCGAGTTTGACGAGGAGAGCGAGGTCTGGGTAGTTTCGATCGAACAATGAGTGCAGATGGGTTTTCAATTACTCAAATCGAAGAGGCAAAGGCGACCACGGCATCGTAGTCGGGCTCAACACCGGGGTTTTCTGCGACCCAGCGATGCTGGACCACGCCGTTTTTGTCAATTACAATAACGACCCTATTGGCACAAACGTATCCTTCAATGCCACCAAGTCCGACGAATGCTGCATCGTAACTGTTGACGACCTCCCTATCCAAATCAGAAAGCAAATCGAATTCAAGGTTGTATTTTCGAGCGAATTCCGCGTTAGCCCATGGAGAGTCGACGCTTATTCCTAGAACTGCTGTATTCGCCTCGTTGAGCTTTGCCATGTTGTCTTGGAAAGCGCACATCTCCTTGTCGCAGACACCCGTGAAGGCGCCAGGGTAGAATACGAGAATGACGGTTTTACCTGCGTAATCGGCCAAGTTGACGTCTTCCTTAGCGGTATTTTTCAGTGTGAAGCTAGGTGCTGCATCTCCAATATTGGCCATGTATCGTCCAACAATCGTCGGCGTATATCGCTTTCGACAGGCATTCCTAGACCGAGACGGTCCATCCGAACTCATCTGGGGCCCTTCTCTGCTGGATTGCCGTTAGCTCCTCATACAGCTGCATTGTAACTGATCCGACTTCTCCTCCGCAGTATTCCACGACCTTGTCTCCATGCTGAATCTTGCCTATGGAAGAGACGACCGCTGCTGTCCCCACGCAGAAGCACTCATCGGCGTCCATTGCATAGCCGACTTCCACTTTCTCCTCCTTGACCTCGTAGCCCCTAGATCTGGCCAGCTCGATGATTGATGATCTGGTAATCCCAGGAAGTATTGTTCCTGTGAGTTCCGGGGTTGAGATTATCTCTCCCTTGACGCAGAAGAAGTTGGCTGCACCTACCTCCTCGATGTACCTGTGATTGGCGGCATCTAGGTAGATTATCTCGGAATACCCCTCCTTCTTCGCCATCTTGGATGGTATCATCCCTGGCGCATAGTTTCCTATCGCCTTGACTCCTCCAGAGCCACCTGGTGCCGCCCTGTGGAACTCATCTGAGACCCTCAGGGAAGTTGGGGTTATCCCTCCCTTGAAGTAGGGGCCAACGGGGGACACGAAAACCAGGAAGGTGTATTCGGGGGCCGGTGCGACTCCGAGTATCGGTCCGCTCCCCATGAGAAGGGGTCTGATGTAGAGCGCTCCCTTGCCCATGGGCGGTACCCATCGCAAGTTCTCTCGGACAGTCTGCTTGACGGCATCCAGGAACATCTCCTCTGGGACTGGTGGCATGCCGAGTCTCTTTGCTCCTTGTTGGGCCCTCCTGGCATTGTGTTCAGGACGGAACAAAACCACGCTCCCATCGGCGGCTCGCTGTGCCTTCATCCCCTCGAATAGTCCCTGTCCGTAGTTAATGACGCCAGCTGCTGGTGAAATTCTCAGATCGTCGAAGTCCCTCATCGAACCAGGGGACCATTCCTCGCCGATATCGCACTTGGCAACGTACATCCTGTCAGTCTGGGTGAAGCTGAAAGTGAGGGAGTCCCAGTCGATTTCAGGTCGGGCTTCTGCCAAGATTACAACTCCAGACATGTACCACGGAAGCGAGTCGGCTTTCAACGATTGCGCAAGGACTGCCTCCCGACATCGTTATGGCCCCCCGCTGGGACATAGTTTGAAGGCGGTCAGTTACCTGCTGAGAGCGAGGCGAGCGGATGGAGTGGGAGGAGAGGATGTGCATCATCTCGGGTTCATACCAGTCTACCGACTCAAAACCACCTAGAACTACAGTAGAACTGTGGTGCCGCTCGCAAGCGGGCCACTCCGTGGTACTCCTTGTTAACGGACTCCGCCCATACTTCGACATAGCCCTACGGGGATCCCCTCGACCAGGGGAGGCCGCGAATCTGGATGGTGTCAGATCCATCTCGGAAGTCGTGGAGGTGGAGGGTCCCGTTACAAAATGGACAAGGCATGGCGAGAAGAGGCACTGGAGGGTGTATGCAGACCAACCCTACTCCGTAAGGAGGCTTAGGAAGAAGCTAGAGGACTGGGAGGTGACAAGTGCGGATATCCCGTTCCAAAACCGTCTGATGCTGGATCTGGACCTAGGGCCCCACATAAACGCAAGAGGCGCCGTCCTGTGGGCTGGCGAGAGGTCCCCTGATGAAGCGAAGAACGGGAGCACCACTGACAGACGATCGGCAGAAGCGGCAATAGCAGAGGCAGGGGGTGCTGGGATCTACCCAGTGGACATGATCGTTTCCTGCGATCTAGACGGTCTGTCTAGGGCAGAGCCTTTTCCGGCACCGTTCGTAACTTTCTCATTCGACTTGGAGACTAGCATAGCAACCAACCGGATACTTTGCGCTGCTGCCGTCGTAGACCGTGCTGGTGTGCGTTCTGAGCATGAATTCAAGGGCGAAGAGAGGGAAATAATGGAGGGTTTGACCTCACTTGTCAGGGAGTCAGATCCAGACTTCATTACTGGTTACAACATCGATAATTTCGACCTTCCAAGAATGGAAGAGAGAGCAGAGGTAATCTGCCCCAGGCCGAAGTACAACAGGTCCCCCCTGTTTGGCTGGGGCAGGGTCCCGATGAACGAAGGCGAGAGCAAGAGGATATTCCCGACAAGGCAGCAGAACAGGGTTTGGAGAATTCCCGGTAGAATACCGATGGACGCTTGGTGGCAAGCACGGCAGACCCTCAGACCCCAGAGGGAGTCTCTGAGGTACGTTTCACAACTCCTTTGGCCCGACGATGAGGGAATGCAGAAGCTGGATGTCGATGCGAGCAAGATGGACGAGGAATGGGCCTCGAGGCCGGACGTGGTGATGGAGTACTGCGTTAGAGATACACATCTGCCACTAGACATACTAGGGCATCTGAAGGCGGTTGCCCGAAAGGAGGCGTTGGCTTCAGTATCGCTTACCGCGGTTGAGACAGCGGCCAATGGGACGACCAGCCAATGGATCGATTCCCTTGTCATGAGGCTGGCCGACAAAGAGAATATCGCTGTCCCAATGACAAATGCCGGGCCAAGGAAGAGGGATCAGATTGCAGGTGGGTACGTCCATGAGGTCGAGCCCGGGATGGAGCCTTGGATAGTCGTCCTCGACTTCAAGTCGATGTACCCATCAATAATGATCAGCAACAACATATGCTCCACCACACTCGTAAGGGACGGTCAAGAAAACTCGTCACACAGCGTCTCTCCGACCACTAGGACCAGATACAAGTCAAAGGAAGAGATGAATGGGCTGGTCCCCAGACTCCTTGAAGATTTGATGGCAAAGAGGGACTTGTACAAGAGGGAGATGGAAGAGGCCCAGACGAAGGGCGATGAGGTCGAGGCCTTTCTTCTCGACCAACTCCAATATGCGGTCAAGATACTGATGAATTCATTCTATGGCGTCTTCGCATCTAGTTTCTACAGATTCACGCATCCGGACTTGGGGGCAAGCATAACGGAGTGGGCCAGGCACAACATAAAGGCGATTATTTCCCAAGTCGAGGAGGGCGGTAATGACGTGATATACTCCGACACGGATTCGATTTTCGTTAAATCGCCGGTGGACCAGGGAGCTCCCACGAACAAGCCAGAGGACCCGGAAGGTGCCGAAGTCTGGAGCGCTACCCGGGATGAGACTCTCAAATTCGGGGAGGGCCTAGCTCAGATGTTCACGAAAGAGGGTGCGGAGCTTGAGTTTGAAACGGCCCTCTCCGCGTTTTTCAGCCATGGCGCCAAGAAAAGATACGTTGGAAGGGTGGTATGGCCCAGGGAGGAGATGCTGATAAGGGGCTACGAGGTAAGGAGGACGGATTCCTTTGACCTGCTTTCCGAGACCATGACTCAGATGTTTGAGATGCTTCTGGACGGAGATACGGAAGGGGCGGTGGACATGACCAAGCTGGCCATTGACGAAGTGAGAAGCGGGAGTGTCGACCCATCGAGGCTTGTGATTAGCAGATCCTGCAAGGGCAAGTGGAACTCGAAAAAGAACGAGTGGGACTTCAGCATATACTCGAATCCGGACGGATTGCCCTATGTGAGAGCGGCAAAGCAGAGGATAGCTGCGGGACTCCAGTTCACGCCGGGGATGAAGGTTGGATACATAATCACGGAGCCCGATCCGGGGGAAAAGAAGCTGGGCGTTAGTGCGTGGCTGGTCGACGAGATAGGCGGGGAGCCCCCAGAATACGACAGGGATTACTATGCAAAACGCCTCGCTAAGTCACTGGGTCGCATAACTGAGGCATTCGGTGTGGACGAGAAAGAGCTCCTGAAAGGGGCTAGGCCCAAGGGCCAGAGTAGCATCTTCGACTTCTAACGGCTTATCGCAGGGTTGATTTCATACCGGCCCCCAGCGATGCACCATGAGAGGGGGGAAGTCAGCGGGCTTGATGATGGCAATGCTGATGATTTTCACTGCACTGGCAGGCTGTCTTGACATCTTGGGAAGCAATAGCCCCCCTTCGGCGAGCATGTCAATGGACCCTTCTGGGACCGTTAAGGCTGGAGACCCCGTTACCTTCAGTGCGGTTGGGTCATCTGACCCCGATGCTGACCCCATGACTTTCGAATGGACCTTCGGTGACGGGTATACTGGATCGGGGCTTACTACGAGCCATACATACGCGCAACCAGGGGAATACACGGCCAAGCTCGCTGTCAACGACGGGACTCACGAAGTGACCACCAGCATGTATGTGACCGTCATTGACTCATCGGCCAGAGAGCCGCATGCAGAGATTGTGACTGAGAAGGACAACGACTGCGATGGAGAA
>DAJH01000044.1 GCA_002498925.1 Euryarchaeota archaeon UBA173 | reverse complement strand
GCAGCGTAGTCCTCTAGGGTCGCTGCCACGGACGCTCCGGCTAGCAATGACCCCCCTGCGAGTGCGACGATGCCCATCGTGACTTTCTGCCTATTCTGCTCTGTCCTCTTGCTCTTTCCTGGCTCCATTTCCTATTCACCTTAGAGTGCCAGTAGATGCAAAACCATATCATAATCTGGCCCAAATGCTCGGTATTCCTTGCAAAAAGCCGCAAAAGGTGTCTAACGAGTTCTGACTATTCCACCATGTTAGTTGGAACCGTACCATATGCGTTGTCGTGTGCCTGCCCATCCTCTATCATCCATACAAGCCATAGTATAATCCCTATGCACGGTATGAGCGTGACAAGGAGTAGCCAACCGCTCTTCCCAGTATCATGCATCCTCCGAACACTGACCGAAATGGCAGGAAGAAGAAAGCCAAGCGTCACCAAACTCGGGAGCATCACCAAATTCATCAAAGTGTCAAAGGACATAGTAGCGTCCTCCCCGCCCAAAGCCACAGAGATGTAAGAAAATACGAGAACGTATCCGACAATGGGTACTAGTTGAAGGAACAGGAAGAACCACCAATACTCTGATCGACTGGCTCTGCCTGAGAAGCCAATGTAGTTATTCTTCACACAATTCTTTACTGCGGAGGTAAATCCCATAATTTGCGTGGGGCGTGCTACGAATTGGGGGGCTGTTACTGTTGGGGGCGCATCTTGCATGTTGCTACATACCTAGTGTGATGGATAAAGCATTCTGAATTCAACACTATTCGGCTAATGGAATTGTTCGAGGTTTCCAAGTCCCATCACCTAGTTGCCCATATTCATTGGAACCCCAGCATGAATAGCTGCTATCTTCGAGTATGACACAGACAGAGTTGAAATCTGATGATATTGCAATTGCCCTCATCCCGTCCCTTATGTCTCCAGTTGCAGTTGGCGATGTTAGATTGGTGATATCGAATAGGATCGTTGCACTGCCCCAGCAGCTCACCGAGCCGTCGTCGAGGATCGCACAAGAGTGGTAGTACCCAGCATCTATGTCGACCGCGACCCTCCCGTCTCCAAGGCTGGTGGTGGGGGCCGGAGAATTCCTGTGAGTACTGGATCCGTCGCCAAGTTCCCCTTCCCAATTAGAACCCCAGCAGCTCACTGAGCCGTCGTCGAGCAGAGCGCATGTATGAGAGTCCCCTGCCGAAATGGCAACTGCGATCCTACCTTCCCCCAAGCTTGTAGTCGGCGAGGGGGTTTTCCTTTCATCATTGGTCCCATCACCAAGTTGACCATATGAGTTCAGACCCCAGCAGCTCACTGAGCCGTCGTCGAGGATCACGCAGGTATGATCTGCGCCCGATGAAATAGCTACTGCGGTCCTCCCCTCCCCCAAGCTTGAAGTCGGCGTGGGGATTTTCCTTTCATCATCGGTCCCATCACCAAGTTTCCCATTGTAGCCATCGCCCCAGCAGCTCACTGAGCCGTCGTCGAGGATCGCGCAGGTGTGCCATCCACCCGATGAAATAGCTACCGCAGACCTCCCCTCGCCTAGGCTGGAGATCGGGGTAGGAGTGTTTCCATTGGTCGTGGAGTTGTCCCCGAGTTGTCCGTTGTTGTTATCCCCCCAGCAGCTCACCGTGCCATCATCCAGGAGCGCGCATGTGTGAATCCTACCAGCAGAAATTCCGACTGCAGTCCTACCTTCGCCCAGACTTGCTGTAGGAGTCGGCGTGAGAAATCCCTCGTAGTCCTTGCCCGAATCCCCACTAGAGCCGATGCCGAGTTGCCCGCGGTGATTCCACCCCCAGCAACTTATGCTTCCATTCTCTGTAATGGCACATACATGACCGCCTCCCTTTGAAATCTCCACCACTGAGAGGTCGGAGACGATACGTGGCCCCCCGGACAATTCTTCTGTTTCTACCGTACATCCAGAAAGAGGTACAAAAATCATGAGTAGCGATATGCAATATACATTCCAATTCATGATATTTCGATAGCGAGGAGGGCGATAAACTCCTTCCATGTATCGGCATCATATTTTCTTCCAATATAGATCCGAGAGGCAGGCATCAAGTTTGGTCAACGTCTCGTCTACGTCGTCTGCGTTCAGAACCATCGGGGGCTTGATCTTGATGACATTGTGAAGAGGGCCATCTGTGCTCAGAAGGATGCCCTCCCCTCTCATCGAGTCCACTACTGCTGAAGCCTCGTGTGATGCCGGTTCGAGTGTGTGTCTGTCTCTAACCATCTCGACTCCTAAGAAGAGGCCGCGGCCGCGGACGTCCCCGATTAGTTCGTGTTCCTTCATCAGGGAGTTGAGTCCATCCTTGAGTCGTTTCCCCAGAACTCGTGCCCTTGATATCAGGTCCTGATGCTCGATGACGTCCATGACAGCCATACCAATCGCGCATGAGACCGGGTTTCCTCCGAACGTACTGAAGAACTCCATATCGCCGAACGAAGAGGCTATCTCGGGAGTGGTGAAGACCGCTGCCATCGGGTGACCATTACCGATTGGCTTCCCCATTACCACGATGTCGGGGGTGACGCCGCTCTCCTCGAAGGCCCACATGTGAGAGCCGACTCTTCCGAAACCGACTTGCACCTCGTCGGCGATCAGCAGCCCGCCAACTCCCCTGATGGAGGAGGCAGCTTCCTGGAGGTAACCGTCTGGGAGGGGGACCTGCCCTGCGCACGAAAGCATCGACTCGATCAAGAGTCCTGCTACCGGGCCGGCTTCTGAGATGGCCGCCCTGACTTCATCGTTGAATTCCGAATCGGGTCTGCGGTAGGAG
>DAJH01000003.1:16097-24068 GCA_002498925.1 Euryarchaeota archaeon UBA173 | reverse complement strand
GGCCAAGTCATCTACATTGAGCAGGACCCTGGTTTCGGGAGGTTCGATCAGCAGCCGGAGACCTTGACTTACACGATACCAAGAAGGGATGTGACGGTACTAGGCGGCACTGCCCAAAAGGGGGACTGGGAGATGGAGGCCAGGGAGGAGGACACAGAGTACATTCTCGGGAAGTGCGAGGAGTTGTGGCCCGAGCTGGATAGAACGAAGATAGTCGGGGTGGCAGTGGGACTTAGGCCCTCCAGGTACGAGGTTCGCCTCCAGGCGGAACGAGTGGGTGACATGACGATAATCCACAACTACGGGCACGGCGGGGCTGGCGTCACCCTGTCTTGGGGGTGTGCAGAAGAGGTAGTCAGGCTAGTCAATCTCAGTATGAGGACTTAGTAGTGCTGATCACCACTGCGCCGATCTTGTAGGGGTCGCCATTGGAGGAAGGCCTCCTATCCTCGAGCCTGCCCTTCCAGCCATCCTCAATTGTCCCGATTGGTATCCTGATGGACGCCCCTCTGTCCGAGACGCCGTAAGAGAATTCATGGATAGACTGTGTCTCGTGGAGCCCGGTTAGCCTCTGCTCGTTGTGTGCGCCGTAGACGTCCATGTGCTTCTTGATGTTCTGTCCGAAGGCCTCGCATATCTCATTCAGAAGCTCCTCGCCCCCAATATCGCGCATCTTACCGTCACTGAAGTTGACGTGCATACCGGAGCCGTTCCAGTCTGTGGCGCCCAATGGCTTAGGATGCCACTCGATGGCGAGTCCGTACTTCTCCGCATTCCTCTCGGCCAGGTAGCGTGAGACCCATATCTGGTCTCCTGCGTCCTTGGCGCCCTTCGCGAAAATCTGGTACTCCCACTGCCCCACAGCCACCTCGGCATTTATTCCCTCGACATTGAGCCCTGCCTCTATACACATGTCCAAGTGCGCCTCGATGATGTCCCTGCCGAATGTGTTCTTCGCCCCTACAGAGCAGTAGAACTGGCCTTGAGGGGTCTGATCCCTAGGGAAGCCGTATGGGAGATTAGTCTCTGGGTCCCAGAGGAAGTACTCCTGCTCGTACCCGAACCAGAAGTCATCGTCATCCTCTTCGATGGTTGCCCTGCCGTTTGAGGAATGTGGGCTTCCATCCGCGTTGAGTACCTCGCACATCACTAGATAGCCGCTAATTCGATCGGGGTCCGGGTAGATCGCAACTGGCTTCAACAGGCAGTCGGAGTCCCCTCCCTCTGCCTGCAGTGTGGACGAGCCATCGAAGGACCACATAGGGCACTCCCCCACGGTCCCTCCAAAGTCCGTTCTGATCATCGTCTTGCTCCTCATACTCTGTGTCGGTTCGAATCCATCTAGCCAGATGTATTCCAGTTTAGATTTGGTCGTCATAAAGGTACGCCAATATCACGCGGTTAATATATTGAATGTATGAACAGACATTTGAGAGGTTTCTAGAAAATATAACATTGATTTCTTTGAATAATGAACAAATGATTAGTAATTCTATATTTTTCTATTTGAAAGTATTCTCAGTTCATATATTTCCCTTAGCCTAGGGACAAATGTTCAGATTAGAATCTCAGAAACTGGTTTTTGATTTGCATTTCCAATATTGTTTCTTAGATGGTGGACGTGCCGAGATTTGAACTCGGGGCCTCTTCCATGCCAAGGAAGCGCGCTTCCAAGCTGCGCCACACGCCCAATAGAAACGGCGACTGTCGAGGCCCATTTAAGGAGAATGGGTTGCAGGGGCAACGGAGGGAGAGGGGTGGCAGGGCGACCAGAAATCCCAGACGGCCTGATTGAGTCAGTGTCTTTGGCCCTGGAGGGGATGGATGCCCCATTCAAACAGAACCTCACTAGTGCCTTGGAACTAGAGTGGCTGGAACAAGGAGATAGCAGGCTTGGCGTCACTAGATTCGAGTGTGATCACAACGAGTTGTACAGGAGGAGGCGTCTGGGGATCCCCTCGGGCCCAGTGACCATTGGCATAAACAGTATCCTCGAAGATGACGAGAAGCTATTCAGGCACACCCTGGCTCACGAGCTCCTGCATGCTGCGGGCCTCCTAGAACACGATGGCAACCATGCTCAAATCGTGAAGGAGGTTGCTCCATCGCCGAAGCTGAAGGACTCGCCCGTACTGAGGGGCATGCGGGAGGAGGTTCTTTCGAGCCTTCCCGAGAGGCAGTGGATCTGCGGGAACTGCGGACACTCCTGGGAACGGAGAAGGGTCACGAAGCCAGACAGGTGCCCGAAGTGCGCGAGGCCATTCAAGAGAGAATAGGGATAGTTTGGTTCTCTCAATAAACCGTGGTTCGGAGAATCGTCCAAGTGTGGGATTCATGAGGGAGCGGCCGGCGCAACTAATTCGGGCGATTGGTGTAGTCTGGATATCATGCTGGCCTTCTAAGCCGGTGACACGGGTTCGAATCCTGTATCGCCCACCACGAAATAGCCGCTCTCGCGAATCGCTCATATAGGGGCAGCAGGTCGGCCGCTCGCATGAAGAGGGGTTCTCGCGCATGGAAGAAGCGAGGCCAGCAGCGCTGGAAGTGGCGCAAGAAGAAGCTCCGAAGGCGAAAGGCAGCTAGAAAGCGAGCTAAGCAGTGATTTTCTCTATATTCACCTGTGGTGATGTTGATAGGCTGGTTACCATTGCAGGACCAATGACTCGTGCGAACGCCTCAACATACGTTGCGCTGGGACTAGTTTGTCTCATGCTAGGAATGACTGCCTCAATTGGCCAAATGGGAGGCGGAAATAGCGAACTGGAAGAACTGCCAGAGAAGTCGATGACCCATGGAAATACCAATTTCCCGGGCTTCACACCTGGCTCGATCTTCTCCGACGCCTCCATATCGGTTTCCCGAGGCACTGCGTGCTACGTCAGGCACAACGGGACGTTGGCTTGCTGGGGCTTCAACGATGCTGGACAACTCGGCGATGGTGGGCCTTGGGGCAACATAGAGAATTCCTCCGATACGCCGGTCGATGTGGTCAATGTCGAGAATATGACGTTCAGAGAAGTTGCGGTCGGAATGTACGCAGCATGCGCCATCACCACCACGGACGAGCTGTACTGCTGGGGCGGCGGCCAGAATGGTGAGCTCGGCAGGCCTGTGTGTGAGAACCAAGGATTCCAATGGTACCCGTGCAGGAATGCGCAGGGCAAGCTCGCTCAGAAGGTAAACTTCCCACAGAGCCCAAACGCCTCCGTCAGGACGATCGCTGGGACTGGCGATAGCGCTCACTTCTGCGCCATAATCGACGACGGCGATGTGTCGTGCTGGGGCGCGAACTCGTTTGGGCAATTGGGGACAGGCGCATACTGCGCCGATGATGTAGCGAGGCCCAATCCCGCCACGGGGGACCTCTGTAACGTACGGAACGGAGTCACTAGGCCCCAGGAGACAGGGATGCCAGACAACATGAGCGCCATCTCCATCTCCGTCGGTTCCGGCCACTCTTGTGCCGTACTGGAGAACAACAGCGTATACTGCTGGGGGTCCAGTGCAGCCGGAGAAATGGGGCAGGGCGAGAGGTACAGGACATTGACAGCCGATCAATACGTCCATTCCGATACCAATCCCCCTACCGTCCTTAATCTGACTGATGCGTCGATTTTTCCGAGCGCTGGCAAGGGATACCTGGTAGGGGCTGACGGCGGAGAAAATGAGCATACTCACAATATCGCCTGGACGGGCAAGAACGGTAACCAACTAACAGGGCTAACCACCAACGTGAATGATCACAACGTGGATGCCGGGTCATCGGTGATTCTCGGAGTTCAATTGGAACCGATTCACGTGCCAATGCCAGGAGGGAGGGCAGCCGGTGCAATAGACTCGGGAGGCACGGGCCATACAGCGGTACTGGATGATGGAAATGTCGCCTACTGGGGGTTCGGCGACCCCAACACCGGCGCTCCCGGTTGGAACACTACACCAGCCCTCAGCCCCTACCTCGGTCCGGACCTGAATCGCTCAGTAGTCTCGTTCACCCAATCCCCTTCTCATGGATGTGCCATACTCGATAACTTCGAGGCTTGGTGCGGAGGCAGCAACTCCCGAGGACAACTAGGTCTCGGGTTTGAAAGTGACTTCGAGAACATCTCGAAGGTTTATGGGAATCACGAGTTCGTCGCGGTCGCAGCGGGAGCTTACTTCAGCAATGATGACTCTAGGTGGAACTCCACCTACTGGGGAGTCGCGTCACAGGCCACTTGCGGGATAAACATCACAGGTTCGGTGTTCTGCTGGGGATCAGACAACGGGGGAACTCTAGGAAACGGAGCCATGGGAAATTCAGCCTTGCCCATCTCCATTTATGTCGAGCCCGGGACCGATGGAACGGCATGGGTTAGCGACAGAGACCCCGACGACGATGGGACCCTAGCCATGCTAGATGCCCTTCCATGGGGGTGTCCGTCCGGATACTTCGTAGTTGATGGGGGATGCACCGGCTACACATCGCCGGGATATCACTCTCCCGAGTACTCAGAGGAAAATTTGGAGTGCGCCCCAGGCGAGTTCCAGCCCCTGGCTGGCCAAGGGTCTTGCACAGAGGCTGCGCCAGGACACTACGTAGCAGTAAGCGCAGCAACCTCACAGGATGCTTGCGAGCCGGGATACTATCAGCCTGAATCTGGGCAATCATCTTGCTTTGGAGCTGATCCGGGGCACGAGACAAACGTTGAGGCCACCGCGCAGATGATGTGCGGGACTGGCTACTACCAGCCACTAGCGAACCAGTCGAACTGCCTCGCTGCGGATCCTGGGAACTATGTCGATGGCATGGGTTCGACGACTCAGGCTGAGTGTGGCCCGGGGACTTACTCCGCCAACCTCGCCGCATCGTCTTGCTCCCTAGCTTTCGCTGGGCACCACGCACCGGGTTACGGTTCGGAATCGCAAACTCTCTGCGAGCCTGGGGCGTATGCGGATACCCTGGGACTCGCTGAATGCAAGTTGGCGGATCCGGGCAACTTCGTTGGCGGCTCTGGCTCATCATCCCAGACTTCCTGCACAATGCCGCAATACCAGCCGATGCAAGGGCAGAGCGAATGCCTGGACTCGAGCCCGGGGTACTACGTCGACACCGATGGGGCGGCCTCGCAAGAGATATGCCCCCCAGGGACATTCCAGCCGGCCAACGGGGCGACCTCTTGCATGGACGCGAGTCCCGGGCACCACGCTCCGTCCGAGGGGACGGGGGACGAGGTACCATGCGCGGTGGGCCATTACCAGCCTGACTACGGTGCCGTAATATGCACCTCGGCCGAGCCGGGGAGCTACGTCGTAGAAGAGGGGTCTTCGTCCCAAGCTGAATGTCCAGAGGGATACTACCAGCCGGATGCAGGGTCCTCCTCATGCCTGGAAGCGGAGCCCGGCAACTACGCTGATGGTATTGGATCCGAGGTCCAGAGGGAATGCGTACCAGGTACCTTCCAGCCCCTAGCGGGTCAGGATTCCTGCATAACGGCGGAAGCCGGACACTCCGCTGAGGGACCAGCGGCAACCGCTGAGACAGTTTGCTCACCAGGGACATATCAGCCCGAGGCGGGTAGAGCCACGTGTATCGAAACGACCGCTGGGGCCTTCGCTGCGGGAGAGGGGTCATTGGACTTCGAGTACTGCGGAGTCGGCACCTACCAGCCGTCCACAGGGCAATCCGAGTGCCTGGAAGCGGATCCCGGGCACATTGTCTCGTTGATTGGCTCACTGAACCAATTCCCGTGCGAGCCTGGCACCTACCAACCGGAAGCCGGCCAGACTGGGTGTATCGACGCGCAGAAGGGGCATTACGTCGAGTCCGAGGGCTCCCCCTCCCAGACCCCTTGTGAGCCTGGTTCCTACCAACCACTGGCCAAGGCGACTTATTGCATCGATGCGGGCGTGAACAACCACGTCCCCGAATCCGGGGCGTTCTTCCAGCAGCCCTGCCCATCGGGCGAGACTCAGCCCCAGAAGGGACAGTCGTCCTGCATAGCAGAGGCTGCGGATGATTCAGGTGGCTCGATCCCTGGCTTCGCTTTCATGAGTGCCCTTGTCGCCATTTCCATGGCAGCGGGAATCTCCAGAAGGCGTTAGAGAGAGTACTATCTGGACGAATCATTCCGCGGTAGGATTGATAGTTGGTGCGTAATTGGAACCTATATGGCCGGCATCAGGGAGTACTCTGGAACTGACCGGACCACATCCACCATGGCGCTAGTTTCCTTGGTTTCACTGATAGCGATATACTGGATCTTCTCAGGCGGATCTACGGAAGTGGGGAATGACATTCTAGAAATTTCTAGCTCGCCCGTGATCCCGACCATTGCATTGGCGATATTCAGAACTATGGCTGCACTGACTGTTATCACGACCCTATGTTTGATTGTTGCTAGCAAGACCGGGCTGTCTTACAACGTACTCGACTATGAGTCCAGAGAGTATGGCCCGAGGAGGATATTCGGTACACATCGATTAGCGGCGTTCACGATGTGGAGTTTTTTCCTCATGGGTGCTTACTTCGCAATAGCGGCATATGCCTCTTGGGCGGATATTATCGGACTCGAAGTCCCTAATTCACTACTCATCATTTGCCCGGCAACACTTGCTTCTTCTTGTGCCTGTGCCCTACTAGTCACCGTCACTGTGACATTCATGCTAATTCCAGAGGCCCATGAAAGGGGCGACGATTTCAGGCATTACTTCCGATGGGACAGTCAAATGATGCACAATGGAAACGTAATAATTCTCGGATTCGAGTTAATTGTTACTGGGACTTCAGTGGGAATAGAGCACATATCCTTCCCGATACTATTCGGCTCCGCATATGTAATTTTCTCAGCTCTATTCGCCATGAAGAAGGGCTTCTACTTCTACGACTTCATCGACCCCAGGCTGAATGGCGCTCCGGTGATACACCTGACTCTGCTTGCCGTACTTGCATGCATGTACATTGGCGTATTATTGCTGACCTCTGTCATTGAGTGGAATAGGTCTGCAGGGACCCTGATAACTGTTGCATTGATATTTCTGATGACTACGTTCAGGGACCCTAGAGAAGGGACACTAAGTCCTTGAGAGAGTCCTCTTGATCGGCTGCTTTCGTGACGCCACTGGCGAGAAGAACCCCGGATGTCCCCAGTTCGACTGCCATCTCAACGTCTGCTCCGGTCTTCACCCCAGCGCCGCAGAGTACTCCGACTCTTTCGTCCGTCTCCCTGACCGCATCTGCTGTCCTAGAGACTATGCCGGGGTCGGCACTAGTCACTGAAACATCACCTCCAATCAACTCCGGCGGCTCCACTGCAACATAGGTAGGCACCAGTGCAGCGAGAGCCCTCGCCTCGTCAGTATCGGCAGCACATGCGCAGACCTGGAAGTCCTCAGGTACCTGATCGAGAAGCATTGCCACGTGCTCCAGGCTGACCTTGTGCTCAGCGTGATTAATCAGAGTTCCAGTAGCGCCCCAATGTATCGCAGTATCGGGGTTAATCCAGCCAGTATTGGAACCAAAACCGATAGGGTCGATGTGCTGGCACCATACTTCCAGATTCGGGGCTGCTTGAACGACCTGTGCGAGGTCCAGGGGAGAAACTGCTGCGACTAGCCTTGCATTGGTCTCAATTCCCTCCATAGTACGAGCCAGAGACACGGCAGAGGCGCCATGGGCCTCTTGATACGTCTTGAAGTTCACAACCACCAGAGTCTCGCTCACGGATATGCGAGTAGCCCGGATGCTTTGACCGTGCCGACTATTCTGATTCCCCATGGCCAATTATCTTACCAACCATTCTGGAGTCATCGGAAATCACTGCCCCCTCTCCCACAAGGCACCTCTGGAGGACTGCCCTTCTCCCAATTATGGCACCCCCCAGTACTACGCAGTCAGTAAGACTCGCACCACTGGAGACGACTGCGTCCGGCCCTATTGAGCACCCAGACACCTCCCCTTCGGATTTAGAGCCCGTTCCAAACCAAGAGTCGTCG
>DAJH01000003.1:0-15695 GCA_002498925.1 Euryarchaeota archaeon UBA173 | reverse complement strand
GCATCCACGAAGTATCCTGAAAACTCTAGTCCGGCCATTCCCCCCGATTCAGCGATACCGGGGAATACCTCCCTCTCCATGCTGTAGGAGCCGATTGGTAGTGAGTCGAGGACTTCCCTGCTGATTATCGAACAACCAGCATTGATGAGGTTTGAGAACTCAGTTCCGGGATCGGGCTTTTCTTGGAACCTCCTTATCATCCCATCTCGGCCCAAATCACAGACCCCGAACCTACTGGGGTCTTCGACGCTCCATAGCGAGAGAGTGGCTAAGGCGGACTTGCTGTTGTGGTGCTCTAGTAGGGATTCCACATCGACACTGGAGACTAGGTCCCCATTTAGCACCAGGATGGGGCCACTTCCCGAAAGTAGGGGCCTTGCATTGGCAATTGCCCCCCCTGTCCCCAGAGCATCTTCTTCGATGGATAGGATGACCTCGTAATCCACTTCCCCGGAGGCCGAGAATGCCCTCATCTCGTCTATTCCATATCCAGCGGCTACTACTACCCTATCGATCAAATCAGGTGGGACGCATTCAACCACCCTTTCTAACAGCGTCATATCGAGCATGGGAAGTAGTGGCTTGGCCCTTCCTGTTGTCCAGGGGCGTAGCCTAGTGCCGAAACCACCGGCCAGCACTAGCACGTCCATGCCTAGGCGTGACAGCAGACTGGTTTGAGCGCTTCGCGTCCCCGTGAGGCTGGGGGTTCTTGCGCATCCTTCAAAGACGGGTTGCGAGTGGGTGGGGCGTTAGCATGAACATCCACGAGTACCAAGCTAAGTCCATGTTCCGAGAGTACGGCATAAAGGTCCAGGAAGGAGTTCACTGCACCAGCGTTGAAGAAGCACTCTCTGCTTACGACTCCCTAGGCTCTTCTGTTGTGGCCGTAAAGAGCCAAATTCACGCTGGAGGGAGGGGCAAGGGGACTCTATTCGACCCTGCCTCAGGCGAGGAAGTTATGCAAGGAGGGGTGAAAATCGCGTTTTCCAGAGACGATGTCGAGAAATTTGCGACGGGCATCTCTGGAAACCTCCTCGTCACCAAGCAAACTGGTCCCGAAGGGAAAATAGTTAGCAACATGTACGTAGAATCAGGATGCTCGATAGAGCATGAGTACTATCTTGCGGTCCTTGTAGATAGAGATTCAAAATCTGTCCTTGTCATGGCATCCACCGAAGGCGGAATGGACATTGAAGAGGTCGCTGAGAGAACGCCTGAAGCCATACACAAAATTTGGGCTGATCCGGCGACGGGGATTAGCGAAGAGGATGCATCTGGGTTGGCATCCTCACTGGGACTTTCGGGTTCTTCGGCGGATGAAATGGCAGGGATGTTAGCATCACTTTACGAGTTATTCATAGAAAGGGACTGCTCGATGATTGAGATAAACCCGCTAGTCAGAACTGAAGAAGGGGGCATGGTGGCCCTAGATGCAAAGGTCAGTTTCGACGAAAATGCCGACTTCAGGCACCCATGGAGGGATGAGCTTCGGGACCTCTCTGAGGAAGAAGAAGTAGAGATCAGAGCCAATGAGCTTGGCCTCTCATATGTCAAACTCGACGGAGACATAGGTTGCCTAGTGAATGGGGCAGGTCTCGCCATGGCCTCCATGGATGTGATCAAGCTTTACGGGGGCGAGCCTGCAAACTTCCTAGATATCGGTGGCGGGGCCACCAAGGAGTCCATTACCGCTGCATTTGAGATCATACTGGAAGACTCGAGCGTTAAGGGCATCCTGGTCAACATATTCGGAGGGATAATCAGATGCGACATGGTTGCAAGGAGTGTTATCGAGGCCTCCGAGGAAATCGGCCTCAATGTCCCATTGGTAGTGAGATTCTCTGGGACGAACCACGCGGAAGGAAAGGCGGTTCTCGACGAGAGTGGGATGGCAGTCCACACAACAAGCACACTGTCGGAAGGGGCCCGTAAAATAGTGGAGCTGATAGGAGGGGGAATCTGATGTCCATATGGATCAATGACGACAGCAAGGTCCTGATACAGGGAATCACTGGACGTCAAGGGACATTCCATGGAATTAGGATGTCACGGTACAAAACCAAGATCGTGGGAGGGGTAACGCCCGGCAAAGGGGGCCAGACGGTTGACCTTGATGGCCTAGAGGCTCCTGTTTTTGATTCAATGTCAGAGGCCATATCCGAAACTGGGGCGGAAGTGAGCGTGATTTACGTCCCGGCAAAGTTCGCAGCTGGGGCGATTGTTGATGCAGCAGAATCATTCCAAGCGGCCGGAGGCGGGCTAGTTGTCTGCATTACCGAAGGAATCCCCACCCTCGACATGGTAAAGGCCGTTGCAATCGTCAACTCTTGCCCGGATGTAAGGCTCATTGGGCCTAATTGCCCGGGGATAATATCCCCTGGTGAAGACGGTGGTTGTAAGGTAGGAATCATGCCTGCATTCATCCACGAGAAGGGGCGGATTGGAATTGTGTCCAAGTCTGGAACCCTGACTTACGAAGCAGTGGCTCAGACGATGAGCGTCGGGGAGGGGCAGACGACCTGTGTGGGGATTGGGGGCGATCCCGTCAATGGAACTGGTTTCATCGACTGCCTTTCAGCATTCGAAGATGACCCTGAGACAGAAGCTGTTGTGATGATCGGGGAGATAGGCGGCTCTGCTGAAGAAGAAGCTGCAGAATGGGTAGCTGCAAACATGACCAAGCCAGTAGTCGGATTCGTTGCCGGCTCCACGGCACCGCCAGGAAAAAGGATGGGTCATGCAGGCGCGATAATATCGGGTGGAAAGGGGACGGCTGCTGAGAAGTTCGCCGCTTTCGAAGAAGCGGGCATTTACGTGGCCAGGGATCCGTCGGAAATTGGTAAGGTCCTAGTTAGGGCCCTTGTGGACGCTGGATTGCGAGAGCCTTAGATGCATTGTGCCCGAGCGAGGGTCACTGGAGGCATTGCATGAGCGATCTAGAGCCGTCAATAGAAAAGCTCCTAGAAGAGACTTCTAGGTCTTTCTATCTCACACTAAACAAGCTCCCCTCGGGGGTTCGGAGGCAGATTGGGCTTCTTTACCTGCTAGCCAGGATTGCTGATACCATCGCTGATTCCAGCGTAGGAACGACTGACGAGCTATTGCAGACTTTGAAATCCTACAACAGTAGAGCGCAGGGCGTTTCTGAGAAGATGCCTGACATGACAGGACTCTCGGAATCACAGGCTAACCCCTCCGAAGCAAGATTGCTTCTCAGGTCAAATGATGCTGTGGAATTGCTAATCGAACTCTCCGACTGGGATAGGGAGGCGATTAGAACGTGTTTGTCTGTGATAGTTAGCGGACAAGTCCTCGATCTCGAGAGATTTGGTGCAGGAATAGGGGAGACGGTTACGGCCCTGGATAACTACGATGAGCTGGATGACTATGCATACAGGGTCGCCGGGAGTGTTGGAGAATTCTGGACCAGGATGACTCTGGAACATCAATTCAATGTCGACGATGAAACAAGAGAAGCGCTCTTCGAGAATGGCGTGAGATTTGGCAAGGCACTCCAGATGATCAACATACTGAGAGACATTCCCGAGGATCTGAAATTGGGTAGATGTTACATTCCACTAGATCATTTAGATGACCACGGGTTAGCTCCAGACGATCTCCTAGAGTCGGAAAATATGGAGCGATTCAGGGAGCTCTACAATCAACTACTGGACAAGACTTCGGAGCATCTAGACTCGGCCATTGAGTACATTGGCATGATTCCCTATTCCCAATTCAGACTTAGGGGCGCTTGCATGTTGCCCGTCCTAATCGCATTGAGGACGATATCACTACTCAGGTCCAGCAATGTACTAGATGGCGGAAATAGGGTCAAGGTTTCCAGGGATGAAATCAAGGAATTGACTAGGAGGGTCATACTTTCCATTCCCTCCAAGAAGAGTTGCCTGAGACTACTAGACTCGGAAAGGCTGTGAACGAGCCCTACGGGCTCAGGCATTTGCCGGTCCAACGGGGGGAGAGGTTCAAGAACAGGCCTTTGGCGCTCAAGACGAAGGAGTATGACTGAAACTCACGAGCCTGACAGCGTTAAACCGCTGGGATTGGTTTCCGAGCGAAGCGTTTCAATCCTCGAGGCCGATGTCGAGACACGAAGCATAGAGAAGGTCCGTCAGACAGTTGGGATTACTCGAGATGCGGCCAGGGCAATCAGCATTACCGCTATTGAGGCGTTCCGCGAAGGGGCGATTTTCATGGGGGTTATTGGCCCCAGGGGCGAGTTAGTGAACCCATTCGCCCATGTGGATGCCGCAATTTGGTCGGAGGCAGAGGTCCCACAAAGTATCATAGATACCGCTTATGACTACTGCGAGGAGCTTACGAAAAGGGAGGCGGGGAATTTTTACCATTCTTTCAAGTACCTCCCGGACCTTCAAAGGAGGTCTATTTGTGCTTATTACGCATTTTGCAGGAGAGCCGATGATATCGCCGATGGCGACTATGTCGATCATTTTCCAGGGGGCTCTTCGGACGATCCAGAATCAAGGGACTACAGGGAAAGGATCGAGAGGCTCACTAGTGGGGAGCCAGTGGTAGACAGGTCTTCCTACAACGACAAAATGTCACAACTATTCTACTACAGGAAGAAGCTTTCAACGGCATATGAGAACGTGACCTCCACTGATCCAATCTTCATAGCCCTGAAGGATACCGTCCATAATTTTGGAATTCACCGACAGTCCCTTGATGACATGATTAGCGGCATGGAGGATGACTTCCACAGAAACAGGTATGAGACCTTCGAGGAACTCTATTCATACTGCTATCGCGTAGCCTCAACTGTTGGCTTGGTATGCATAGAAATTTATGGGTATGATGACCCTATGGCTAGGGAGTATGCGGAAGCCTGGGGCATTTACATGCAGCTAACTAACATCCTCAGAGACGTTGCGGAGGATGCTGCTAGGAACAGGATCTACCTCCCTGTGGATGACCTAGGTAGATTTGGCATCACCCCCGAAGACATCCTAAATGGCGTATCCATGGTTTCTCACCCAGGGTGGAAGCCATTCGTGGAAGACTTCATCGAACAGGCCGACAGATACAGGGAAAGGGCCTTCAAACTCCTCCCGATGCTAGACAAGGGGTCGAGATATTCCCCCGCTGCAATGGCGAAATTCTACGAGTCCATCATGGCTAAGATTAGGAAGAAGGGAGGGGATGTTTTCACGGAAAGAATTCAGCTATCCAAATCGGAGAAGATCGCACTTGCAGGTTACGTTTACGCTAGATACCGGTTTTTGGCCGTATGAGTGCAAACGGCCGCTGAAGGCGTTGGGAACAGAAGAAGTATTGAGAGAATTACAAGGAGGGAGTGGCATGAGGATAGCGGTATTGCTGGAGGAAAGGTGCAAACCCAACAGTTCTGCTTACATGTACCTCGAAAAATATGCGGGGATGTGCGGCGGGGAATGCATCCAACTTGAGGACGGCAAATTCAGAATCTTGGAGATGGCATGCCCTGTCTGTTTCACCAGGGCAAAATTATGCCCAGGGGAGGCGGTCAAAATAATCAATCTACCCGAAGAGCTCGATCATGACATGACTCACAGGTACAGCCTCAATGGGTTCAGGCTATTTCGACTACCGACTCCCGCCAAGGAGTCCGTCATAGGAATACTTGGGCCTAATGGGATAGGCAAGTCAACTGCAATAAACCTACTATCGGGATCAGTGAGGCCAAATCTTGGAGACTGGCAGAACCCCCCTCCTGACTGGGCCGATGTGATCTCCACATTCCCCCGAGGCGAGCTGCGGAACTATCTCGGGCTTGTTTCCCAGGGAGAAGTAAATATCGCAGTAAAGCCCCAATATATCGACAAATTGCCGAAACTATGGGATGGCAAAGTGAGGGGGCTTCTCGCGCGAGTTGACGATAGGGGAGAACTCGAAGAATGCGCTAGAAAAATAGCAGTTGATCACCTCCTAGACAGGGATCTCACCCGACTTTCGGGAGGCGAGTTACAGCGAGTTGCAATTTGTGCCACTATACTGAAGGAGGCTGATGTTTACTTCTTCGACGAGCCTTCTTCTTATCTGGACATTTACGAAAGAATGAGGATGGTAGGGATAATTCAAGACTTGGCGTCAAAGGGGAAAAGGGTACTGGTTGTGGAGCACGATCTTGCTATTCTCGACGTTCTCTGCGACCTATTGCACATAATCTATGGAGAGAGGGCCGCATATGGGATTTTCACGCCGCCGAGATCAACTAGAACAGCGATAAATGCATATCTCGATGGATACTTGCCGGAAGAGAATGTGAGAATTAGGGACAAGCCAATACGGTTTGTCAGAGGTCGGACCCGGGGAGAAGATATTGGAGTTCCAATTCTGAAATGGGGAGACATGGAAAAGAAACTGGGCGATTTCCATCTGAAAACCGGCCAGGGAGAAGTTCGATCCGCAGAAGTGATCGGGGTAGTTGGTCCAAACGCCACAGGAAAGTCAACAATGGCGAAGATGATTGCAGGGGAGATGGAGCCAGATGAGGGTTGGTGTACAATGGAGGCCAACGTTTCTTACAAACCGCAGCACGTCAATACAGACTTCGAAGGAACCGTGCAGGATTGGCTAGATACCGAGCTTGGCGGGAAGTGGCGATCGGGAGAGTTCCATACCCAGGTCATCAGGCCCCTTCAGGTGGACAAAATGCTGGAGTTGCAGGCTCAGAGGCTCTCAGGAGGGGAATTGCAAGCCGTAAGCATAGCGATATGCCTGGGCAAAGAAGCCGATATTTACCTGATGGACGAACCTAGTGCACACTTGGACGCGAATGCTAGGATGGAGGCAGCCAAGGCCATCAGGAGAACGATGGAAAGCAACGAGAAGGCCGCAATGGTGATTGATCACGACATCTACTTCATCGACATAGTGAGTGACTCCCTGCTAGTGTTCGAGGGAGAGGGAGGCAAGTCTGGATTTGCCATGGGGCCCCTGAGCCTCCGTAAGGGAATGAATCGATTCCTGTCTGATGTTGAAGTCACGTTCAGACGTGACCACGAGTCAAAGAGGCCTAGGATAAACAAGCCCGAGAGTGTCAAAGACAGAGATCAAAAGGCCTCTGGAGAGTATTTCTATACGGGCTGAACCATTGGATTATTGAATGCGGATGGATGCGTATGGATGTGGGCGAAGAAGCGAGTGGCGATGGTTCAGAACCTGATGGACCGTCGGAAATTGAGGACCCCCTCGAGAAAATGGAAGCAGAGATAATGAAGTTGGAGAAAGAATTGCAATACTCTGCCGCTGAAATAGTCAATATCAGACAACGTTCTGCCAGAGATAAGTCTGATGCGGTCAGATTTGGGGCTTCAAGCCTATCAAGAAAGATACTCCCTCTCATCGGTAGCCTAGAGAAGGCTGTTTCTAATTTTGAGGAGTCGTCATCCGATGCTTTCCTAGATGGGACGAGAATGACTCTGGATGGAATTTGGACGGCACTGCAATCTGAGGGGGTTACCCGTGTTGATTCCGTAGGGAATACGTTTGACCCGACCTGCATGGAGGCCATTGCGATGGTTCCTGCGCCCGATGGAATTGAGCCAGGCCAAGTGGTGGAGGTAGTGGAAGATGGGTATATGCTCCATGAAAGAGTACTTAGGGCCGCTAGAGTAATTGTGGCTGAGGCGAGTGTGGATGAGCCATCCGATTGACCCCGATATCTCAAAGTCAATGACCCTGCCATCTAGGTACTACACGGATGAAGAGAGTCACCTTAGCATAGTTTCTGGATTTGATAAATGCTGGCACTTCGCAGCACACAGGAGCCAGTTGGAAAGTACCAACTCGATTCCACTCGACCATATGGAGGGATTGTTGGGAGAGGCCATGGCATTGATAGAGTCGGACAGACTGAGATGCCTGTCGAATGTTTGCACACACCGTGGGATGATCCTAGTTACAGAGCCCTGCAACTCCTCCTCAATCAGGTGTGGCTACCATGGCCGTACATTCGGACTGGACGGGTGTTTCAAGAATATGCCAGAATTCGAGGGTGTCGAGGATTTTCCCTCTGACAGGGACAATCTTGTGGAGTTTCCAATAAAGGATTGGAGGGGGATGATATTCTCTGGGACCTCCCCCTCCAGATTTAGCTCTATTTTTGACTTACTTGAAGAACGAATAGGGTGGATGCCCATCGAGGACTTCCGTCATGACGAATCACGGCATCGGTCGTACGAAATCGATGCCAACTGGGCCCTTTACGTGGACAACTACCTGGAGGGCTTCCACATACCGTTCGTTCATGGGGGCCTTCATGATGCCTTGGACTACGACTCCTATACTACCGAGCTCTTCGACGGAGGGGTGCTCCAGATAGGCATAGCTAATGGTTCTGAGGACACTTTCGAACTACCCAGTTCATCGCCTGATTTCGGGAAGAGGGTGGCAGCTTACTACTACTGGATTTACCCCGGATTAATGCTGAATTTCTACCCATGGGGGCTCTCAGTCAATCTTGTAGTCCCCATTTCAGTTAGTAAAACCAGAATCATCTACCATGGTTTCGTATGGGATGACGAGAAGCTAGGCAAAGGTGCTGGGGGAGATCTAGACAAGGTCGAGGAGGAGGACCAGGAAATTGTCGAGGCTACATTCAGAGGAGTCTCTTCCGGCTCCTATGACAGGGGAAGATACTCACCAAAAAGGGAGACTGGCGTACATCATTTCCATTCAATGATGTTCAACGATGGAATATAGTTTATATCCAAGGCTCCATCATACGTGTCATGGCCAATACCAACAATGTACCCACTATCGTTCTAATCGCCCTATCCGTCCTACTTTCAGGGTGCGCTGGCTCTTCTAACGAAGAAATTCAGGGATGTATGGATGATGTTGCTCAGAACTACGATGAGTCGGCGACCCTTGATGACGGTTCTTGCTCATACCTTGACACGGACGGGGATGGCGTCTTCGATCATCTTGAGATTCCAGGTTGCGCGGATGAGGAGGCAATAAATTACGATTCAAGCTCCACAGATGACGATGGTTCGTGCACTTACCCTCCCGCATCGCAGTACTCCACGTCATGGTCGGAGGTAGGAATGGACAAGCCATGCCAGTGCTCTGATGGTTCCAACTACTCAGTTTGGCACAGAGATGCGTCACAGACCCATGTTGTACTTTACTTCCAAGGAGGGGGGGCGTGCTGGAATGACTTCACTTGCGTAGTCCCAGGTGGGACATACAAGACAGACACCGGGGAATGGGATAACCCGTCTTCAGGAACCCAGGAAAACTCCAATGCAGGCGGGATCTTCAACTTCGCTAACCACGACAATCCATTGGTTGATTACTCATTCATATTTGTCCCGTACTGCAGCGGGGACATTCATGTTGGCAACAACAACGTGACATATGAACATGGAGAGGTTCAGCACCGTGGACATCTGAATGCTATGTCGGGTTTCGAATTGATGAAAAGTTTGTATCCCAATGCTGAGGAAATTTTCGTAACCGGATCGAGTGCTGGATCCATTCCTGCAACACTGTATGCCATGAAATCGGCAATGGACTATCCCGATGCCAGTGTCTCGGCATTCAATGATGCTACGGGTGGATTAGTTTCCTTGGAAACAATCGATTTAGACACGCTATGGTCGATTAATGAGACCATGTCCGACTTCTCCCTAGATGGGCTTATCAGCTTCAATAATCTATCTAGTGCAGATTTGGTAATTGTCCCAGCAATGCAAAATCTAGGAATAAAATTCGCCAGGTATGACAATGCCTATGATAACACTATGAGGTACTTCAACGGACTTCTAGACAACCCTCCCTTCGACTACAATGAACAAATTAGAATTTCTGAAAACGAAATAGAAGAGGCCGGGATAGATATCTCTGGTTTTATCGCACCTGGTGATGGGCATACAATCCTGGGGGGTAGCGGCTTCTACGAGCTGGAAGTGGAAGGTCACTCTTTCCTTGAGTGGTTCACTTCTTTCGTGGAAGGGGGGCAACCGGAAGACGTGCACTGTAATGAAGACTGTAACGTCAATCCCGATGGTTCTACAGTATGATGAGTGTATCAAGAATGATAAAGTGGGTTGATGAAATGATCGAAATGAGAAACAGAAAAATTGCCATTCTAATGATTACACTGATGCTCCTATCCGGATGTACGGGAAGCGGTAGTGGTGGAGACTCGGATGTTCAGGACGGGGTGGACAGCCCCATGGATCCCGTGGAGGGGGAAAATGAAACAGATACGGATGGCGATGGGCCGATCACAATATCCATCCCGCACTCAGTGGGTTGTGACAGCCTCGACCCTGGACATTGTATGATGCCGTTCCCATCGAGCAAATATCTTGCAGATGATTCGAGCACGAATACGGGTTTTCGATTGAACGTACCTGCAGAGGCGATACCCGTTTCTGGATCGGCTGGACCGAGTGAGATTCCCATGCTAGGGCTTTTCGACGGCCACAGTCCGTCGACTCAGATATTCACTACATTCACGGAGACTCCCGACATTTCCTCTCTTGCAGATCAGTTGAGCATTGGCTCGTCTATTTCGGAAGACCATGGTTCGGTGCTTCTGAACATGGACAATGGTGAGATTCTCCCCCACTGGGTCGAGATTGACGAGAGGAGCCAGGATGACGAGCCTACGATCGTCTTCCTCAGAACCGTTGGAGGGCTCGAGCATGATGCCCAATACGCTGTTGCCTTCAGGGGACTCATCGACAACTCGGGGGACGCCATAGAGTCGCATGCCTCATTTGCCGCTTTGAGAGAAGGCCATGAGACCAATGATCCCGATTTAGAGGCTAGAAGGGGCAGCTATGAGCCCATGTTCTCAGCACTTTCCGATGTTGGCTTCGAAAGATCAGAAATCCAATCTGCCTGGTGGTTCCATACGGCCTCTACAGAATCTATTATCGGAGATGTAATCACAATGCGTGACGATGCCCTCGAAAGACTGGGTGACGACGGAATTGGTTGTAATGTTACCGAGGTAAACGACAATTGGGGAGATGATGGGATGACATTCAGGAGGATCAAGGGAACGTTCACTGCTCCGCAGTATGTAGAGGCTGATTTTCCACCGACACTACTCCGAAGAGATCAGTCCGGTACTCCATTATTTGTCGAAAACAGAGAGGTGGTTTTCACCATAACAATACCACAATCTCTGGCTAATTCCAGTACCCCTGGGCCACTCACGGTCATGGGTCATGGATTCCTGGGCAATGGGGATGGAATGGTCAGTGGTGGACTGCGCGAGTGGGGGGAAATATTTGGAACTCCGATGATAGGTACAGACTTCAAGGGATGGAGTTCAGATGGCGATTACGATGCAGTGACCTTTGCACTGATGAACGTCGAATACTTCCAGCACCAGGCAGAGAGGCTGATGCAATCAATGATGAACAATGTTGCAATGGTCAGAACTTTCTCGGGAGTATGCTCCGATCTTACAGAGTTCCACCACAATGGAACCAACCTGATTGATGTGTCGGACATTGGGTATATGGGATACTCCCTTGGTGGCCTCAGGGGGCCATCGATGCTTGCCACCACTCCAGGTATGGATCGAGGGGTTCTTTGGGTGGGTGGCTCTTCGTTCACCCATCAGGTTGAGAGGTCGACTCAGTACACCCAGTTTGAGGAATTGTTCGCAAACGAAATAGCATATCCCTCGAGAAACGATAGGGCGGTTCTGATTGCGCAGATGCAATCAATGTGGGACACAACTGATGCGGAGTCATACTTGCCCTTTATCGAGGAAGGTTTCGAAGGGAAGACTCAGCCATTTGAAGTCCTATACATCAGTTCGGTGAACGACGCCCAAGTTACGGTTTTGAGCACCGATAGGGCCGTACGAACTGCTGGACTGAGTAATCTGAACTCATCTGCATGGCACCCTTGGGGGATAGATGTCTCGTCAACTGCGATAGAAGGCTCTGGAGTCGCATACTTCGATGGGGGGTTCCCCGACGTCCCTAGTGGAAACATCCAGGGACCGATGGAATATCACTCACTGGCACACAATCAGATAGCTGAGTTTGAGCCTGCCTACACCATGGCCTTCGACTATCTTCTCACGGGTACTATCTCGAATACATGTGGAGTTTCTTGCACTTTCGAGGGAGTCTGGTGACTAACCTACTGGCTCCCCACCCTCGCCGAGGAAGGCTAGCCTCCTCAGTGCACCATTACTGATCAGGTAGTCGATTACAGGTAATGGGATGGTTGCTCCCAATACCTCGGTTACGGCTTCCTCTTCAGTTATGGTGGACATCATCCTAGCTGTCTCCCTGACTCTCCATCCCTCGTATCTCTCTCTGAGTTCGAGATGGGTGATGACGACTTCCCAGCCCCCCTTTCTGTAGAGTTCAGCAGTTTCTCGGTCACTGGTGAAAAGTGTGCCTGGTGCGCCGTGGTATTTCTCGGCATGAGAAACCCAATTTGGGGGGTCATCGATATCCGGAATGGCCACTATCTGGAAACCTCCGAGTTTTTCGTCCGACCCTGCCCAAGCTTCCACCATTGCCTTCCGCTCCTCGGCTGACCAAGGATTCCTGAGAGTCTCGGGACGATTCGAGGAACCTATGGCTATTACTATCTTAGATTCTGAGCTATTCTCATTTCTCCATTCAACTGCTGATTTGATGAGTATCTCGTGACCCATATGAAAGGGCTGAAATCTACCCAAAATCACTATACCTGGTTCCGGTGGAATTTCAGGTGGCTGAGGTGAAATTTGTAATTCCGTCATCATAAACCCTCGATGAAATCGGATAAACTCTGGTCTCCCAAGTACCATGAAAATGAATCCAAGTACTCCCTACCAATCAACAGAGGGAGGCTTTTCCTTCTTGAGTTGTCTATAATGTCAAAAAGAGTGCCGGATGAGTCCTGATGTGACTCCATAGTGGGTAAAATTCGAGGGTCCTTAGACGGATTCATAGTCTCACCGAGCTCCTCTCTTCTGGACATCCAGTCGATTACCACAGACTCCACGAATGAGGTCCTATCGGTATTGGCGATATTTTCTGAGAAATTACTCCAGACCTCCGGTTTCAGGAAGGATCCTGTTCCAGGCATCTTGGTTCCAGAGCTAGGTTCGACATACAAGAACAATCTAGCATCCCAGCACCTCCACTCCCCCTTAGATGACCAATGGGAAAGGAGGAGGAGGAGATCTAGTTTATCCTCTAGCTTGAGGTCTTGATTAGGCAGTGTTAGGCTTTGATCAATCTCCATGACTCGATCTGCCCATTCTAGGACTTCCCCCTCCAAGTCTATGTCGAATTGCCGGTGCAGTGAATCCACTTGCCTCGGCCTTATTCCTCTTATTGACATCCCCTCCATTCCTGAAATCAGTTCCCCCAATGGCATTGATAGCAAATCGGTTAATGATTCTCGATCGACTAGCGAGATTATGACATCGACCATGGCAATCTCGTACCAACCAAACGGTGGCATGGGATGAACCCTCGCTTGGGGGGCCTTTGCCCGTTGGCGCCACCGAATTCAAGAACTTGTGTGGTTGCGCTGGATACAACAACGAAGCGGGATGTGTACGAACTTGGCGACTATTGAGGAGCAAATCAAGTCCCTTGAAGAGGAGATTGGGAAAACTCAGAAAAATAAGGCCACAAACGCCCACATTGGAAAACTGAAGGCCAAGATTGCAGCTTTGAAAGCTCGAAAAGAGAAGGCACAGGCACATGCGAAATCTAGCGGAGGCGGACATGGTTTCGAAGTCAAGAAATCTGGAGATGCATCGGTATCTTTGGTCGGATTCCCAAGCGTTGGGAAGTCTAGCTTGATTTCACAATTGACTGGAGCCGATTCAGAAACGGGAGAGTTTGCCTTTACCACTCTGACATGTATACCAGGGGTACTGGACCACAGAGGCGCAAAAATACAGATTCTTGATCTACCCGGATTGATCAAGGGAGCTTCCGAAGGCAAAGGCAGGGGCAGGGAAATCCTGAATGTAATCAGGGGCTCTGATATGGTGCTATATGTGGTCGATCCATTCCAAGATTCACACTTCGATATTCTGGATAAAGAGCTCTGGATGTCTGGTATGAGGCTCAATCAGGAAAGGCCACAAGTGTACATCACAAGAACCGATAGGGGGGGAATAGTTGTCAGATCCACAGTAGAGCAGACGAATCTGACTGATGAGGACATTCAAGAGATCATCAGAAGTTTCGGCATAGTTTCGGCAACGGTCACACTGCGGACTGATGTGACTGATGACCACATTGTGGATACCCTCGCAGACAATAGGATCTACAACAGGGCCGTAGTCGTAGTGAATAAGATCGACTTAGCAACAGAAGGTGACCTTTCCAAAACAAGGGGGATGCTACCAGAAGAGTGGCCAGTTCTGGAGGTTTCTGCCAAGACAGGGGAGGGCGTGGAAGAGATGAAGGACTTCATATTCGATAACCTCCACTTCATGTCGATTTACCTAAAGCCCCAGGGTCAAGATGCGGATATGATAGAGCCATTGATAGTGAAGGATACCTCGACCGTCAGGGATGTGTGTGTTAAGCTGCATAGGGACTTCGTCAGAAAATTCAGGTATGCCAGGGTAAAGGGCCCGAGTGCTAAATTTGACTGGCAGAGAGTGGGGCTAGACCACCATCTCAATGATGGGGACGTGCTAACTGTAATTCTGAGGAAGTCGTGAGCGATGAATTGACCAATGGTAGCCTCTCGGAGGACCATGGGCGGCGACTCAGGGGACCTTATCCCTCGTGCAGAGTTGAGGGGACTCGTTGGTCACCTACGGAAGAGGTTGTTAGTTCTATCAGGGGCCCTATTAATCGGCTTTATAGCAGGATTTCCCGCATCTGGAGAGGCGATAGAGCTGCTCCTGGGGTCTAGCTCATACAGGCCCGAGGGAGTAGAGATTGTGATTCTCCACCCCATGGAGGCGATACTGCTTAAACTCAGAATTGGAATTAATTTCGGAATATTGCTCTCTGCATTGGTTCTGATGTGCGACTTGACCTGGAACGGCAGGAGGATTGTTGCAGAATCTAGGAGGTCCGGGGACCCTGGTAAGGGAAACTTTGCTGGTACCTTGTTAGTGGTTATTCTGGCAATCACCCTTGGACTAATGGGTGCGGCGTACTCTCATGGAGTTCTTGTGCCGCTCCTTCTTGACTACCTATCCAATGATGCTACATCCGCCGGACTAGCCACAACATGGCAATTGCAGTCATGGGTTGGCTTCATCACGGGACTGTACTTTGCATCGATTCTAGGATTCCAAGTCCCTCTGATCGCCTCCATACTCCTGAGGAGCGAGCTGATAGAGAGAAGTTCAATCTCAGATAATAGGGGCAACCTCTGGTTCTCTGGACTGGTCTTTGGGGCATTGATATCCCCTCCTGACCCTGTTTCGATGTTCCTGGTGGCCGGGCCTATGCTGCTTCTTCTAGAAGCTGCACTGGTGGTCGATAGGATAACTAGGAGTCAATAGTGATTCCACGGTTTCTAGCATCCTCAGCCCTAGCTGCAGCCCTGCCGTCGTCTACGTCGACCCATCTCATCATGTAAGCACCAATTAGGATTAGCAGTGAGATGCAGAAAACGCCAACCCTGCTACCGTACATCACGGTGAGAGTAGCATACAGGAGAGGGCCGATGAAAGCGGCCACCTTTCCGAAGAAGCCGAAGAAGCCGAAGAACTCAGC
>DAJH01000081.1:36109-40690 GCA_002498925.1 Euryarchaeota archaeon UBA173 | reverse complement strand
TGAGCCGACGGACTACTTGCATGCTCTGAGCGATCCCACGTACTCCGACAGCGACTCCGATGATGACCACGACGACCACGACGACCATGACGACCATGACGATCACAACGACTCCGATGATGACCGAAATGATGCGAATGACATCATCGAGGGCAGTTACTCCACTTTGACCAGCTACTCGTTGTCAGTTGGTATGAACGGCCTGCCGACGGAGGAATTCGGAATCAACCTGGACGTCTTCAACGTACAGCTCTCCGACTCCGTTCCAGGGCAGGGCACATTCAGCGACGCCTTCGAGGTTCAGTCTGGCGCAGCATGGGACTGGGAATGCCCACCCGTGGGCGGGACGGAGAGCCTGACCATAGACAACGCCACGACCGAGGTGCAGTGCGGACTAGCCCCCCCGATCCCAATGGGGATGGCCTTCATGATGGGGCAGTCACTGATGCCCGCGTTCGACAACGGGGTCAGCGAGCTTTCCTCAGTGGTGCAGCAGCAGGTCGAGTCATGGATCGGGGAGATCTCCGGAGAAGGGGAAGGGGGCGTTTTCGTCTGTGACAGCGGCGAGGAGATACCCGCAGACTGGGAGAACGACGGAGAGGTAGACTGCTCCGACGGCTCCGACGAGTCTGACAGCTCAGACACATTCACGTGCGACAGCGGCGAGGTCATCCCGGCACACTGGGAGAACGACGGGGAGGAGGACTGCTCCGACGGCTCCGACGAGAACGACGGCTCCTCAGAAGCCATCGAGAAATATGTCGACATGTTCGAGGCATTGAACAACTCAAATCTGCAGAAGACCATGGAGGCATTCGGGGAGAAACTGGGGGAGCTGGTGGAGGACAACGTCCCGAGCGAGCCAGTGATGGACCTCGCGGAATCCTGCGCAATACTCTTCTGGGACACAGACGAATCAAGGGTCGTTGGAATTGCGATCCTCAATGACGAGGACGCTGATGGCTCATCGGAACTCCTCCTAGGCCCATCCATTTTCGGAGTCAGGGGGCACAACGTGGAACTGAATCTCGAGTATCATGATGGAGATGACGCCAGGGATGTGAAGGCAGACATATTGGGCCTGACGGAGATCAGGGACATAGCCCCCGAGTCCAAGCACGACGTAGAGGAGCTGTACAACATCCTAGGTCCTGACTTCCTCCCGGACCTGGACCAAACCGATACCGATCAGGATGGGGTATTGGACTTCTTCGACGAGGATGACGACGGCGATGGACTATTCGACTGGGAGGACGAGGAACCACTCAAGCCATACAGGGCGCCAGGGGAGGAGGAGATCGACACCGTTCCCGGGTTGGGCGCTCTCGCTATCGCATCTATCCTCGGAGTCGCAGCCCTGCTCATTCCTCGAAGAGAGGAATAGGCCCTCAGTGATACGATGCAGAACAAGGACAAGGCCGCTTTGGCGCTAACCTCCTTTTTCCTGCTGATGGCATGGAATGGGACATGGTTCGAGATCTCGGCAAGTGGGACATACACCGAGGGGCTCGAGAGAGAGCCAACCATCTCCACGGAATACACCATCGATAGCGAACAAGAGTCCTTCGAGATGTCAATTGAGAACGCGACCCCCCTACTGCTATACTGGGTGGAAAGGGAGGACGTAACGGCCAATGATGAAGACGGGCAGGGCGGAAGTTCCGGCGGGAATGACGAATCTAGCAATTCCGAAGAATCACAGTCCAGCGGGTGCCAGGGATCCTGCCTTGATCAGTCCAGAAGTATCGTGCAATTGGCCATGATATCCCTAATCGTGGCCCTTTACCTGTCTTCCATAAGGCCCAGTTGGAAACTCAAGACTGGGCTAGTCGTTGTTTGGCTCATTGGATCCGTTGTGATAGTGACCGCCGTTCCGGTTGCAGTGGCCTATGACTTCGGGGTAACCGGGGACGGCGGTGAAGGCGAGTCTTCGTCAACAGGGGGTTTCGATACTGCAACTCAGCAAAACTCAGTCGGGGTCGACCAGTTCGCCCACTACCAGGAGAGCGGAGATGTCAATGTCAAAATTTCTGGGATATCATTCTACTTCGACTCCGTGGGCTTCGACCTAGGCCTTTTGGAGGAAGGGGAAAGGCAGGCAGTCATAGATCAGCCACCCTCTCCGGGAGAGCCAGCCTATGACTCTCTGGTGAGGTTCCATGGGGAGTTGAAGGTCGGGCCGGGGGAGATACTGAGCTGGTGGCTCCTGACATCACCCGTATTGGCCCTAAGCATCCTTAGATCCAGCTCCAAGAAGCTCGAGGAGGAGTGAAAGCGTAGGCAGCTCCTCCGACTTATCAGGTGCGAAAAGGACCCTCCAGGCCTCGAGATGCTGGGCAGCTACCATCTTCACTGCGAACTCCTCGAAGCTCGCCCCATCTCCATAGGAGATGGAAACCTGTATTTTCGCTCTGAGGTCGATACTCTCGCCACCGCCCGGAATCGCATCCAGGTCAATCGCGATGTCTGCGTCCCCGCCCTCCACGATCGAGTCGGCCCATGGCCCGTCAACCAGCTCCCTCCTTCCGGCGACAGTGGAGATTCTTCCTCCTGCCTCGGACCACGCTGCCGCGATTGAGCGAGCAGCCGAGCCGCCACCCCTCATCCGTAGGGTGGATTCGGAGGGTTCGACCCCGACGTGCCTGCAAGAGTCTACGAAACCCGCGCCGTCGGTGCTGGTCCCGGACCACTCTCCATCAATCCTCTTGAGTTGGTTGATCGCATTCACTCCTTCTGGGCCACTAACCCCGAGCCTGTCTTGGGGGGAGTGCTTCAGGGGGGCGGTGCAAGACAGCCAGACATCGCCCTCCATTTTGGTCACCTTCGACATGAATTCCTCAATTCCATCGGCGTCGATGAAAACGGCCTCAGGGCCCTCGATTCCGACGTGCCTACCAACCAGTTCGAAGAGCCTCGGGGTGAGGGAATGTGAGATGGGATGCCCCGCTATGCCCCAGTACGCCGGTCCAGTCACTACGTGCGCCTCCGAATTGTCAGCAATGAAGGTTTCAAATCGGACTTGTCGTCGCAAAGTGGCATGGACAGTGACCTGGACATTGCTCGCGCGGCCGATCCCGGACCGATAGAGTCAGTGGCTGAACAGCTCGGACTTGAGCGCAGTGACCTGATTATGCACGGACCTCACATCGCCAAGGTGTCTTGGGAGTCGCTCTCAAGGGGGAGGGACTCACCAAATGGGCACCTTATTCTCGTCACCAGCGTCAACCCGACCCCCTTCGGAGAGGGAAAGACGGTCACCACCATCGGCCTCAACCAGGGTCTGAACCGCCAGGGGCACAATGCATGCTGCGTCATCAGGGAACCATCGCTGGGCCCCGTCTTTGGGATCAAGGGTGGGGCTGCCGGAGGCGGTTACTCCCAAGTCCTCCCGATGGAGCAGATAAACCTGCACTTCACGGGCGACCTGCATGCGATCACTGCTGCCCATAACCTATGCTCGGCAATACTGGATAACCACCTGCACAGGGGCAACGAGCTGAAAATCGACACCAACCGGATATTCTGGCCGAGGGTCATCGACATGAACGACAGGACGCTAAGGTCCGTCAGCATCGGACTTGGCGGCCCTGCCACAGGCGTCACCAGATCAGAGAGGTTTGACATTACCGCCGCAAGCGAGGTCATGGCAATCCTATCCCTGGCAAGCAGTTACGAGGACCTGAGGGCTAGGTTGGGCAGCATTATCGTCGCAGAGTCAAAGTCCGGAACTCCGGTAACCGCGGACGACCTAGGGGCCGCTGGGGCCATGGCTCTCCTGCTTAGGGAGGCCATGCTTCCCAACCTCGTACAGACGCTGGAGGGAAATCCGGCATTCGTCCATTGTGGTCCCTTCGCAAACATCGCCCATGGAAACTCGTCGATTATCGCAGACGACCTCGCACTGTCGAGGTCGGACTACGTCGTCACTGAAGCCGGATTCGGAGCAGAGATGGGTGCAGAGAAGGCCCTCCACATCAAGGCCCTGGCATCAGGGGTCTCTCCCAGCTGCATAGTGCTGAACGTGACAGTACGCTCAATGAAGCTCCACGGAGGGGGATTCGCAGGGGGCGGTGGAGCGAGGCCGACCAAGGAGGAAATCGAGACAGAGAACGTCGACGCAGTTCGCACCGGAGCGGCCTCAAACATGAGGCGCCACGTGCGGAACTTGGCCACAACATCAATTCCGGTAGTCGTTTCCATCAACAGGTTCGCTACGGATACGGATGCCGAGATAGAGGCAATCCGAGATGAGGCCCTCAAGGCCGGGGCGAAGGAGATAGTCCTGTTCGAGGGATTCGCCAAGGGGGGCGAGGGTGCCGCGGATCTGGCTGACGCCGTAGTAGATGCATGTGCCCGTCACGAGGAGGCAGGAAGGCCATTCACCCCTGCGGTTGATCCTGGGATGCAGGCCAAGCAGGCAATCCTAAGGGTGGGTACCAATGTGTACGGGGCCCACACAGTGGACCTCAGCCCATCTGCCGATGCGGCCCTCAACAAGTTCGAAGAGTGGGGTTTCGGGAACCTCCCGGTGTGCATGGCGAAGACACAATACTCGTTCAGTCACGACAAGAAGGTACTCGG
>DAJH01000081.1:26032-35724 GCA_002498925.1 Euryarchaeota archaeon UBA173 | reverse complement strand
TTCATAGTGGCAATTTGCGGCTCCATGATGACGATGCCCGGCTTACCTACAAGGCCAGCAGCGCTTGACATGGACATGGACGAGGACGGCAGGCTAACCGGGGTCTTCAGTTAGGTAGTGATTGTATGCGCCGAATCAAGCGCCTTGACGAGGGAGTCAAGCTCAGAGTCGAGGACGAGGACGACCTGTGGGTGCTGGCTCAGATTTGCAGGCCCTCAAACTTGGTGGGAATGCTCTCGCACCGCAGGGACTCAACCACAGGCACGAAGGAGGACGGCAGAGCCAAGAGTGCAGAGAGGAAGCCAATGTGGATAGTTCTGGAGGTGCAAGAGACAGCGTTCCAATCATTCACTGATAACCTGAGGGTGCATGGGGTGATTACCGAAGCCAAGATAGACATAGGCAGCCACCACACTCACGTCATCTCCCCTGGAGACGAGGTTGAGATAACACGAGAGGGCGGGCTTCCCAAGGCCGATCTGAACCTACTCAAGGAAACACTGGCAGCGGGCTCCAGAGCCAAAGCCGGACTTATCGTCGTCGAGTCAGATGAGATTCTGATATTCGAAGTCACAGCTAGGGGGATCAGGGACGTTTCACAATTCTCGATGAGGGGGGGCGGAAAAAGGGCGGACGACTCAACCGGAGTGCGCCGTGGCTTCTCAGAGGGAGTCGCAAAGGAGGTCAGGATGGTTTTCCCCGACGAAATGCCTCTGGTAATTTGTGGCCCGGGTATGGCAAGAGAGGGATTCGAGAAGGATATCAGGGCCCTAGGCGCCAAGAACACGATAACGAACGCTCCGACTTCCATAGGAGGCAGAGCCGCCGCAAACGAGGTACTGGCCGAGGGAGCGGCCGACTCGGTCCTGGGCGAGCACACCATCGTCAAGGAGGTCAGGGCGATAGAGGAGGCGATGACCAGGATGTCCACGGAGGGGGCGGTCGCCTTCGGCTCAGTCCCGATTTCAGAGGCGGCATCCATCGGCGCAATAGACACCCTAGTCATCGACGCATCCCTGCTCAGAACGGGAGACGGCAAGTCGGATTGGGAATCCATAGTGAGTCAAGTTGAATCATCTCGAGGTTCCGTCATTCAGGCCTCCGTGGACCATGACGCTGGACAGCAGCTAGTTGGTATGGGCGGCGCAATTGCCCTCCTCAGGTGGAAGCTGGACTAGGAACACTCTTCACCGTGCACCCTAGGCACCCAACATGGCCAGTGGAGTCGGAATAGTTGCATTCGGCAGACCAGATAGAACGGATGCGGCCTCAAGGGTACTGCATCACGCCATAGCGTCCGGGGCAGAGGTGATGCACGTGTCCTCCTCCGATGGTGAAGAATTCCATTCAATGGACCACGGATCGATCGACTGGAGAGAGGTTCTAGACTCCGCTAACTGGCTAATCAACTCGTCCAACATCGTTCTAGACGGCGAATCCCCTAGGATGGCATGGGCGGCCTCGATGATTTTCGCAGAACTCGAGGGAAGCAAGACAGTGATGGTGGTCTCTGTGCCGGACGACCCAGGGGCGATTGAACAATCGTGGGGCGCAGTTATCAGCAAGATTCGGCAGATCCAAGTTCTTTTCATCGACTCAGAAGCTATTGCACCGATATCGGAAATCGAGGGTATTGAAGAGGCCGATCTGCTTACTCAAATTAGACTCAAGGGAATGGTTCCCATAGTATGCACCTATGATGCCTCCTCGGGAGTGGCAATGGTCGAGCACTCTACAGGTTCCGTTAAGCTGGAGGTAGGGGGAAAACCGAGCTCCCCCGAATGGCTGTCTAGATTTCTCTGCAAACTCCCGGAGACCGGTCCCGGGGACGACGGAATCAGGAGAGCAACGGCGGCAGAGTAATTCCATTCCGTAGCTGTTTTTCGCCCCTATTACAGAGACCCCTTTTGAAGGGGCACCGGTTCGGCGCGACCCGCGGGGGACAAAGGGATGCCACTCAGACTAGGTCCAGCCGGAGTTCCACTGTCCTGCAAGGGCAGAACTATCGTAGAGGGAATGGACGATATTACCTCCCTAGGGCTGGAGGCGATGGAGATTCAGACCGTAAGGCCAGTTCAGCCCAAGCACTTCGACCAGTATTGGCAGGCAGGCATACTCTCATGGGACTCGGGAATTGAGATGAACCTGCACGGCCCATACTATGCGGAACTACTTGGCAAAAGACGGGAGAGAAACAGGTCCCTCGCTAAGATGGAGGCATCGATGCAGGCTGGAAAGGTGATCAATGCACGCCACCTAGTTTACCACGTAGGGCCCTATGGCGAGTATGAGCCGGGAACCGAAGCAAACGAACAGGTTGCAAATGTATTCGCAGGAATAGTCGACAGAGTTCGGAGTATCTGGGGCGATCAGAATGAGGACGCCTACGCTGCCTTCCCTTGGATAGAGAAGATGGAGCCTTCGCTGGTAGGGATCGAGACCTCTGGCCGCCAGGAGCTTTGGGGGACGGTAGAAGAGGTCCTTGAGGTCTGCAATCACGTCGACGGAACCGTACCAGTTCTGAACATGGCGCATATCCACGCCAGGGGTCACGGAAGCATGAGGACCAGCGAGGACTATGCAGAGCTGTTCGACAAGGTTAGGGAGACTTATGGGGGCAGCAAGTTTTACTGTCACTTCGCCGGTATAGAGCATAGGATGGGCAACGCACTCCATTACACTCAGATCAAGAAGTCCGACCTCAAGTTCGAACCATTTGCCGAGTACCTAGCGGAAGAGGGTGACTGGATGGACATAACCATCATTTCTGACTCTCCACTACTAGAGCACGATGCTATGTACATGATGCAGCATTACGACAAGGCCAGACAGCGCCTGATGGAGATTAGGGCGCGCGACGAGCGAAGGGTGAAGTTGGCACATGAGAGAGGACTGACCCCCGAGGAGCTGGAGCTGTTGGAGGCTGAGGTGGCTGAGGCCCGGAAGAATCTCGAAGGCGACGGCAAAGATCAGACAAAGGTCCCGGCCAAGGCCGCGGGTGGCTTGATGTCATTCGATGACAAAGTAGACGAAGACGACGTCTTCTGAAGTCCCACATTTCCTCAGAAGCCTTGAAGCCACAATCACACTCGCGAGAGTGCTACGGGACTGTAGCTCAGCTGGGAGAGCGCCGCACTGAAGATGCGGAGGCCGCTGGTTCAAGTCCGGCCAGTCCCACCATTTTTTCCTCAGCGGTTAGCTCAGTTGACTCCGTCAAGCGTCTCTGTTTGAATGCGATGCAGCTCCTCGATTCCAATCGTGGCCGCATTGATCAGTGAATCAAGCTCGTCCCTGGTGTAAGTCGCCTCCTCCCCAGTCCCCTGAACTTCAACGAAACCCCCATCACTGGTCATTACCACATTCATATCCACATCGGCATTGCTGTCTAGGATGTAGTCAAGATCCGTCATCACACTGCCGTTGACCATCCCAACAGATACTGCGGCGACGTCATTCATCATGACTGCTGACTCGTGATTAGCACGCTCCTCGGGAGATAATTCAGGGGCAGTCCAGCCGTTGGATATTTCCTCCTTGGTCGGTCGTATTTCGATAGGAAGGCAGTCACCGGATGCAATGAGTCTGCGAACCGCTAGACGGAGTGCGATATTTGCAGCTGTTATGGACGCGCATCTAGTGCCGCCATCTGCATTCAGGATATCGCAATCCACAGTTAGCGCAACTGGTCCAAGGGCCTCTAGGTCGACCGCCCCTCTAAGGGATCGGGCAACCAGACGCTCGATTTCCATGGTCCTCCCCTTTGCTCCGCCTCGTTCTCTCCTGAATCTTGAATCAGTAGACCCAGGTAGTAAGGAATATTCGGCATGGACCCATCCTCTGCTGGAGTTTCTAGGGAACCATCTTGGAAGGGAGGGGGCCTTTGTAACGCAAACGAGAACAATGGTATCTCCTTGTCTGTAGAGAAGAGATGCGAGGGCATTGGGAGTGAAGTCGAGAGTTACGTGTATTTCCCTAAGCTCATCCTTCTCCCTATCGGTAGAAATATCTCCAGACTTCATCTTCGCCATGCACTTGCGACCATAGCCCCCTTGTTGAATCATTCGCGCCTTGCATGAGGTGGGCGGAACGACTCTATGACGCTCTCATCGGTCTCTATGTATGGTCCGCCTATCAGATCGACACAGTATGGGACCGCGGCAAAAACCTCGTCCAGTATCTCTCTGATTGACCTAGGGGAGCCTGGGAGATTGATTATCAGAGAGGAGCCCCTTGTCCCTGCTATTTGTCGTGATAATATGCCAGTTGGAACGTACTTCATGGAAATCGACCTCATGTGTTCTCCAAAACCCGGGAGAATTCTGTCACACACTGCGGCGGTCGCCTCGGGAGTGACGTCCCTCGGTGCTGGACCAGTCCCTCCCGTGGTAATGACAACTGAGCACATTTCGTTATCGACAAGATCCTTGAGGCCCTCCTCAATCGCGTGCTTCTCGTCTGGCACCAGCCTCCTTGCCGACTCCCAGGGGGTAGTCAAAGCATCTCGCAGGAAACCCTCAATTGCAGGGCCGCTAATGTCGTCGTATTCGCCAGAGCTAGCCCTGTCCGAGGAGGTCAAGATCCCGAACTTGCATAATTCTCCCTCGGGCATGTACTCGGACGAGGGACTCTCACGATTAACGCCGTCGGTCGAAAGCCAACTTTCGGGGGACACCTTCAAGAACCGCCGGGTTAAAACTCCCCTGCTTGAGGTGATGAAGTGCTGAGTCTTCCCCAAACCGCACGCAGGATAAATACCCGTGCATCGCCTAGCTCAGTTCCGATAGGTACTGAAGCTACGTCGACTCAAGATTACTCAGCATTTTGTCATTAGGCGGAGCTGAGAAAATGAGTGAAGATGGAAAATATGCCACACAGGTGGCCATGGTCAAGGAAGAATGCAAGGATGCGAGTGAGGAAGAAATAGCCAAGGAATTCAAGAGATATGAGGAAGAGTTCCTGATACCGCCGGAAGACGCCTTTAGGTCTGTGATGAGGAAGTTCCAGGCAGAGGCGGGAATAGAAGTGACAAAATCGTCCTCGCCATCATCCGCACAGCAATCTCCAGAGAAGAAGGCGAATCGCTTCTCCGACCTAGGGGCAGATGACCGCAACGTCACCATCGAGGTTGCCGTCGTGTCCTATACCCCTAGGGTGCAGAAGATGAAGTCCGGCGAAGAGAGGCAGATAGCCTTCGGGTGGATAGAAGATAATCCATGGGAGACTAGTGATAAGAGGGTGAGGTGGGACTACAAGGACTGGGGGGACCACAGCCAGAATCTGGCTCCTGGATCTGTAGTTCGCCTGGAAGGAGTCTCAGTGAACGAGTGGAACGAAAAGCGTTCGATAAATATCAATAGAACTTCTCGCGTTTCTATCCTCAAGGAAGGAGGGGCAACTGTACATCAACCATCACATGAGCCCATGACCATAGAGAAAGCATCTGAATCCGAGGGATTCGTCAATCTGGTCGCGAGGGTCGTATCTACAAAGCCCGATGTGATCGTGAAGAGGGATGGCTCCGGGCAATTGAATATAGTCAGGGGGAGGCTTGCTGACTCAACTGGGAGCATAAGCATGCTTTCGTGGTCGGATTTCGAGCATGAAGCCGGTGCACTGGTGAGGATAGAGGGCGCAACTGTGAGAAGATTCAGGGACACTCCCGAGGTCAACATCAGTGACACAACTAAGGTGGAGGTCTACCACGACAACTCATTCGCCAGTCTAGATGAGCTTTCATCTTCCACAAAGAGTAGCATATCGGAACTCAGGAATGGTATGAGGGACATCGAGGTGACTCTCCAGGTGGAGACTTGGAATCAGAGATCATTCACGGCCAAAGACGGCACTGAGAGGGTGGTCCGTAGTGGCGACGTGATGGACCCAACAGGCCGTTGCAGGCTAACCGCATGGTGCGATTTTGATCCCAAACCAGGTGATTTCATTCACCTCAAGGAAGCAAGGGTCCAGTCTTGGCAAGGCTCTCCGGACTTGGTAATTGACGATATTAGCCAGGCAACCAATCTTGAGAATCCAGCATGGGACCAGATAGACCCCAATGATCACTGGGTCGATGTCGAACTAACCGAACTGGTCAGAGGGGGCACTAGGAGGGGTATCAGGACGAATGGAACAATAGTATTCGTAACGAACGACTCAGGGATAATTGAAAGATGCCCGGTGATAATGCCAGACGGGAACAGGAAATGCCGCAAGAGGCTCAGAGATGGAAACTGCATAGATTGCGGACCGCAGAGGGGGGAGGAGGACCTACGGGTTCGCTTGGTTATGGACGATGGCGTCTCTAATGTATCTCTTCTACTGTCGAAGGAACCCGCACAGGATTTCTTGAAGATGACACAGGATGAGGTCACCGACAGGATTTCCAAGGACGGACAGGAGGCTTTCCTAGCATCTATCCGGGACGAGTATCTCGGCAGAAGGGTAGCTGTAAACGGACTCGCCTTGATAGACGACCAAGGTGCAATGATTCTCGCGGAAAGTGCCACAAAGGGAGAACTCTCTCCATCCGATGCGGCCAATCAAGTAATGGAGAAGTGGGGGGTGACTCTATGATGCAGGGCGAAAGGAGAGTGAGGCAGAGCGCCATCAGGATGCTCGCAAGGGAGTACTCCGACTCTTCCCTGACGGAGGTCGGCGCAGGTGAGTACGACCCATCCTTCGTCGTAACCAAGCTAGGTGCTAGGGTAAACAGAGCATTGGTAGCAGGGGTAATCGACAGAATGGAGAGGAGAGACGGAGACAATGGGCCGAGCTACTCAGGCTCCCTCCGTGATCCAACCGGGGCCCACTTCTTCAATATCGCACCATTCCAGCCAGAGCTCCACCCGGATGCCGAAGAACTCCTCGCTAGGTTCGAATCAGGGGATAGGTTCCTGATGATTCTAGTCGGTCGGTCGAGATGGTTCGAACAGGAGGACGGCGGTGTGTTCATGTCACTCAGGACGGAGCAGTTCGCAGTTTGCGATAAGGAAGCCTACTCCATGTGGCTGTCCGATGCCGCTGATGCAACACTCCGACGTATAGATGCGTATGAGAAGTCCCTCGGCGCCGAACTAAACCAGAACTCGATGGAGAGCGCCGGCGTACCATCTGACCTCATCCAAGGCCTCGTTTCGTCTAGGGAGCACTATCCGGACTTCGACAGTGAGAATTACCGTGTTGGCGTCCTACAAGCATTGTCAGCGGCTTCTGGGAGATCCAGCCTAATCCAGGAACCCATTCCGGAAGAAGAAAGTCAGGCAGCAGGGCAGACTCCCGCAGCAGTCGGCGATCAGCCCGTAACTCCAGTCGAGCCAGCTGGGGACTTGCATGGGACAATCATCGCGACAATCAATGCTAGAGATTCTGGAGAGGGGGTTGAGTACGACTCAATCATCCTTTCATGCGTTGAAGCTGGCTTCTCAAGGGAAGATGCTGAAGATGCACTCGAGAGCCTCAGGGACGTAGAGGGCTCGATCATCGAACCAAGGTTTGGATTCTTCCGAATCCTACCCTCTTAGTCAGAATTCTGACCTTCGATGACCCTTTGTGCGTCCCTCATGGCCGCCCTGACTCTTGCTGCCGACTCGTTACTGGCGACTTCCGCCCTGAGTGCGTGCCTCGACTGCTCTATTCCGAACTCACCCATTCGCGCTCCTTTGATTTCCGCAATGTCCGTGGCTACTCTGGAGACCCTGGCCCTGATTGAATCGCTGTCCACCGGCCAGCCCCTCCTCTTCGCTAGCCTCAGTACCAGTTCCTTCTGCACCTCGCCCCATCTTCCGCCATGCCCCCTCAAGATAGTTCCAACCATCCTCTCCAGGTCCCCCATCTTGGAAGCCACGAACCTCAGGTCGGTCTGAACATCCAAGTCCAGGCTCTCGAATCCCATCGCTATTGCATCCGAAGCATCCTCAATTACCGCTGGTGGGACAATCTCATGGAAGTCAATATCCAAACTAACCTCTCCCTCATCCGGAACAAGCTCAGTAGGTGAATCATCTGATGGCACACTCTCAGCAGCACCAGGGATTCCATTCCTCCGGAGACTCCGCTTTATCCTGCCCCAACCATTCAGTTGGTTAGTGAGCACCCCTGCCACCCTCCCCATCAAAACGGTCCGATTTCCAGTTAGCGGACTTTCTAGTCTAACGCACATCTCATGCAGATCATCACGGTCCATTTCAGCCAATTTCTCTATTGTCATTCTTCTGGAGTCGAAGTTAAGATGCAGCCATATTCGTTGCCTCCTCTCTCTCTGGGACCCTGATGACTTGACTCCGAAAATCTTCAGAACTTCACCCAGATCGCCGTGGGACATTGACTGAATCCCATCCCATGAAAGATCATGTTCAGGGAGGACTAGGTAGTGAATCAGCCTCGCTCTGAGTACTTCCACTGAACCGCTCTTTGAGATGCCCAATTCCTCTGCCCTCTCTCTGAGCTCTACTAGCCTGCCACGATAGAGGCCATCTAGCATGTACTCGTCGTAATCCATGTGCCCTCAGGGCGTTCCGAACTCTCTACCATGATATCGATTGCGTGTCCTTCGAGACCTCGAAAGCCGTTTCTCGTACCTATTTCAGTCATCCAGAGATATGAAGGATGGAGTATCTGGATCAGTGTGGAAATCCTTCGGAACTTCCCTCGAGGTTTCCTTGAGGAGTGTCTCCCAGTCACGGAGTGATGCTATGGTCGCCCTCTCGAAGTCCGAGTATCTGATTACCCTGTGCAAACCCACGGTCTTCTTCCCGTCCTTAGAGACATATTCAATCCTTATCTCAACATGAACTTCGTCCTCTTTTACCTCACCGTCCGGGTCTTGGCAGACCTGCTCGAGAACTAGGTCTCGCGTGTCCTCTGCCTGTTTTATCAAGGACCTAACTTGGCGGTGCCTGACCAGTATCCCGGTCTTGTCCAGCATCTCTTTGTCCAGAGCCCCGATGAGGTTATCATGAATCCACCAGCTTGTCATACCTTCCTTTTCCGAAATCTGCTCAGAAATGCTAACCGGGAACATTCTTCTGGCTATCAGTACTATCAGATCGGAATAAGGCATAGGCAGGAAATGGGGCTCTCCCGCATTCTGAGGGTCAGGAAGAAGTGAATGCCTCCTGCTGATCAAACCCGCTGCATCGTACACCCCCCTCCGGGCGACAAAGCCGTCAATTTCTCCAGATACTCTCAACTCTTCCATCCACCTGGCCGAGGAGACCGGATCTTCGGGCGGAGCGTCACTTCCCGATATCGATGCATATGCCCTCGGATCTAGAATTCTGATCCCTCTTCTCGCTCTCCTGAGTTGCCTCCGAACCAACTTGTGTTCACACAGTATTATGGCTGATTTGGGCTGATATTGCAACTTGTTGTCCGAGACCAGTAGGGAGTAAGGCCTCTGCGGAGTCCTGGCCCCGACAATTTCCAGTCCCGCTTGTAGGAGCCCCATTCTTCTCCCGTGAATGACAGAAGCGGGGACGGCCAGCATGTCGACCTCGCCAGAGTCTAGCATCGAAATAGCGCTATCGAGGTCCGAGGCCTCGATGCATTTAACGTCAATTTCAGGAGAACTACCGGAATCTAGGAAATTAGAGATGTTATTGGATACAGAGCATCCGACAGTGTCCAACATTGCAAGGAGTAGTTGTTCCGTCATCGCATCCACCTCTAGGGAGGGGGCACGCCTTGTGCCCATA
>DAJH01000081.1:0-25642 GCA_002498925.1 Euryarchaeota archaeon UBA173 | reverse complement strand
CGATGCTGTCGGTAAAGAGGCGTTTAGATAAGCGCCTGAATCTCTTCGAGGAGTCGCTGGAATCGTTGGTGTACGATGCGATGTCATCTTCAGAGGCACCAGCAATGGTGCTCGCTAGAGACGTCCTCCTAGCAGGGGGGAAGAGGCTCAGGCCACTTCTCTGTATTCTCTCTTACGAGGCAGCAGGTGGAGATGACGTATCGGAGGTCATGGATCTAGCACTATCCTCTGAACTACTCCACACTGCTACCCTGGTTCACGACGACATTTACGACCAATCAAAATTCAGGAGAGGGAGGCCGACACTCCACTCCTCTCACGGACTGTCACATGCGATAATCGCCGGAGATTACCTTTTCTCAGTTGGCTTCGCAAAGGGAGGGAGGTACGACCTAGAGGTAGTTGACATGATAGCCTCGGCCTGTGCCAATATCGCGACCGGCGAACTACTTCAGTTCGATCACATAGGGGACCTATCTACGACGCCGGAGGACTACTACTCAATTATCGATGGCAAGACGGTGGGGCCATTCTCAACCAGCTGTGCATGCGCTGCGTTAGTTGCTGGCGCGACTCAGGAGGTCGCAGATCTGCTTTACGAATTCGGAACTGAGTTCGGCAGAGCGTTCCAACTGGTAGATGACCTCCTCGACCTGACTGGAGACCCCTCCATGGGCAAGCCTAGGGGTACTGATGTACATGAAGGAAAGATGACCCTCCCGCTGATTCATGCGTTGACCACCCTGCATGGAGCGGAGAGAGAGCATCTGGCGGATGTTCTCAGTAACTTCAGTGACGATAGGTGGAATGAGCTCCACTCGCTGTTGGAAATCTCAGATTCGATGGAGTACGTGAAGCAGTTAATTCAGAACCATGTAGACAGGGCTCTGAAGATTCTTGACACCCTTCCAGCTACCCCTGCTAGGGAGCTGATGTCTGAAGTGGCCTTGGTGTCCAAGAAAAGGAGAATCTGATCCAGGGGATAACATGTCAGATTTAGCAACCGAATGGGAAGTAATCGTGATTGGCGGCGGTCCTGCTGGAGCCACCGTGGCCAGATACGTGGCTGAAGGTGGCCGGAACGTGTTGGTGATTGATGGAAGGGACCCAATCGGGTCGCCCCTACAATGCGGAGAGCTCGTTCCATCCAATGATGAGATGCGTAGGCTGTGCCCCGATGTGCCCGATATCGATGACCTCCTGCAAACACCGGATGCAGCAATATCGAGGAGGACTAGTGAGATGCACATAGTCCCTCCATCAGGCCGGCCGCTGAGGTATCCCTTCGATGGCATCATGCTAAACAGGGTCGTCCATGACGAATGGCTGGTCGAGTTGGCTTCATCTAAGGGGGCGCAATTCCTGACCAACTCTCACGTGGAATCCGTTTCAGGAGACTCTGTGACCCTCAGGGATGGGAGGCAATTCAAAGCCAGAGTCATCGTAGGAGCAGGAGGCCACAATGACCCGCTGAGGAGGGAGTACTGGGACGAGTCAGGCCTGAAGATACCCATCAAGTTCGCACTTATGGATGGAGATTTCGGGCAGGCGGTGGAACTTCACTTTGGCTCTATGGCGCCGGGCGGCTACGCTTGGGTATTCCCAAAGGAGGGGGGAGCAAATATCGGGGTCGGAATTCAGAAAAAGTTCTCCAAGGGAAAGTCTCTCAACGTGTTCACGGAGGAATTCCTGAACGGCTATGAGGGCGAAGTCACATTCAGAGGGGCCGGATCACTCCCCATGTCTGGGACCATAGGCTGTTTTGTCAAGGGAAACCACCTTCTCGTCGGTGATTCGGCTGGGATGGTCCTTCCCTCAAATGGAGCAGGCATTACAATCGCAATGATAGGTGGAAGAATCGCCGGACAGACGATTACCTCATATCTTGATAATGGCACTTCTCTACACGAGTACGAGGCCGAATGGAAGCGTCAAATGGGTTCAGTGATGCGTAACTCGAAGGTTTCTTTCAGGATTGGAAGTTGGATAATGCGGCTCCCCGACTGGATCTTGAATCTAGCTTTCAACCCTCTCACCAAGCCCTTCGTTTGGCGCTTCGTGACCTGTAGGAAGCCATTCTTCATATTCTAAAATAAACCCTATTCGGGTTTCGCACCTTCCCAGATCGTAGCCATACCCGGAAAAATGACCTTCGCCTTGACGCCAGTGAAACCCTGTTCCTCAAGCATCTTGACATAATCGCGAGTGGTCCCGAAACTCGAGTAAGTCTTGGTCAGCCACTTCCAGGGGTGATCCCCCGTGCGGTAGATCGTCCTTGCATAGGCACTCACGTAAGTCCTCATCCAAAGCCATCCTAGGAAGCCATGGAAGCGATTCATCTTGGCCGGATCTATGATTACCAACTTCCCCCCAGGTCTGAGGACCCTGAGGGATTCCGAGAGCCCCCTTCTCTTGTCGTACCAGTCTCGGAAAGAGAACAACGAGCAAACTGCGTCGAACGAATCGTCTTCGAACGGCAGGTCTTCCGCGGTCCCCTTCACGAACGTGGCAGCGGAGTCGCCCCTGGATTCACGTGATGAGTTGATCCTCGGCTCTGCCACCCTAATCATCTCAGGAATAGGGTCGAGACAGAAGAGCTCCCCTCCCTCGACATCCTCAGCGAAGCTACCGGGCCCACAGCCTATCTCTAGGAGCCGACAATTTCTAGGTAGCCTATCTCTGACCATCCTACGCCATTTCGAGACCTGTCCAAGGGTGGCAATTCGATTCACTCGGTCGTACACGGGGATTGTCGCTTCGAGGTTTCTCTGGAGCTCAGCCCAGTCTTCATCCCCTATCCTCTCGCTGTCCACGTGACTCCCGCTATGTGGCCTGTATTTGGAGGGTTCCCGAGGCGCCTCTCGGCGCATCCCCCTGTTGATACAGTGATGGTCACGAGGTTACCATCATAAACTCCACAATGGTCGCCAGTGCACCGTAGGTGCTGAAAATGGGCAGAGAAGACGTACTCCGTGCCATAAGAACGGCTGAAAATGAAGCGAGGAACACTGTCTCCAAGGCAGAGTCCGACGCCTCCGAGATTATCTCCAAGGCAAGACTGTCCGCTACTGAGATCGTCCAAGAGGGCCGCTCCCAATCCGAGGCAAGTAGCCAGGGACTGATTTCCGATGCAAGGGCCACAGCAGAGGCCGAGGCCAAGAAGGTGTCCAATGAGGGAGACTCGTCAATAGACTCCATACACAAGGGCAGCGATGGAAACAGGGCAGCAGCAGTGAAGACGGTCCTGGATGCGTTCAGATCCTAGAACACCAAGGAGGCCCTAGTATGTCACAGGTCAATACCCAGCAGATGGGGAGGCTTGTTGCTGCCGGGAGCGTTGACAAGTTAGACGAGGCAGTCAATATCCTCGCACGTCTGGAGGCACTCCACATAATCGACTACGATGGCTCGGAGGAGGGATTCTCCCTTGGCTCACCAAACCCATCCTCGGAGGAGGTAGGAAAGGTATTGGTCAGGGCGCGCTCTGCTGCGTCAATAGTTTCCACAGAAGGGCCCGATAAACCAGTGTCCCAAGCTCCAATCCGGAAAAGCCTGTCAGGCGACCTCCCTTCAAGGATTGACGAACTTCTGGAGGCTAGCTCAAGAGTCGATGACCTCGATAATGAGATTTCTGCTCTACAAGAGGAAATGGACAACCTGTCAATGGTCGCACCTCTCGGCATCGACATCGAACTATTGGGCGGCTATGACTCAATAGACTCCTTCGTGGGAACTGTGACAGATTCGGCCGCCGCTGCCGAAGCCGCTGGTAACAGCCTCTTCTTCCAAGCGAAGAATGGTAACCAAAACATCGTGGCGGTATTCTCCCGTACAGAAGACTCCTCAACAATCTCATCATCCCTCGAGTCCGCCGGATTCGAGACCATCGCCCTGCCCGAGGGAAGTGGTTCGCCATCAGAGCGGCTTCAGGAAGTCAAATCCTCACGGGACTCCCTGGTCAGTGAGAAGTCAGAACTAATTGGGAAGATAGGTGAGTGGGAGGGCTCCAATGGGGAGATGCTCGCTTGCGGCCTTGAGATTCTAGAGAGGGACCACGATGTCCTCACAGCCCCTGTTAGAATTGCTGTTTCCGAGCACGCATTTGTGTTGGATGGATGGCTAGTGATGAGCAGGGCCGAGGAAGTACAAGGAGAGCTCAATTCTGTGTGCCTCTACACAGAAGTGACACCTTTCGAAATGGAGGCAGGAGGAGGAGGGCATGGGCACTCGGATCATGACCATCACCAAGAAATGCCCCCAATAGCATTCCAAGAGAGGAATGCAAGCAAGCCGATGGAACTTCTCACAGACGCCGTCGGACGTCCAGCATACGGGAGGATAGATCCGACAGTTTTCATGATGGTCACCTACCCGATATTCTTTGGAATCATGCTCGGAGATATGGCTTACGGGTTAATCACAATGGGCCTAGGGTGGATGTTAATCAGAAACTCAGGCACCAATGAGATGCTACGACTTGGGGGCAAGTTCCTCACATACATCGGATTCGGTACACTGGTTTTCGGATACATTTACGCGGAATTTGCGGGCTGGGAGATTTTCCCTCACCACAGTCACAATCCTGCAGAAGCACTCTCCATACTGTATCCCAGTTTTGATTACTATCACTTCTGGCATGCATCCCTCCCTCTAGGAATAGAGCTCGCATTCCCATTCCACAGAGTGACGATGGTTGAAGACCATGGAAACCTCGAGCACCTCATCCTACTGACGATTTATCTTGGTGTCATACATGTTTTCCTAGGGCTCTCAATTGGTTTCAGGGATATCATGCTTCATGGTAACGGCCATGGTGGATTTGGCTTCGTTTGTGCATTCTTCGAAAAGGGCGTTTGGATGATTCTACTAGTTGGGGGATTCTTGTTTGCCTATGGGTTCCTCGGGCCATCCGATGCAGAATGGATGCTATTGCCAGGGGCTGCAATATCAATTTCTGCCACTCTGATGCTAATGTGGACCCTGTACAACTACCACGGTGTCCCCTTCCCCATCAACATTGGATTAGCCCCAATTGAAGCGGTTGGAATGATGCCGACCGTGATTTCCTACGTCAGACTGTTCGCGGTCGGCGTCGTGGGAGTAAAGATCGCAGAGACAGGGAACGAGAAACTCTTCGAGCCATTGGCGCACATCCTAGAGGACATATCTCACGCCTCGACAATGGACTACCTCTTCATCCCACTACTGTTGATTGGCTGGCTTTCAGTCCAATTCTTCGCATGGGGGCTAGGTGTCTTCAGTCCAAATATACATGCAGCAAGGCTTCATTTCGTGGAGTGGATGAGGCAATATTACGATTCTAGCGGTGAGGAATTCAAGCCATTCGGCCTGAATTCCAGATTCGTGGAGGTAGATTAGATTCCAAGCCTAGGCTTGTAAGAAAAATGGAGGAAAAAAGAATGAACAACAGAAATATGATGAAAGGAATGAGCGCCCTAATGGTCCTGACCTCGTTTGCAATGATTGCTTCGGTGGTTTCGGCACAAGAGGCATCGACTGCCGCGTCCTACAATTGGGATGCAGCTAAGCTGGGAGCAGGAATTGCACTCGGACTAGCAGGTGTTGGAACTGGATTGAGCCAGGGACCGATTGGAGCAGCAGCAGTTGGAATGATTGCTGAGGACCCCAGTAAGTTCGTTACTGGCTTGATCTTCACAGCTCTACCTGAGACTATCGTACTGTTCGGATTCCTTGCACTGTTCCTGCTCTAGGCAGGTTGCGAGACCGAGATACGAATTATTTACGAGAGGTTAGAAGATGACACTAGATGCTTTAGCGGCCGAAATCGCCAGTCAGGCGAAGGCCGAAGCCAAGTCAATCATCGACGCCGCCAAGGCCGAGGCCAAGCGCATCAAAAACGATGCCAAGGAACAGGCTGCCGCAGCTACTTCAGAGGCTGAGATGCGAGCATCACGCGATAGTGAGCAGCTCTCGGTAGAGGTCGTAGCATCGGCCAGGCAGGCCAATCAGAAGAGAGCGTTAATCGCCAGAAGAGAGGAGCTAGACATGACTTGGGGGGCCGTTATGGAGCAGGTTGAATCACCTGACTTCGAGGGCCGCTCTGATATGATAGCGAGTCTTCTTGAGGAGGCCAATAAGGCCGATTCAGACATGGTTTTGAGACCTGTCTCCATGGACCGAAAGGCCCTATCATCATCCAAGTTCTCCTTGGGGGATGACATCGAAGGGCTCGGAGGTTTTGTACTGGAGTCAAAGGATGGATCAATGGTTCTGGATTATCGCTTCGATAGTCGCTTAGAGGCTGCCTGGAGGGCTAGTCTAGGAGCGGTTAACACAGCACTTTTTGGAGAATAAATTGAGGCGATAAAATGGCAAGTATGGCAAATGGTCGTTCGAACCTGTACAATGCGTCAGCACGAGCTAAGGCTCGTAAGGCGACATTGATCGATACGACTAGGATGCGCCAACTTCTCCAACAAGGCCCAGAATCAATAGGCGTGAGCATAGGTGAACTCGGATACAGGTCCGAGATGGATCTTTATGCATCGAGGATGAGCGGAGCAGATGCCGTCGAAGCAGCGTTATTCCACAACATGGACAATGACCTTTCACAGGTCTTGCGCTTCTGTCAGGGCCATCTAAGGGCACTGGTTGCTATCTATGTCGAGAGATTCGACTATGAGAAAGCAAAGACAGTACTAAGGGCAGTAAACGGCGGTGCTTCGGATGAACTAATCGAAACACAGATTCTGCCATCAGAGAATCCCCGAAACGCCCCTTGGTTGCAAATTGTCAGGACTACAGAGGGACTCCAAGAGGCCGTCGACGCAATGTCTGGAACTTCTTGGGGCAGGGCCCTCTCTAGGTTCGAGGGCGAGCCCACACTCGAAGACCTCGAGAACGCCCTTGACATGCAATATTTCTCTGACGCTCTGAAAGCAGTGAAGGGCAGAGATGGCAGCCCAAGGCTACTCAGGTACCTAAGAATGGAGATAGACCACAGGAACGTGATCAATCAGTTCCGCGGAATCCGTCAAGAGATGTCCCAGGAGAAACGATCCTCCATCGTAATCCCGGGCGGAAAGATAGATTCTGCAACCATGAGGCAAGCATCGCAGATCGAGACTGATGAAGAACTGATCGAGACGCTTAGGAGAAGTGGATCTTTCGACGATACCGGCTTCGAAGAGGCCATGTCGGCGGCAAAGTCTCTCGGCTCACTGGACCCATATGCCGAACTGATGTCGCATCAGAGGCACGCGATGCTGAAGAGATTCTCATACCTAAGTCCGGTTTCGCCCTTCCCCGTCATACATTACATTGAGTGCAAGGCACTCGAAGTTAGAAATCTAAGACTACTCGTGCGCGGTAAGTCAGTAGGCCTCCCAGATGAGGTAATCGAGGCGCACTTAGACTACTGAGGTGAAATTATGGAGATAGCAGTTGTAGGGTCACTCGAATTCACCCTTGGTTTCCAGTTGGCAGGAGTCAAGAACCTGCACAATACAAGTGACCATGAGGAGATGGCTGATATTATCAGGACACTCCTAAATCAGAGTGAGATAGGAGTCGTCGTCATTGACAACTCGGATCTCAACATGCTCCCAGAAAGGCTGCGTATGCAGATCGCTGAGAGTGTTACCCCCACGGTGTTGGGAATAGGAACTGAGGAGGACCACACCCTCCGCGAGTCAATCAAGTCTGCTCTAGGGGTGGACCTTTGGAAGTAAAAAAATAAGAATAATGGAAGTGAAAAAAATGAGCAAAGAGAATGGACTAATTTACCGGATTTCCGGACCAGTAGTAACAGCAATTGGAATAGCGCCTAGGATGTACGAGGTTGTCCGTGTTGGACATGAGGGTCTCATGGGAGAGGTCATTGAGCTACACGGGGATCAGTCGGTCATACAGGTTTACGAGGAGACTTCTGGCATCAAGCCGGGGGAGCCAGTCGTAAGGACCGGTCAGACTCTGTCCGTGCAACTCGGACCTGGACTTCTGACTCAGATTTATGACGGAATCCAACGTCCACTTCCCAAATTAGAGGAAACAATGGGCGTTTTCATCACACGTGGTGTTGATGCAGACGGCCTAGATCTAGAGAAGAAATGGGAATTCAATGCCACAGTGAAGAAGGGCGACGAGATCAGCTCTGGGCAGGTCATTGGAACGGTTCAGGAAACAGAGACGATCGAGCATCGTGTCATGGCCCCGCCTAATGCTGGCGGTAAGGTGAAGAGCATAAAGTCTGGAACCTTCAACATTACACAACCTGTCTGTACCCTGGAAGACGGTACCGAGATAGCAATGATGCAGGAGTGGCCAGTCCGGTCCCCAAGGCCATTCGTACAGAAGTACGCTCCAGATGTCCCTCTAATCACGGGTCAGAGAATTCTTGACTTCCTTTTCCCACTCGCTAAGGGTGGGACTGCTGGAATCCCCGGTCCTTTCGGTTCAGGGAAAACCGTTACCCAGCAACAACTAGCGAAGTGGTCAGACGCCCAGATAGTGGTTTACATCGGATGCGGTGAGAGGGGGAATGAGATGACCGAGGTTCTCGATGAGTTCCCACATCTTATCGACCCAAATACGAACAAGCCTCTCATGAACAGAACTGTGATGATCGCAAATACCTCCAATATGCCAGTGGCAGCTAGGGAGGCCTCTGTTTACACCGGTATTACAATCGCCGAGTACTTCCGAGACATGGGTTACAACGTCGCTCTAATGGCCGACTCCACCAGCAGGTGGGCAGAGGCAATGAGGGAGATATCATCGAGACTCGAGGAGATGCCAGGTGAGGAGGGTTACCCCGCTTACCTCTCAAGTAGGCTTGCAGAGTTCTATGAGCGCGCCGGAAGAGTCAGGACTCTCGCAGGCGACGATGGATCAGTTTCAGTTATTGGAGCGGTTTCTCCACCGGGAGGGGACATTTCAGAACCAGTCAGCCAGGGTACTCTCAGGATTGTCAAGGTTTTCTGGGGGCTTGACGCGGGCCTGGCTAGGCAGAGGCACTTCCCAGCAATCAACTGGCTAAGCTCCTACAGCCTTTACCCACAAGCACTAGATCAGTGGTACAGGGACAACATCGCATCTGACTTCCCAGAGGTCAGGACAGACATCAGTACCCTTTTGCAAATTGAGGCCGAGCTTCAAGAAATCGTCCAGCTCGTGGGTTCAGATGCACTCCCAGTAGATCAGCAACTCACACTCGAGGTGGCTAGGATGATCAGGGAGTTCTTCCTTCAGCAGAATGCCTTCCACGACGTCGATACATTCAGCGACTTGGGCCTTCAGTACCACATGGCTAGAGCTATCCTATCATTCCAAGAGGAAGCAAAGAAGGCTATAGCGGGAGGGGCTCAATTGGAAGACGTCGTCAACGTCCCAGCTAGGACCGACCTGATGAGAGGGCGTTTCGAGAAGGGCTATGATGAGAGGATAAATGAATTAGTAACTGAAATGGGGCAGCAGATTGCTGCCAGTATGGAGGCCAACTGAGGGGTGATATCATGAGCGGAAAAGAGTACAGAACCATAACAGACGTAAAGGGTCCACTAGTGTTCCTAAACAAGACAGAGCCAGTTTCTTTCGGCGAGATAGTTCAACTCCGCCTTAGCGACGGGTCGATGAAGAACGGACAGGTCCTCGATACCTCCGATGACCAAGTTATCGTACAGGTATTCGAGGGTACTGCATCCGTAGATAGGCAGACAGGCGTTAAATTTCTCGGAGATGTCTTCAAACTCCCAGTTAGTAAGGGGCTCATAGGAAGGATCCTAGATGGCGCAGGAAGGCCAAGGGACGGAGGGCCCGAGATCGTTGCTGACGAGATGGCAGACATCATAGGAGCTGCAATCAACCCGTACTCAAGACAGAGTCCGGAGTCATTCATTCAGACCGGAATCTCCGCGATAGATGCGTGTACCTCGCTAGTAAGGGGTCAGAAACTGCCCATTTTCAGTGCGAGCGGTCTTCCTCACAATGATATCGCTCTACAAATCGCCAGACAGGCCAAACTAGTTGGAAGCGATGACGACTTCGTGGTAGTTTTCTGCGCTATGGGAATTACTGCGGAAGAGTACAATTTCTTCGTTCATGATCTTGAACGGACTGGCGCATTGGAGAATGCTGCTCTATTCGTCAACCTAGCGGACGACCCTGCGGTTGAGAGGCTAATTACCCCCAGACTCGCATTGACTGCCGCAGAGTACCTCGCTTTCGAACACGACTATCACGTTCTGGTGATTTACACTGACATGACGAACTACTGCGAATCACTAAGGCAGATAGGGGCCGCTAGGGAAGAGGTCCCAGGGAGAAGGGGTTACCCGGGATACATGTACACAGACTTGGCCATGCTTTACGAAAGGGCTGGACTAGTTAAGGGGAAGAAGGGGTCAATAACCCAATTCCCAATCTTGACGATGCCGGGTGACGATATCACTCACCCGATACCCGACCTTTCCGGATACATAACAGAGGGCCAGATTGTAATTTCTCGTGAGCTTCACCAGAAGGGGATATACCCCCCAATCAACGTCCTCCCTTCCCTTTCCCGACTGATGAATGCCGGAATAGGCCCGGGAAAAACTAGAGAGGACCATAAGTCCGTTTCCGACCAGCTATACGCCGCGTATGCGCAAGGTAGGGAACTGAGGGGTCTGGTTGCGATTGTCGGTGAGGATGCCTTGAATGAGAGGGATCTGCAGCTACTCAAGTTCGCGGATATATTCGAGAACCAATTCCTGAGACAAAGCAGGGATGAGGACCGTCCAATTAACGAAGGCACTCTCGATTTGGCATGGGATCTCCTTTCCAATATCGATACCAAGTACCTTGTCAGGCTGGACCAGAAGTGGATCGATAAGTACCACCCAACTGATAGCAAGGACTCAGAAGAGGAATAATTACTCGGAGGTGAATGAATATGGCTCTGGATATCAAGCCAACCCGGTCAGAGCTGATTAATCTGAAGAGGAGGATCAAGCAGACCTCAAGTGGTTACAACCTACTCAAGATGAAGAGGGATGGGTTGTTCCATGAGTTCAGGACCCTTCTTTCTGAGATGATCGCTGCAAGGCAGGAATTAGTCGGCACCTACAGGGAGGCCCTTCAGGCAATCAGTCTAGCGTCTTCCATCGAAGGCGGACTCTCTGTAAAGAGCGCAGCTATCGCTGCCTCAAAGAGGCCGGAGGTGACAGTTTCCAGAAGGAACATAATGGGAGTCGTAGTACCCAAGGTAGATGGCGAGAATCTGAAATTATCCATGGAGGACAGGGGGCTCGGACTGGTTGGTGGATCCCCCTATATCGACGAGGCGGCCGACTCATACTCCCTTCTTATCGAGAAAGTTGTCAAGGCGGCCGAGATGGAAGCCACGCTGAAGAGGCTACTGGAGGAGATAGAGGCCACAAAGAGAAGGGTCAATGCTCTAGAATTCAAGGTGATACCAGAGATGAAAGAGGCACAGGCTTTCATTCAGCTCAGACTAGAAGAGATGGAGAGGGAAGAAACCTTCAGACTCAAGAGATTCAAGAATAAGTGACGATTCTCTCGCTCTCATAGAGAGCGAGGGGTCAAAAAACACCCCTTCCAGCACCAGCCGTGAGTGAGGCGCAGCCAACCCCAGATAGACTCGTTCTCGACAACGAGACTTGGAGTCACAGAGATCTCGCCGAAGTCATTTCTTCGAGATATTTTGAACTAGGCGATGAGGAGGTGGGAATGGCCTCATGGAGGGTTAGGGGCATAGATGGAAAGCCCGAGGGAACTTGTCTCGTAGATCTGAACGAACACCTGGAGTCACTGGGGCTAATTGGGGTACTCGACGTTGGGAACCCCCCAGTGCTCTCAATTTCTGAGATGCCCGATCGATCCCTAGTGTTGCCTAGGTGGCAGCAGTTCGCAGTTTGGTTTTCCATGTTCTCATTCATGACGATCGCCGGTGTCGGACTCATCTCCAGAAACAGTCCGGATTCCCAATTCGGTTTTGATGTACTTTCTCAGGCCACAATCACCTTCTCCCTGCCGTTAATTTTCGCTGTCGCATTATCGAGTGAAGTCAGGCGCATGGTCGCAAAGAGACACGGAGTCAGGTTGGAGCGCATGGTTCCTTTGGGATTCCCCTTGGCAGATGCTGTGTGGCCCTTCGGAATAGCCGGATTACTTCCGCAGAATCGTCCAGATAGAATTCCCTATCCCAACAGGAGGGCCTTGGCCCATATAGAAATTTCAGCTCCTTTGGTAACATTTCTCTGTGGGGTGGTGCTGTCATTAGTTGGTCTGAACCTGACCTCAAGTGACGCTCCTGGTTTGGAATCATCACCATTGATAATTACGGTAAATCCGCTTCTGGAATTGATTTCCAATCCTTGGCTAGGAGAGGAACTCAACTTCAGGCTACAATGGCTGCATCCGACTGGGGTAGCTGGCCTGGGACTTTGCATAGTGTCATGGATGATGCTGATGCCAATACCCGGATTTCCTGGGGACCACCTTTTGCACTCGGTTTTTGGCCCTGACAAAATCCTAGCAGAAGACAAGCAGACGTATATCTTCGGATTCACCCTTGTCATGTTGGTAATCGCATTCTCGAGCAACACATGGGTCCCCTGGCTTTTCCTGACTGCCCTAGCAACATGGAGAAGGTTCAGCCCGAACCCCATGCTTGATCCATTTGTAGTGGATGAAAATGCGTCTATCGATGAGTTCTCGCGTAACAGGACAATAGCAGCAGTCGTTCTACTACTTGTAGCAGGATTCCCTGGAATAAACGGTGCGTATCACTTGCCTGACTGGGACGAGGGACTCTCTACAGAGGAATGGCCTTCTCAGATCATCTTCGATGAGGGGCACGCAAACTTCCAGCTAGAGCTTGAACCAGCAGGAGTTGTCCCTGTTTCTGGTTGGCTTCAGATTCGTGTAGAGGGGGACCCTCTCGGGGATTGGCAGGTCTATTCTGATTGCATCGACGAAAGAGATGTATGCAGATTCGATGAAATCACCCAAGCTTCGACAGGAAGCATCTCGGTAAATCTGTCTAGGGAAGTAAATGCAACTCCCCAGCCCTTCAGAGTAGTGGTTCTTATTGACGTACATGGGCACGTCGGTGAGCATACAATTGCCTTCCAGCCATCGGAAGTGACAACCTCGAAAGATCCGCTTTGGATTTTGGTGGAGGATACAGAAACTCCAAGGATCTGCGTCGAGATTATTGTAGTGGAAGGAGACTACATCAATCTGACCAATGGCAATCAATTCTGGAATTTTGAGAACGAGACTTCCCTCGGCCCGGGGATCCACGACCTTTGCATGAGGGGTCACGAGGGGGCCCTTTTCTCGCAGGAAAGATCTCCCGACCATTTCTTTGCCATGGGTCCCACAATCACAATTTTGAGGAATAACCAGACTCCACAACACCTGGTCATGCCAATCGATAATTCCCAACTCAAATTTCAATTCTCTGATGGAGATTGGAGATTGCCGTTGTCGAATCTTCCATCCGAATTCTCGATTACTCGCGGCGAATCAGAGTCAGCATTCTGCCCCTCTACTGATGTCATCGTAGAAGTAAATTCAACAGGTGATTGGGAGAGGGAACTATCAGATAGGTCTTCGATTTTTATCCCAGCGGGTCATTCTGGAAATGGGACCATCAAGATGAGTGGGCCCGGGTGGCTGGCAATTTGTTCAGGTACAAACATGCTATCATGGTTCTCAATGGTCGAGGGGCCGGACGTCTTTACTTACTCGGGGGACGAACTCACTATTCACAACAGGGAGAACTACTCAATGCCAATTTCAATCGACTGGATGGGCGATGCAGATGGCTTCGATAAATGGGAGATTTCGGTTCCATCGGAGATCGATGCAATGTCAAGCGTCATTGTTAACATAACCAGTAATGGTGACTCCCAGGCGCCACTGGTATATTGGGTGACCACCGATGAAAATGGGATTAATCTCAATTTTGCTGCTCGTTCCAATTTAGGTGATCAGTGATGAGAATAGCGATTCTCGGAGTGGGCTCAATAGGCTCTGTAATCCTCGGTTGCTTAGCAGATACCGATGCTGAACTCGTCGCCGTATGCAGGGGTAAAAGACTCGAAGAATTGTCCGATGAAGGTTTGGTCATCCATTCTCCGGAGGGGGTTATCGAGGTAATTCCTCCTGACAGATACCATATCCTGGATAGTGAATCCGGGCCTATCCCCGGCCCTCTTAGAAACTCGTGTGACGCCATAATCATAGCAGGAAAGTCGACTTCGACCCCCATACTCTCGCAGATTGCAGAGGAGATGCTTGGAGAGGGAGGGGTAGCAATGAGCATCCAGAACGGGATGGGCCATGCTGAGGCCCTAGCCAGTAGAATCGGCAAGCAATCGACTTTGGGCGGCACCACCACCCATGGAGCTTGGAGGGGAGAGACGGGAAGTCACTGGGTAGGAAGGGGCTCGATAAGACTCGGCTATCTCGACGGCGGTCCAGCAAGTGGCAAAGCAGAGAAGCTGTTCCATTATCTAGCCGACTCATCCCTGAATCCAGAGTGGGATTTTAATATCCGCAAATCTATCTGGATCAAGCTTCTTATCAACGTGGCAATTAACCCAATATGCTCCATTGCAGGAGTCAGGAATGGGGCTCTATTGGAGTCCCCTTACCTGTGGGAGCAGTCTCTCTCGGCGATGTCAGAGGCATCTTCAGTAGCTCGGGAGTGTGGGATCGATCTGACTGATTTAGACCTAGAAGAGCTACTGTCTGAAGTGGTAAAATCAACAGCCGAAAATAGGTGTTCTATGCTACAGGATTTGATGGCTGGTAGAAGGACAGAGGTAGAATCAATTTGCGGAGCAATAGTGAGCATGGGTGAGGGCGTCGGAATTCCGACCCCAAGGAACTCAATGCTGCTGGCCCTCGTAAAGGGAATTGAATCATCTTCGGAATTTCAATGACTAGGACAAGTCCAGATTGTAATGCAGACCTACGTTGAACTCTCTCTTTTTCGATGCACTAACGACCATCTTGGAGACTATTACCAGATTCCTTAGCTCTACTAGGTCCTGTGTTGGCTTGCATCTTTTCCAAGTTCTCGACACCTCTTTATCGATATGTTCCAAACGCCTCTCGGCCCTGTCTAATCGTGAATTACTCTTTACTATGCCAACATCTTGGGTCATCGTAGTCCTCAGTGCCTCCAAATCCGTCCTCAGAGGGGCGTGCTCGACCAAAGTATCCAGGTCATCGGCACGCCACTTCGGCAGATTATCAGAAACATCCCTCAGGGAGCCACCGCCCCATTCGTCAATAATCCTCTCAGCCGCTCTCTCCGAGAAAACAACTGCCTCCAAGAGGCTGTTCGAGGCCAGCCTATTGGCTCCATGTAATCCAGTACATGCAACCTCTCCGATAGCAAATAGCCCTGGCATAGGCGTGCCATCAATAATCGCCCTGCCCATGCTATCGACACTTATTCCACCAACCATGTAGTGAGCCGCAGGGGTCACGGGAATCGGATCACTCCCAAGATCAATGCCATATTCTTCGAGTTTACTGCATATAGTCGGGAAACTCTGGCGCAATCCCTCCCTGTCGAGGTGTTCTGTAACTAGGAGGACATGCGGATCGCCGCTCTTCTTCAATTCACGATCGATAGCCCTAGCCACAACATCCCTGGTCCCCAAGCTACCAAGTTCCGAATACCCCCTCATGAAAGAAATCTCACCCGGATTTGAACTCGAACTAGATCCCCATTCAGCATATTCATCGATTGTCATAAGAACTGCCCCATGCCCCCTCATGGCCTCGCTGATCAGGAAAGGTTTCTGCCTACTCACTGAGAGTGATGTTGGGTGGAATTGAATGAATTCCATATCCTTTATTTCGGCTCCCGCCCTATGCGCCATTGCAACTCCATCACCAGTTGCTATGCTAGGATTTGTTGTTGCCTTATGCATCATCCCGGATCCCCCGGTTGCGAGAACCACTACCTTTGCCGGGAGTGTCCAAACCTCGCCTTCCGTATTCAGGCACCAAATTCCACAAACCCCATCTCCTGGTTTTCCATGGGATTTCTGTATCAGATCTACAGCCATCCAGTCCTCTAAAATCCGGAACTCAGCGTCGGATTCAGAAGAGGCCACCTTTGTTAGCGCCCTCTCGATCTCCTGCCCAGTCCTATCTCTGGAGTGCAGAATTCTAGCTCCACTGTGCCCCCCCTCTCTTGCCATATGGAAGCCCCCGTCTTCCTTCCGATCGAACCTAACCCCGTGCTCCACAAGATCCTTTATTCTCATCGCCGCTTCTCTGATAACACTCCGAACTACAACTTCGTCACAGAGTCCCGCGCCAGATTCTATTGTGTCTAGGACGTGTGCCTCAATGGCCTCTATATCATCGACATCGAGTACTCCGGCTATTCCGCCCTGAGCCCAATTGGTCGATGAGGTACTGACTCCTTTCTTCGTGACTACTGCGACCTTCATCCCGCTCCTGGCGCACCTTACGGCGAGGAACAGTCCCGCTATTCCGGAGCCGACCACGACTACGTCAACAGGTGCGAGACAGGTATCAGAGTCAGCATTTCCCACAAACCCCCCACGGCAATCCACCCTAGAATCTTCGCAATACCCCACTTCTCTCCGGCGTTTAGAAACGAGTCGGGGAAACGTTGTGCTGCGCTTTTGTATGCCTCAACATTCATAGGATAAACGGCATGGAGCCGGTGATTAGCGTCGGCGAAAAATTTTGCTGACTCTTAGGTGATGGGATGCATCTTATTCGAATTGAACTTGAGAATTTCAAATCCTTTGGAGGGGAGATGGTTATCCCATTCGATATGGGGTTCACTGCTATCACAGGTCCAAACGGAAGTGGAAAGTCAAATTGCGGCGATGCAATACAGTTCGTTCTAGGCCCTAAGTCGACCAAGGCCCTGAGGGCATCAAATGTATCCGAGCTAATTTTCAATGGAGGAGGGAGGGGCAAAGCCGCCAAGCAAATGTCCGTAACTCTGGTCTTCGCGAACGTCCCAGAGCACGGTGGGAAAAGGAGGCTCAGAGTCCAGGAGGACGAGGTCTCATTCACTCGTTCTGTCAGGTTGAATCGTAAGGGGGACCCAGTTTCTTCATTCAGAATCGGGGACAAGCCCTCGACCGCCACCGAAATGAGGAGGGTACTGTCCGAAGCTGGACTTAGGGGGGATGGCTACAACATAGTGCTCCAGGGGGACGTCACTAACCTAGCTACAATGACTCCTCACAGAAGGAGGGGCGTTCTCGAGGAAGTTGCTGGGGTAACTGCATATGATGACGAAATCAGAAGGGCCAACAACCAGAGAAAGCACGTCGAGAACAGCATCGAGACGATCGACCTTCTGGAAGTCGACAAAAAGAAGCAACTCAAACAGCTAGGCAAGGAAAGGGAGCAGGCACTTAGGTTCAGGGAACTCAAGGAAGAGCGGGATAAATCCAAGATCACCCTCTATCAGTCAAGGTATAGGAACAGGCTGGATGAGGTAAAACTCCTGGGCGAGGAAAGATCAGGATATACAGAGAGAGTGGGCCTTCTTGATACGTCAATCACAGAAGGTAACACAAATCTAGTTTCATATGACGAGGACCTAGTGAGCATAGAGGCAGAAATCAAGGAAGTCCTCGCCGGAGATGCTCAGAGCCTGATACAGGAAATTCGCCAGCACGAGATAGATATAGAGACTGGCTCAGATAGAATCGGCGACCAGCGTAGGACGATTCTTGAATCGGACGAGGAGATCAAGGTCCTAACAGAGGAAATCAGAAGAGCACGTGAAGCCAGACAGGAATCAAGTGATGCCCTGGAATCGGCAAATGAGGCCCTATCACTCGCTGATGAGTCACTCAAACAGGCGGCTAAAGATGAGAGTGACGCTAGGGAGGCAATTCAATCTGGGGATAAGCATGCCAGGGACCTCAACAGGGCACTTGGCAAGGCCACTGAATCCGTTTCATCCGCCCAAGACCGCCACTCTAAGGCACAGCTGGAAGCAGATAGGGCATCTCAGGCGTCCCAGATAGCTTCCGAAAATCTAGCAGATCTCGAGGAGAAGTACGAGGAGGCCACTATGGTAAGGGATGATTTAGAACTCCTTGGCGAAGACCTCAGGGACTCGGATGGAGAAACTGACAGGAGCACACTGGCAGACGACTATCGCAGACTGCAGAAGCAAGAAAAGGAACTCAGAACCGACAGGGATAGGTCCGAGACCAGGCTAAGGGATGCGGAGAGGGATCTGAATAAGGCGAGGGCTAGGCAAGAGGCCAGGTCTTCCGCGCCTGGTTCAGCCCTAACCTTGGCAGCACTCACCAAGCTCAGGGAGAGTGGCCAAATTTCTGGAATCCTCGGCTCCTTGGGCGAGCTTACATCCCCAAAGGACCCAGCTCATGAGGGAGCATTGGCAACAGCCCTCGGAAATGGACTCAGGAGCATCGTAGTCAGGGACGACGAAGTCGCCGCTAAGTGCATAGCTTGGCTGAGGAATAATAGTGGAGGTAGGGCAACCTTCCTTCCACTCTCCAAGCTGAAGGTCTCAAGGCCGCAGGGAAGGACACTCTTAGTCGCTAGGAACCCAGGCATGATCGGATTCGCCCACGAGCTACTCGATTACGACGAGGAGGTTGAGACAGCAATAATTTACGCTAGTCGCAACACACTCCTGGTTGAATCCATGGAGGTAGCTAGGAGGAATATGGGAGGGGTCAGGATGGTCACTCTAGACGGTTCACTGATTGAGAGCTCAGGAGCAATGACGGGAGGGTCCTCGTCCAGAGGTAACAGGCCTTCTTTCGGAGGCGGCCCCTCACGCAACTCTAGCATTGATAGGCTAGAAAGGGCAGTTGAGGAAGCCGACTTACTTTACTCGACTGTAGATGCAGCTCTGAGAGAGGCATTAACCAACATGCAAGACCTACGTGACAGAATTAACAATGTTGACGGTAGCGACCACTCAGTCAAAGTAAGAAATTGGAAGTCCGATATGGATAGGGCCATCAAAGAGGTCCAAGAAATAGAGTCAAAGGTAATCGCCGCAAAGGCTGAATTCGACTTATCGGAGAAGACTAGGGCGGAGAAAGAATCCAATGCTAAGAACGCCCAAACCGAGTTGAATGCAGCGATAGAGGACAGGTCATTAGCTGCCGAGACGCTTCAGGACAATACTCCAGACCACCTCTCTGAGATTCTCAGAAAGGCCGAGCAGACTAGGACTGATGCAGAGAGGACCAGACTTCAATCCGAATCATCAATCGATAGGAACCAAGACAGGCTATCGCTCATGGAGGGCAGGATCTCGGAGTTGGATAGGCAGTTGGATAAGCACAACACGGCAATTGGAAATGCAGAGTCATCCATCGCAGAGCTCGAGGGCTCAATCACTTCTTCCCGTGAGATACTCAAGGACCTAAAGGAACAATCCTCTCAATTCGACGAAGAGGAGAAGATTCTGACCGAGAAGAGGGATCTCCTGTTCGAGGAACGTGCCAGCCTCAGAGCCTCACTCGAGGGGCTTTCCAAAGAAAGGCAGACAATCAGGAGCAGGATAGACGAGCTCAATGGCCAGATCCAGCAGAAGAGGGAGGCAGTCGGGGAGACTGAATCAGAACTCCAAGAAGCAGGAGTGGAAATCCCCTCCGAGGAATTACAACTACCAACAATTGCCGAGGCGGAACGAGTGTTGCAGGGACTCGAACGCCGCCTCGGCAACCTAGGTGACGTCAATATGCTAGCAATCGAGCAGTATGATGCCACTGCAGAAAGAATAGCCGACCTGATGGACGATGGCAAGACCCTACGTTCTCGCAGAGACCATTTGGTGTCCATAGCAGAGAAACTAGAGTCCGAGCGTAAGTTACGCTTCATGACAGTGTTCGAACACGTGAATAGCAACTTCAGCAGAGTCTACGAAATCCTTCAACCATCAGGCAGTGGTAAACTGAGGCTAGAGAACCAGAAGAATCCCTTCGAGGGAGGACTCGATATGGCTTGCGTTCCTCCTGGGAAGAGCAGAAACACCAGGAGATCCGCACTTTCAGGAGGTGAGAAGTCCATGGCCGCACTCGCGCTAATTTTCGCTATTCAGGACTATGAGCCTAGCCCATTCTACTATTTCGACGAAGTTGATCAGAACCTAGATCCTTTCAACTCAGGTAGAATAGCAACTCTCTGTAGGATTAGGAGTGAGAGGGCCCAATTCATCATGGTCACCCTGAGAAAGGTCAGCCTCTCTCTAGCCGACCACCACATTGGAATCACTCACGCCGGCGATGGATGCAGTAGGAGGATTACTGACTTTGACAGGGCAGCAGCGATAGAGCTCAGTGAGGAGCTGGAGAAGGAAGAGGAAGCCCAAGCCAAATCTAAGGCCGAACTCGAGTCGATGCCAGAACTGCCCAAGCCAGAGGATATGCCGAAGGTCCCAGAGCCCCTAGGGGCACCGAAGAGTCTCGGTGGACTGGCCGAAAGAGCAGGCGTCGAAGTCGAAGAGGGCGAGTCTGATTCCTCGGTATCGTCCGAGGGGAGCATGGACTCTCTAAGGGAGAGAACAGAGGATTGGTCAGAGGATATCGAAGAAAGAGATCAGGTGGAATTCCCAGAGGAACCAGAAGAAACTCCTGTCGCTGATTCCGAAACCGTGGTACTCCCGGAGGCTGAAACCGAATCAGATTGAGGTGAAGATGTGGCAGTACTAGATGGTCAAGAAATGAGAGAAGACATCGTCTCCAGACTACTTGGGGGCGAGACCGACCTAGCTACTAGCAAGTATCTCGATAGAATTTCAGAATTGGCTGGAATGGAAGAAGCCGAACATCAATTTCTAGTTGATCCGTTCGATAGGTCTGTAGCTCTAGTTTTCCAAATGTTCCAGTCTAGCGATTTAGATCCATGGGACGTGGATCTTTCGTTCTTCATTGAGATGTTCTCCGAGAGAATAGAAGAGTCGGAAAATATCGATCTCCCAACATGCGGACGGCTCATCAGGATGGCATGGTCAATACTCAAGGGCCAAGCTTCAGATCTCATTGAAAGGCAAGAGAGGGCATTTGATTTCACGGAAGAAGAGGATACATGGGATTTCGAGGGAGGTTGGGAGACGGATTTCGATGACGAGGACTACAACTTCTCAGTAGGCGTTCTTTCCGGGGCCGCGGATGAGGTACTGCCTTCCATGTTCGAGGGAAGGATACACAGGGACGAGGGGCGACCAGTGACTCTCGGCGAACTCCTTCTGGGATTGCAAGAGGCCGGTAAGCTGGCCGAAGAGCAGAGGATAAGGGAAAAGATAGCCGAAGAAAGAAGGGACGCCCTGTCCATTGCAAGAAAGAGGTTCAGCGGTAGCCTGCACGTCGAGGACCTTGAGGGGGATCTAGAAAGGACATGGGAGGCATTGATTTCTCGAGCATCCGATAATGGCAGTAACATCGGTCTCAGGGAAATATCGAAAGAGCTGATGGACAGGTCTCTCAATTCAGGAGTTGCGGCCGATGAAGCTCAAGCAGAGGCACAGGTTACGGCCCTTGTGTCCGCGCTATTCCTGACGAATAGGGGCTATACTGAGCTAGCGCAAGATCCTGGAAAGGATGGCAAGATCACACTAAAGCCACTCTGGGGCAGTGAGGAGACTTTCTCTGAACTGACAAACAGACTCCATCCGGGAGACGGTCCATTGGGGGTGGTCGATTGACCGAAGCGCCGCCTCTTTCTTCGATGCTAGAAGCCATACTTTTCGGAGCCGGCCGTTCAATGTCTGTTGACGAACTCGCAAAACTATTGGCCAAGAGAAATTTTCAAATCTCGGAGTCATTAGATGAACTTAGGAATGAGATGGAGAAGAGGGAGAACACCGCACTTCAGCTTTCAGAAGTCAGTGGTAGGTGGATCATAGAAGTCAACCCCTCTTTATCCCCGTTCCTCCCTGATACATTCAAGCCCGAAATCCCCCAAAGACTCCTACCGGCAGCTGCTTTGATAGCCTATCATCAACCAATGCCCCAGGCCCAGTTGGTCGATATGCTTGGACAGAAGGCATACGATCATGTCAGGGACCTCGCCAACTTGGGGCTAATCGACAAGAGGAGAGAGGGCCTCACAAGGAGGCTCACCACGACGAGGAGGTTCGCGGAGTACTTCGGCTGTCCCGAAGTCGAGTATCGCAAGGTCAGGTCATGGTTCAGGGGAGAAGCAGCAAAATTAGGCCTGACTAGCGCCCAATTAGCCGCTTCATTGGCACCTGACGAGCAAATGACAATAGCAGAGTTTTCCGGTGAATCAGAGACTGATGAGATAGAGGCACAAGCAGAGGAATGACTACTCCCCTCTCACTTCAGATAGTGCATTCTCCACGACTGCCATGGTTATTCTCTCGCCGCTTTCCCTTACTATCTTGGCCACGGCCGCAATCTCGCCCCCTTCAGCCCCTGCTGCCGCTACCATGTTCATTAGATGCAGTTTCATATGCCCGGCTTGAATCCCCACAGTAGCCAACGCTCGTAGCGCTCCTAAATTTTGGGCAAGGCCAGCTGCAGCCATTACCTTGGCTAGATCATTAGCAGTCCTTAGGCCTAGAAGGGCAACATTGGCTTGGGCACCAGGGTGTATCCTCACTGCCCCCCCAACTAACCCGACTGCCATTGGAATCTCTATCGAACCGATCAAATTGCCGTCCACGTCTTTCTCCCAGTGTGTCATAGAACCGTATTCACGCTGGTATGCAGCATAGGAATGAGCACCGGACTCTATTGCCCTCCAGTCCTGTCCACAAGCTATTGCAACTGGTGAAATCGCATTCATAATCCCCTTGTTGTGAGTGGTCGCCCTGAACGGGTCAGCCGCTGCGAAATGGTACGCTTGGAGGACTCCTTCAATTACCTCTGAGCCACGTACTGGATCATCTCCCGAGTCTGACATCTCTTCAGGGGTGAATGTAGCACTTACTCTCGCAAGACGATGCACGGCAAGATTACTAATTATCCTCAGAATGACAGTTCCAGAAGAAAGTGACTCAATCTTCGGGGCTATGGTTTCAGCCATTGTGTTTACCGCATTTGCACCCATCGCATCCCTACAATCTACCAGGATGTGCACTATTACCATGGGTCCCGAGCCAGTTTCAATTATTCTAGCCTCTATTTCCCTACATCCTCCTCCGAATTTCACCAGTATTGGATCCACATCATTACATGCAGCAATCAACTCATCCGAGGCCGCCAATATGGAATCTCTCGCAGACTCCGGGTCTTCGCAACCAACAACTTGTATCTGCCCAATCATCACAGGCTCGTCATTGTTGGATGTGAAACCCCCCTTTGCCTGACATCTCTTGGCCATATTGGAAGCGGCTGCCACAACACTGGCCTCCTCTACTACGAACGGTATCAGATAATGCTCATCGTCTATGATGAAATTTGTAGCTACCCCTATTGGTAAAGAATAAGTTCCTATGACATTCTCTATCATTCTGTCCGCTGTATCTTCATCCAACTCGCCATTGGCAGCCCATGCATTCACCATATCGCTATCAAGTCCTGCGATGTCCGCAAGCATCTCCCTTCTTTCAGATACTGATAGTTTGTAGAAACCCTTCAATCTGCTATTGTCAACTGGCATCTCAATCAGCCTTAGTCGGCAGGCCACGCCTTCTAACTTTTTGCGGGAATCGCTTTCCGATACTTGTATAGTGATGCGGTAAGGGCAATCTTCGAATCTATCGAATGAACATCAATTCTGTCAAATAGGGATCCATAAGATCACTAAATAAACCTCAAAAAAAGCGTTAATTTAACTGTTAACGCTTCATTAACGCATCAATAAAGCGTTAGAAAAGCGTTAACATTCCATTTTTAGAAACGCTATACTAAGCATATATTGAATAAAAATATTCAATCGATAACAATAATAATGCGTTAAATTACATGTTATTATGCGTAAGTATGCGTGAATGTTATGTACTAACTACTGTGGCGTCGCAACGATGGATAGGAGGGGAATAGATCTTCTCGGACTCCCGCCTCTGAGAGGGAACCCATTTGATTTGAGGCCGATAGAAAGTGGAAGGGCCGAAGATATAGTCGGTAGAGATTTGCTTCTCGCAAAATGGAGGGAGCACATAATTTCGAAGTCTCCAAGGATGACGATATTAGTTGGAGAGAGAGGCTCTGGGAGGACTTCGTTGATTAGGGCCCTTGCATCTCAGACTAGGAAAAGCTACATCGGGCAACATTGGCCAGAGGAAGATCCAGTCAACTCTGTTATCCATGAGCTTACAATACACTTTGGCGACTTCAATCCGCCCAAGACTACACAACTCATGATTGATCGCCTGGTGAAGAATTTGGAACAAGAATCAGACTCTTTGCCCCTCGTCGCATTCGACTATCCGCCGGAAGTAGACGTTTCCTTGTTCGTTGACCTAATATCTCCTGTCCTACAGAGATTGAGGGCTTTTGTAGTGGTCGTATTGACTCCTTCTCAGCTTTCCAATATGAAGGAAGAAACTCTTCTGATGTTTGATAATCCTGAGTTTCTTGATGGCTTAACGACTATCCAGATTCAGCAATTATCGGATAAGCTGGTTTCCCGCAGGGCCAAGGAGAGGTGGAAGATAAACACTAGATTACTGGAGGCAATACGCGATATCACAGGAGGGACCCCTCGCGACGTCATTAGATTACTTAGGGATTTGACCGATGAGAGGAGGGATGTCGGCTCGCATGGGACACTGGAGAGGGTAATGGGATGGGGAATGAATACCGACTCATCGGAATTAGCCAGAGAATCTACGATGGAACGAACATCAGATGTGATCGAAAAAACCCCAGAGCCAGAATCCGAAATGGAAACGGTAGTAGATGAACGAGAAACTCCCTCGGAAATCCCCGAGGATTCGGGAACGGAAACCCTCGTCGAGGAAGAGGTAATCGATTGGCAGGAAGAGGAATCTTCTGAGGAAATCTGGGAACAGGAATTACCAGGGGAGATTTCCGAAGATCCAGAAGACCTTTGGGACGAGGATGATGCTCCAAACGAACAGATTCAGGAAAATATTCCCTCTCCGGAAAAACAAGGAACTCTGGAGGATTTCGTCTATGAGCCAGGAACTGAGCCCCCAATGCTCGAAACAGGATTCGGATTTAATCGCCTAGCGGCGAGGTCAAGAAATGCACCCCCCAAGCCCGAAACCCCTGACGGGACCGAGATTATCGATGCATCCAGTTTCCATAACAATGCCCCTAGTTCAAGGGAGCAGCATCCCTCTCCGGAACCCGTCAATAACTATGAAGAGAACATCGTTAAAGACTTGCCAGCACCCATTGACAATACAATAAACTCAAACTCAGAATCGGGTGTTATATCCACGGAGTCAGCATATTGGTCTGTCGAGGAATCTTCTGAATCTAGCCTTCCAGATTTCTCCCGGAATGTTATTCCCGAGTCCCCAAAGACAGTTTTTGGAATCGAGGAGGCCCCTGTCGATGAGCCCATGAGGGAAGAGGAAATCCCCGAGCCATTCATCCCTCCAAACCCTCCAAAGATTTTGATTTCAAACAAGTGGGATGAAGATAACCCACTGGATGAATCTAAACTAGCTTCACTGAACGAAGCAGAGGCAATGATCCTTGAAGCATCATCA
>DAJH01000011.1 GCA_002498925.1 Euryarchaeota archaeon UBA173 | reverse complement strand
CAGAGGTGGATAGACCAGAATAAGTAGCCTATTTCCCCTTGGCGTCGATTGAAAATCATGTGCGAGTCCTTATGACCCCCTCTAAGGTGGCCCAGTCCCCGAATTCCGGAGCGTGAGTGCAGATGTACAGTGGACAACAACCAATTTTCATCCTAAAGGAAGGTACAGAGAGAACAAGCGGGAAGTCCGCTCAGAGTAACAACATAGCAGCTGCAAAGGCTGTTGCCGATGCTGTACGCTCAACTCTCGGCCCCAAGGGGATGGACAAGATGCTAGTCGACAGCATGGGCGATGTAGTAATCACAAATGATGGTGCGACGATCCTCAAGGAGATGGACATAGAGCACCCGGCCGCCAAGATGATTATTGAAATCGCCAAGACTCAAGAGCAGCATTGCTACGATGGCACCACCAGTGCCGTTGTAATCGCCGGAGAGCTACTCAAGAGGAGCGAGGATCTAATCGAGCAGAATGTACACCCAACAGTAATCTGCGAGGGCTTCAGACTCGCAGCAGAGAAAGCCTCCGATTTGATAGATTCCCACGCACTACAAGTTGACAAGGACATCCTGAAGGAGGTCGCCAAGACCGCACTCACCGGAAAGAGCGCAGGGGCAGTCAAGGAATTCCTCGCAGACATCAGCGTTGACGCGGTAATGGCAGTGGCCCAGACAGGAGCCGAACAGACAGTCGTGGACGTGGATGACATCAAGATCCAGAAGAAACAGGGAGGTTCAATCAGGGATAGTGCGCTGGTCGACGGAATTGTCCTCGACAAGGAGAGAGTCCACAGTGGTATGCCGCGATCTGTATCTGGGGCTAAGATAGCCCTCGTCAATTCGGCAATAGAGGTCAAGAAGACCGAGGTCGATGCGAAGATACAGATCACGGATCCAAACATGCTCTCTCAGTTCCTAGACGAAGAGGAGCAATATCTGAAGTCATTAGTCCAGAAGTTCGAGGAGGTTGGCGCCACTGCCGTAATTTGCCAGAAAGGAATCGACGACCTAGCTCAGCACTATATGGCCAAATCTGGGATCTTCGCAATTAGGAGGGCCAAGAAGAGCGATATGGAAGCCCTCTCCAAGGCAACCGGGGGGAGGATAGTTACCAACATAGACGACCTTTCTTCCGATGACTTGGGTTCGGCGTCGAACGTAGAGGAGAGAAAAATCGGGGATTCAGACATGGTCTTCATCGAGGGCTGTCCAGAGGCCAAAAGCGTCTCAGTTCTGATCAGAGGAGGCACTGAACACGTGGTCGACGAAATCAAGCGTGCTTTCGACGATGCAGTTGGCGTTGTCGCAGTCGCCCATGAAGACGGAGCAGTTCTCACCGGGGGTGGCTCGGTACTCGCAGCCATAAGCAGGGACCTGCGCTCATACGCGGAAGGAATCGGAGGCCGAGAGCAGATGGCCATAGAGGCTTTCGCGGGTGCGCTTGAGGTGATACCCAGGACGCTTTCAGAGAATGCCGGACTAGATCCAGTGAATACCATCATCGATCTAAGGAAGGCACACTCAGAGGGCAAGTCAAACTTTGGTGTGAATGTGTACGAGGGGGGCGTTGCCGATATGTCGAAATCAAAGGTTCTTGAGCCAAGCAGAGTCGTTGAACAGGCTATTCAGAGCGCTTCAGAGACTGCTGTAATGATACTCAGAATCGATGATGTGATTTCCAGCAGGGGCGTTTCCCCTGAAGGAGCCGCCGACTTCGATGGAATGGAAATGTGAGGCATTCTACCCCTCCAACGCCCGGTTCAATTGATTGGCCCTTGGGCAATAGGTCAGAGTGAACAAGCATCATATTCAAGAATCGTGTCATAGTGCAAGCATCATCCGTAGGGAGGGGAAAGCCGAGTGTCCATCTTCAGCGTCTACATCGAGGAGGGCTGCATTACATGCGATGCATGCGAAGAAGTGGCACCCGAAGTGTTCGAAGTTACCGATGATACCTGCTTCATCAAACCCGAAGCTCGTTTGGATGGGGGCTTCGATAGGAATGCAGGAAAGTCCGCACTAAAGTCTGAAACTATCTCAGGCCTATCGGATGAAATCTTGGATGCTGCCGATGCCTGCCCTGTCGACGTAATCATAGTGGTCGAGGGGGAAAACGAATCCGAAGAATCCCCAGAAGAGGCACCAGTGCAAGTCGAGGTAATCGAGGTTACAACAGAGGCTCCAATAGTTGAAGCCCCAAGTGACGACCTTGAGGCCTTCCTTTCATCGGGCGACCGATCCCTGGAGATTTTATTCGGCTCTCAATCAGGAAATTCAGAAGCTCTGGCGACCAAATTTGCCAAACAGGCTAAATCCTACGGATTAGAAGCCAATGTGCATGATATGGATGGCTTCGATTTCAACTCCCTGGAAGACAAGAAAAGAGTCTTGATAATTTGTTCTACTTGGGGCGAAGGTGAGCAGCCAGACAATGCAGAGGATCTTTGGAATTTCGCAAACTCGAACGAGGCCTCTAGGTTGGAAGGCGTCCACTTTGCCGTCTGCGCTCTAGGGGACACCAGCTACGAGTTCTTTTGCGAGTCCGGAAAGGAATGGGACGGGTTATTCGAGAAATTGGGCGCCACTAGGATAACTGACCGATTGGACTGTGATGTTGACTACGATACCCCTGCCGCAGAGTGGGCATTGGAAGTACTCCCCAATCTAGCTGCAGTGGACAGCACAGGTCTGTTCCACGAGAACATGATTGATTCGATTAAGCAGTTTGCAAGTGGCTCTTCTGGGGCCGAGGGAGAGGATGGATTCACCGTCCCATCGGTCCAGGCAGAATCAATTCAAGTTGAGGTTTCGGTATTCCGTTATGACCCTCAGACCGCCTCAACCGGAGTCGACACATGGGCCTGTGTTTTCCCGGGTAATGCATCTGTACTCGAGGTTCTGAGGGCCATAAAGTCCACTCACGATGGCTCACTGACATTCAGAGACGGGACTAGCGATGACCCGTCCACAGTCCTCTCAGTCAACGGTCGGCTTATTCTCCCCGGTCGTGTTAGGATAGACTCGATAACGAGCACTAGGGAGGACTCCTCTAAGATCAAGATAGATCCGATTCCAGGCTCAGAAGTCATACGCGATCTTGTAGTCGACCACTGGGCACTAGAAAGAAAGAGGGAGTCATCCGATCCATGGATGGTCGCTTCAACCAGAGAGGGCTTCCAAACTTCGCAGGGAGTTATGGGTACAATGAAACCAGCCGTTGCAACTAGGCTACATTCACTAGCCGACTATGACAGCGCCCCTCTACTTCACGCTAGCTCCGACGCAGTCCCATATGCAAACGGATTCTTGGGTCCAGCTGTGATAGCAAGCTCTTGGGCGAGAAGGTGCGACCCTCGGACAGCTCCAGAGAAGAAAGAGGAGATTGAGGGCATCATCGGTTCCAAAAATGGAATCAAGGCGGAAACCGATCTAGCACCGATTTCTAGGAGGGAAGGATACTCCCCTGCGATCTCTGAGGGACTCTTGGAGGCCCGAACAAAGGCCCTAGAGAATGACTCATTCAATGGCCTGCACGGGAAGCACGTATGGTGGTACTGCTGGACAATCAAGAGCAGTGGCAAGGTCAACGACACGGTGCTATACAGACAGGTTCTCGGCCCTATTGGCCTCCTAGGAAACCTGTTCTCAGGTGTTACTGCAAGGATGGTCCTCGGCTTCACTAGGACGGGAGGAAACATCCTCAATGATTTCCTGGGGATGGTTGCGCCACCTGCGGGTATCGGAAAGATGCCTAGGCAATTCAATTCATCAGTCGATGACCACCACCAAGTCGTCGCCATATTCAACGAGATGGATGGTAGGTTCTGATGGCATTGAAGTATGCATACCATCCGGGAAATGTCGCTCATAGTGGCTCACCCGAGGTGGCTGAGACTATGACGCCAATAGCGCGGACTCTCGGCCTGATCCTTACTCCATTGGAGGGCGCCACGTCATGTGGGGCCGGTATCATCCGTCAAGCGAACAGGAAGCTGCAGATAACCCTGAACGCCCGCACCTTTGCAATGGCAGAGTCCATGGGCTTGGAAATTCTTACTCCTTGTGCCGCTACTGCCGGAAATCTCCAGGAAGACCTAGACTCGCTGAGGAACGACCCGCTGCTCATGCAGGAGGTCAATGACATACTTTCGAGGACATGCGGGATGACATTCTCAGGGGGCACCGAGGTAAACCACCTTCTTCACGTACTAGTGGATGAGATAGGTCTTGACAAGGTTGAGAAATTAGCTATCAATCCACTCGATATGAGGGTGGCTGGCTATTACAGCCCCTACGTCCAGAGAAAGGGGGCTTGCGGCGAGGATGACGTGCATGACCCCGAATACATGGAGATGCTGATCTCAGCTATCGGCGGCTCACCAGTGGACTGGGAAGGCAGGACTGCAAGCGTGGGGGCGCCTGGATTACTCTCTGAGGAGGGAACGGTGTTGAGGCAGGCTGCGGCCGTACTTTCCGAAGCAAAGGAAGAGGGCGCGCAGCTGGTGGTCAGTGCCTGCAACCTATCGCATTCGGTTCTCGATATCTACCAAGGCAAGGCAGGTAGGTCGTCTGGCCTTAGTACCAACATCCCCGTGATCCACCTTACCGAGATGCTCTCCTTCGCCATGGGCCATCACAATACCAGGTTCGCCCAACTAAGGACAAGAGTCGCTGTAATTGGTGATTGACTCAGAAATCTTCCAAGCCAGATTGGCCCCTGGGCCTGAACGTGCTCGGATCCAATGGTCCCGAACTATCCGCCTCGCCAATGGGCAGGTCGGTCCGGTCCTCGACGATTATTTCGGGGCGATTCCTCTCCCTTTCAGAGGTAACAAAGTCAGACGCGGGCATTTGACCTTCTCCAAGAATCATGAATGAATCTAGATTTGATAAATCTGAATGATGGCCCCGGGGGAGCCCCCTCCTGACTCGATGTACAGCCCTCTGCATGCCCTTCTCCTTTCTCTTTGCAGCCGCCATAGAGCCTTCGTCACGAGTGTCTTCAGCTATCAGCACAACTACCTCTCCGAGCCTCCTTCGACCAGTCCTCCCCCTCCTCTGTATTGTCCTAATCTCACTTGAGACCGGCTCGTAGAATATTACCAAATCAGCCGCAGGAATGTCTAGTCCCTCTTCACCTATTGAAGTGGCAAGTAAGACATTCGACTCCCCTGATCTGAAACTATCCAGCCTCTCAACTTGCTTTTTCGGAGATAGCCCCTCCCTCCCCCCTCTGCTGGATTGCCCTACGAATTGAACCGAACTTACCCCTTCTAGGCCATCAAGGGCATCGTTGAGTGAAGATATTGTATCCCTGTAACTGGCGAAAACAATCACTCTGGAATCTCCCCCCCTCCTTATTCTCTCTCTCACCAGTCTTCTTACAGCTCCCATCTTAGAATGTGATTCGCCCATTTCAGAGATTGATTTCCTCAATTCCCTGATTCGGGGGTCCCTTAGAAAGGCGAGAACTGACTTTTTGCTGCCGTCCTCCCCCATCTCCATCCTGTCCAGGAATTCCCTGGAAGCTGAAATGCCCTGGCTGAGCAGGCAGTTGATGAGGTGATGCAATCTCATCGCCGTGGCTATTTGCGACATTGATTTGTATGCACTAGACTCTCCACGAGAGATTGCAACCTGGGATCTGTCCATGGCGTTCGAAAGCCCAGAAAAACTGATTGCACCAGTCATTACATATCTCCCCAACCGTCTTTGCTGATCCACAATCCCAGTTTGCCAAAGCCGGAGGGGCTCTGCCAAATTTCTGATTTCTTGCGGGACTCTGACAGTTACTTCATCCACTTCCAAGTCAGAGAGGTATTCGCTCAGCATGGGCTCTTCCGAACTCCTGATGTGAATCCTCCCTGCTCCCATCCTAGAGCAAATTTCTCTGACGTCCTCGGACCTAAATCCCGGGCTAGCTGTCGCCCCCAAGACAAGCGGCTCCTCGCGCATTGACAAATACATATCAGAAACCATCGCCATTGCGTGGCTCCCCGTACAATGGTGAACCTCATCCAAAACCAACAAACAACATTCTGCAAGATCGAGAACACCTCTTTCCACATCATTGCGCACCACTTGGGGCGTAGCCACTATCAATTTTGATGACCCCCACATCCTCTCTCTCTTAGAAGGGGGATCTCTTCCAGTAACTGAAATTGGCTCGACCCCCTCTCGAAAATCAACTACCCCCAATATTCCGCCAAGGTGCTGATGCACCAATGCTACAGTAGGGGCTATCATCAGAGCCCAACCGTCATTTCGTTTCAGTGACTCAACTATCGTCATCCAAGCGACTGCGGTCTTACCGGCCGCAGTCGGCAACACCAGCATCATCGAACCCGATAGGGCTTCATCTACCGCTTCAAGCTGGTAAGCTCGGGCCTCAATCGTACCCTGAGAGAGCATCGGATGGCACACAGTTGGTCGCACGGATGTAACGACTCAAATTCAGGGTAGAAAATTGTTTCACTAGGTTATTTCTAGATTACCACCCCTAAGGGGTGTACCGAATCCATCCCGATTCGTTCATATAGGGTATGTTAGTCGCAAGGCCGCTCACTACGTGAGGTACCAGACACCTGTAGGCTCTGCAAAAGCATCCTCGGAACCGGCTGACCATTCGGAAAGCCGGCGTGGTGTCACGGTGCCTCCCTGACGTATTGGGCCCGGTAAAGGCCGTTTACGGCCTGAATCGGTGATACAAGGAGGACTAGAAATGGCCGACAAGAGTAGACCCCGCCGAGGTAGCATGGGCTTTAGCCCACGTAAGAGGGCACTCAGGAAGTACGGTAGAATACAGGCGTGGCCCGAGACTTCCGACTCTGACATCAGAGTCCTCGGATTCGCTGGTTGGAAGGCTGGAATGACGCACGTCCTTCTCAGAGATACGAACAGTAACTCCACATCAGCAGGTCAGGAAGTCAGAAAGGCCGTCACAGTAGTAGAGTCCCCTCCAATGAAGGTTCTAGCAGTCAGGGGCTACAGGATGACTCCCTATGGAATGCAAACTGCCGGAGAGGTTTGGGCGGACATGAGTGAGAAAGGCCCCGACGGACTAATGCCAAGGTTCGCAAACCAAACTCGCGGCGAGAGGGATGCTGAACAGGGCAGGAAGCCAGCAATGAGAGGGGGAAGAATCCCAAACAGATCAGGCTCCCCGGATGAAGCAATGGATGCTCTCAAGCAGTCAGATTTGTGTGATGTCAGACTTATTGTCGCCACTCAGCCATCACTGGTGAAGAGTGTTCCCGGCAAGACTCCTGAGATTATGGAAGTTGGACTAACGGGCGGAGATAACGACTCAAAGATGGAGTGGTCCATTGAAAGGCTTGGAGGCGAGATCACGGTCGAGGACGTTTGGCAGGCAGGTCAAGATGTCGATGTTGTAGGTATAACAAAGGGCAAGGGCTGGCAGGGAGCTGTCAAGAGGTGGGGAGTGAAACTCCTGAGCCACAAGAACAGCAAGCGCCGACGCCAGGCCGGAAACCTTGGGGACTTCGGTACTGGCTACGTGAGGAAGACGGTCCCCCAAGCAGGCCAGGTGGGCTACCATCAGCGTACTGAGCTAAACAAGAGGATCCTAAGGATCTCCAACCCAGAGGAGTCCGACATAACCCCTGCGGGCGGCTTCCTCCACTATGGGGAAGTAACCAATCCCTATATCCTGATACAAGGAAGCCTACCAGGTCCTGCGAAGCGAATGCTGAGATTCAGGGACCCAATACGCCCTAGGGGTGAACTCTCTGAAGTTGTCCTGACATACGTCAGTACTTCGAGTAAGCAAGGAGTGTGATATCATGAAGGTAAAGGCATACAATCTGGTAAACTCCGTAGAGCAGGAGGAGATGGATGCTGGACTTCTGGCAGAGTCGTTCAGTGTTGAAGCTAAGCTAGGCAAGGCAGTCAACCTCCCAGAAGTTTTCTCTGCAAATATCAGAGAGGACCTAATACGCTCTGCCGTGCATTCCTCAAGGGCTAACAGACGTCAGCCATACGGGCACAGGGAGCACGATGGAAAGAAAGCACCCCAGCCTGGAATGAAGCACTCTGTAGAGTGGTGGGGCAAGGGACGAGGTGTCTCGAGGATTATGAGGAAGACCGGTCAGAAAACCGGTGCCCAGAACCCCCACACAAGGGGCGGGCGTCGCGCCCACGGACCCAAGGTGGAAAAGGACTGGTCACAGAAATTAAACTCAAAGCAGAGATCTGTAGCCAGGGATTCAGCAATCGCTGCTACAGCCAACTCAGAGATGGTCGCTTCCAGAGGACACAGATTCGACGAGGGCGTCAACTTCCCAATCATTGTGGACGGATACTCAGAATCCAGGGATGGCTCCACCGAGAAGTATGATATCGAATCCATGCCATTGCAGTATTCGACGCGAAAGTTTGTCGCTATGATGGAGGGCATCGGCCTCGGCGAAGACCTAAGGCGGGCCAAGGAGGGCCGCTCAGTTAGAGCAGGAAAAGGCACAATGAGGGGGCGAAGGAGAAGAACTCCAAAATCCGTCCTTCTAGTTGTTGCTCAGAGGGACGG
>DAJH01000036.1:9063-10073 GCA_002498925.1 Euryarchaeota archaeon UBA173 | reverse complement strand
ATTAGCAATTGGAGGGATTTGTCCCCCCATGACGACGCCTCTCTCAGGGACAGGGGCATGAACAGGATTACCGATGTAGCAATTCCCGAAGAGGTGTTCAGAGATGTCGAGGGGCCATTGATGGCGCTTTGGCAGGACGCGGAAGCTGCTGGAGATAGTCGGTTTCCCCATGAGTACCTGTATGACCTGCTACTTCACGGGGGGTTGGAATTCGATTCTGCGCCGGAGAAATCGTGGCTCATGGCCGCGGCCGATGCCAATCTTCCAATCTTCACGCCTGGATGGGAGGACTCTACTCTCGGGAGCATTCTGGCTGCAAGGGTCCTTGATCGGTCGCTGAAGGACGCTTCGATAGTGAAGGGCGGACTGGAGGCGATGCAGTCCCTGGCGGATTGGTACAGGGAAGACGACTCCCCCACTGGCATTCTTCAGGTCGGAGGGGGCATCTCTGGGGACTTCGCAATATCTGTGGTCCCGATGCTGAGGCAGGACGTTGGGATTGACGCCCCACTTTGGTCGTGGTTCGCGCAGATTTCCGAGTCCAGCGCCTCCTACGGAGGTTACTCGGGTGCACCGCCCAATGAGAAAATTAGTTGGGAGAAGATTGGTGTTGAGACGCCGAGATTTGTTATCGAATCGGATGCTACGATCGTCCTGCCGCTTCTGCTAGCGAGTCTAAACTAGTTTTTTTGGAAGTCTGCATAATCGTTGCATTGCTCGCTTATCCTCAGTAGTTGGTTATACTTCGAGGTACGATCCGAGCGAGCAGGGGCGCCCGTCTTAATCTGGCCTGCATTTGTCCCGACTGCAATATCGGAAATTATCGAGTCAGCGGTTTCTCCTGAGCGATGACTGATTATTGTTCCATAGCCAGCAGCCTTAGCCATCGCAATGACCACTAAGGTTTCAGTTACTGTTCCAATCTGATTGAGTTTGATCAGTATAGCATTTGAAGCGCCAATCTCGATTCCATGAGCAAGACGTTCTGGATTGGTAACGTAGAGGTCATC
>DAJH01000036.1:0-8688 GCA_002498925.1 Euryarchaeota archaeon UBA173 | reverse complement strand
ATCCCAGTCGTCCTCCCCGAATGGATCTTCGATTGAGACGATTGGATAATCATCGAGCCAAGATGAGTAGAGTTGACCTAGTTCTGAGCCGCTAATCGCCTTACCATCAATGTGGTAGCCATCATCATGCAAGAATTCCTGACTGGCTACGTCCAATGCAATCGATACTTGCTCACCGGGAGCATATCCTGCTCCGGTAATTGCCTCGACAACGTAACGCAGGCCTTCTTCGTTACGAGGCAGGTTTGGTGCGAAACCGCCTTCGTCGCCGACTCCGCCAAGTAATCCTGCTTCCTTCAGTACGGCTCGCAATGAATGGTAGATCTCTACGCCTGCGCGTAGTGCTTCTGGGTATGAGTCGAAGCCGTGTGGAACGACCATGAATTCCTGTACATCGACATTCGAGTTTGCATGGGCCCCTCCATTGAGGATATTCATCAGAGGAACTGGGATTGAGTCGCTTCCATTCGAGAGGTGTTGCCAAATCTCTCCGTTTCCAACGGTAGCACGTAAGCAGGCCATCGAGACTCCTAGCATTGCGTTGGCCCCGATCGTGCCCTTGTTTGGAGTTGAGTCGAGAGTAATCATTGCTGCATCTATTACGCCTTGATCGCTAGCATCCATCCCCACAAGAGCATCTGCGATTGGTCCGTTTACATTTGCGACTGCTTGGTCTACTCCTTTGCCAGCCCATCGGTCTCCGCCATCACGTAATTCGACCGCTTCGTGACGACCGGTACTAGCTCCAGAAGGAACCATTGCTCGGCCTAGTGCTCCGCCTTCGGTGATACAGTCTACCTCGACTGTTGGGTTACCTCGAGAATCCAGGACCATTCTTCCGTGGATGCGCGCTATCCGGGTATCCATATTGTCGGCGACTATACGGTCTGTTCTCAAGATTGCGCTGGTTGAATCTACTGATTGAGCCAACTGAGCCAGCGAGAGACCTTTGTTTGCACTCCTGGAACCTCCATCTCAGAACGGCAGTTGGCCTCCCAACAAAGCTGCTCGCCTGTCGGGGATATGGAAAACAGCTCTGCGCGGAACAAGACGCCGTCATGGTCTGAACAATCACACCTGTTATCGTCCACGAAGCAGTGCAGGAGGTGCTTGGGGTAATGGTGCATCCTTCCCGATTCAGGGCAGCACAGCATCAGGCTTCGATCGAAGAATACAATCGACTGCCCTGTTTCGCCGTCAACCTCATGGCCGACGATCCTAGTACTTGCCAACAGAGTAGCCACGTCCACGTTATACCATGTCGCGTAAGAGGCGGGAAGATCGAGTGCTGAGACCTCATCCAGGTACTCCTGCTTACGTAGCATGTGTACCGGCTCCTCAGCCACCATGACTCTCCAAGTGAGGGCGTCCCATTTGAACACAACTTTTTCTTTCTTCGGCAATACTAGTCGATTCATGGTAATAATTTAGCTTTGAAGAACGATATGTTGTAGAATAAATACAAATATTATTCATTTTCCGGAAGAAAAATGTATGGAAGCCGATTCCCTTGACAGAGCTATAATGAATGTACTTAGAGAGTCTTCGAGATCTTCATTCGTAGAAATCGCATCTCGTGTTGGGGTTACTGAGAGGACGGTCAGAACTCGTGTTCGTAGACTCGAAGAGGACGGGATAATCAGGGGCTACACGATCAGGGAGGCGGGAATTGGCCTTACAGCCCTAATCAGACTGAAAGTAGGCCCCGGGACGGAAATTGGAACGCTCGCGGGAGAGTTCTCGACTTGGAAGGGTGTTGAGTGCGTCTACGAGATTAGCGGGGACGCGGACCTCATCGCAATAGTACATGTTGACGATACCGTTGGCCTGAGGGAGATGCTTGACAAGATGTGGCTAACCGCACCTGCAGAGATCAGTTCAACACAGACCGAGTTGGTTCTGGAACAGTACTAGTTAGTTTTTCCATTTGACTGAGCACCCTATGCTTTCGGTCCTAGGAACTCTGACCTTTTTCCCGGAAACTAGATCCTCGATCGCATCGGACAGTTCGCTCGTTCTCGCGTGCGAGGGATCCCTTGGAGAGTCATCCAGCCTGCCCCTGTATTCGATTTTGGAATCAGGTCCGATGAGGTAAAACTCTGGTGTCCTCTCTGCGTCGTATGAGGTTGCAATCTCTTGTGAGTCGTCATGCAAATAGGGGTAGGTCATTCCTTTTGCTGCTCTCTTCACCATGTTGTCCCACGAGTCGGCTTCATACATTACTGGGTCATTTGAGTTGATTCCTACGAACCCCATTCCACTGGCTCTTGCTTTCTCCGCAATGCCTTCTATCCTGGGCTCTGAACCCACCACGTAAGGACAGTGGTTGCAGGTGAATGCTACGATAAGTCCGTTCTCGCCCATGGCATCTGCGAGGGTCATGGAGTCTTGCCCTACACCCGCGTTTGCATTGGGTAGGTTGAATGTCGGGGCTACTGAACCGGGCTCCATCAGGGAACTCATACCAGTCCGGGGTGAGTGGGGGTGATTCAATCCTCCGGCTGGAGAATCTTTCCTCTGGCCGTGCGCTGGTCCTTGCATTCCTCAAGCCTCCTCCTGGCTATTCTATGCTGAGGATCTATGTCCAGGACCTTTCTCCAGGAAGTGGCGGCCAGCTCGGAGCTGTCCCCCTCATGGTGGATGGCAGCAATCATCAGCCTCGCATCGATGTGCTTTGAGTCGTGTTTAGCCGCACTCTCGAAGTCCGAGAGGGCCTCATCGCCCCTTCCGAAGTCAAGGTAGAGAAGTCCCCTCTGGTACCAAGCATCGGAATTTCTCGGGTCTATCTGTAAGGCCTTGTTCAATGGCCTCTCAGCCTGCTCAGCCTTTTCCATGGCATTGAGGCATGTTCCTAGATGCACAAGCGCCATAACGTGCTCTTGCCTTCTTTCGAGGAGTCTTCGAAGCTCTGTCTCCGCCTCGTCCCAATCTCCGATATTCATCAGGATCTCTGCTCTTCTCTGTCTGGCTAGGAGGAAGTCGGGGGCTCGGGCTAGTATGTAGTCGGCATCGTCTAGGGCAATTTCCAGATCCTCCTTCAACAAAGATGCGGAGCACCTATTCAGTCGTGCTCTGATGTGGTCTGGCTCCATCTCGAGAACCTTCGAGAATAGTGTCTGAGATTCTGCAAGCCTTCCCTGCTTGGCGGCGATTAGCCCTCTGACAAATGGGACGGATGAGTGATTGTGGAGTAATGTCGCAGCCTCGGCGATGTGTGTGTTGGCTTGGTCGAGTTTTCCGTTTTCAACACACAGAAGGGCCTCCTCTAGTGCGATAGATGGATGATTTGGTATCAACCTCCTGGCCCTAACTAGAGCGACCTCTGCCTCGTTGTACGAATCTTGGTAGCGTAGGGCCTTTGCCCTGCCCAACCAGGCCAAACCGCTTTCCCTGTCATGCTCTATTGCTGCATCGAAGGAAACCAGTGCGTCGAGTATCATTATCTGGTCATGGACGCCATGGGAATCTCTGTGATATTCCGCGTCGTGCAGATGGAGCCTTCCCTCCATGACATGCATCGAAGAGCTTTCCCAGCAGATTGGAGGGGCTTCTTCCAATACCTTCCTTGACCAGTCGATGGCCCCTGCCTTCAGCATCACAAGACTGAGCCTGGACCTCGCCTCTGCATCCTCGGGGTTGGTTTCGAGCCATTCCTCGAGAACGGCCCTTGAAGCATCCAAGCGGCCCTCGTTCTCCAATATCTCCGACTCAAGGATGACCGTGTATTCCCCTAATGCGTGTGCGCTCCTGATGCTTTGGAGGGCTTCCTTCGACCTTCCTTCGCCCGCAGCTAGAATCTTGGCCTGCAGTAGTCGAGCGGCTCCGTTTTCCTCATCGGCCTTGGTGGCTAGGGTAGCTGCCTCGAGGGCGGCTCCTGCCTCTCCCATCATGAACAGTTTTGCCGACTTCTCAACCAATCTAGCGGCGTCTGAGGGATCAAGTTCTCTAGGGTCGGTGGAGAGTCTGGCCTCGTGCGCCCTGACCGCTATCTCCGAGAGTTCTGTTTCCTCCTCTGTCTCGCTAACCTCCTCGCCGAGAGCCATGAGTCGGGTTTTGTTCCTCCTCAGTCTTTCTGGATCGGTGCCCACCAGGAGGACTGATTGCTCTGCGAGGACTGCGATATCATCGGGATCGATTGCCAGAAGTCTCTCTAATGTTCGGTCTAAGGAGTCGAGGTCCCCTGAGTCTCTCTGAATTAGCGAAAGGGACCTTAGAGAGGAGGAGTCCTCTGGGTCGAGGGAGTTTGCCATACGATAAGAGTCGGCTGCCCTCTCTCCTCTTTCTACGGCATGGAACAATTCGCCTAGCAGTCGGTGTTCATTCCCATTCAACTCGAGGTCCTCTGACTTCATCTCTGCCTCTGTGAGTATAGCGTCAAGACGCTCGACGAGTGGCAATAGACCGGGGAGGCTCCCAGCTTCGGCTTCGTCAGTGCCCAGACCCGGGTGCTTCTCGAGAATGGCCTTTGCTGCATGGGTTGCTATGGCGCAGGATTCGCTGGAGCTTACAGCGACGCCCTGGTCGAAGAGGAGATTCTCGGCACTCTCCAACTTTCGATGGACGCCTAGGAGGTTGTGGACTTGGGGGGTCTCACCGAGAATCGTGTCGACACCCCTGGAAAGGAGGTCCAATCTCTGAGTTGTGACGGAGAGGTCGGTCTGGAGGTTCCCCATCCTGTTCATCATTTTGTCTCTTTGCCGAAGAACGGACTGATGCCTCAGCCAGAGAGCCAGGATGGTCACCCCGAGCAAAGCGTAGAGAGCCAGGATGCCTGCGGTAGTCTGCTCCATCGCCCTCAGCGGACCTGCGAGACTTTTGATGCCTTCTGCTGGTGAGCATGGCCGGAGGTGCGTTCTAGGCGGGACTACGTCCCGCCGCGTATATGGCCTTCAAATTCAGATATCTTCTACTGAATAGGCCTGTACGTTACCCTTGCGGGTTACGCCGCCAACCGAGTTTCCTAATACGTTCTCGATACCGGCTCCAGAGGCCAAATCAAATATCCTGTCATTGACCTTGCCTGCGAAAACCAGGCCTGTCGCTCCCTCTGCTTCTGCCATGGCAGTTGCTAGTCCCCTAGCGCCAATTGGGTCAGTCCCAGAGCCATCCTCCATGATGATGATGGCGTTGTTCTTCTTGAGTCCCTCGAGATGAGAAGCCCATTCTTTGACATGATCGGGTGCTACTAGAGACTCAGAGCCTCTACCGACTGACTTGTCGTCTTCCCTGTTCAGTTCCGACTGTATCCTAGTCACAGCCTTACTTGCCTGCTCCTTCTGTTGCAGGTGCTTCGTTATGACCTTCCCCTCGAGGTGCTCGACCTCTCTGCTCTGAGGAGCAAGCGCTACGTGTGTCAGGGCCTTACCAAGCTGGCCGCTGATTTCCATCAGAAGCAGTTTGCCGCCTCGATCACCGTCGATGAATGCCGTGACCCCTTTCTTCTTCTTGGCGAGGTCAACGAGCTCTGGATTTATTCCGGAGCCCATAGTGGCGATTGCGTTCTTAATTCCGAACTTCAGTAGGTTTCGAACATCGTTCCTACCCTCTACTATGATGATTGCATCCGATTCTTCGACCATCGGTCCTGCGGTCATCCCATGGAAGTCTGTTTCCGTGTCGAGAGTCAGGACTGCCCTGACCTCTTCTAGGATATTCTTCGAGTCATCGACTCCGGAGTTGACCATGTTCATGAGAAGCTGCTTGCCCCTCTCGATTACGTGGTCCCTCTTAGCGGACTGCTGGTTCTCAATCAGTTTGACTTTGATTACCGACTTGCATGGGCCGATCCTGTCTATGGTCTCCAAAGCCGCACCGATTACAGCGGTGCTGACTTGATCCAGGGACGATGATACCAGTATCTCTCCCTGGACCTTGCCCTTGTTCTGATGAAGAACCACATCGACGTGTCCTATTCTTCCCGTTCTCTGTAGCTTCCTAAGTTGAAGTGCCTCTCCGAGCAGACCCTCTGTCTGCCCGAAAATCGCACCTACAACGTCCTTCCGCTGGACATTACCGTCCGTGCGGATAGTCGCGTGTATGACGTACTTTCCTTCTTTTGACATATTTTCATTTCTCCTTTCGCTGTCGGCCCCACTTTCGGGGCCTCGTTCCAAATCCCGCAAAAACGCGGTGGTGATGGGTGCGGTGCACCCTCGAGTGGGCCTAAGCTTGAATCGCCGACAGACGTCCCCTTCATGAACGCTCCTAATGGAATAATACCACTCGAAACGGTTCTGATGGGTATCAGTATTGGCGAAATAGGCGTTTTTTCTGGGTAGGAGTAATTTGGTTAGTTGGATGCGGCGAGTATGTGTCGAGTCGCCTTCTGCCGTCTGAAGACCCGATTTCAGAGAGCGTGTTGGAATGGACCATCAAGAGGAACTCGAGCGACATACGGCAGCTCATGCGTTGGCTGGAGGAATCCGAAGGCAGGAAGGAGCGTATGATTTTCATGAATAGGGCATTGGATCTGATCGATGAAATTCAGCATGCACTCAGCCGTCTGGACGAGCTTAGGTGACTGTATGCGTTCTCTCATTCTCGCAGGGGGAAGGTCTTCTCGGATGGGCGTGGACAAGGCCCTGATGGAGATTGATGGGGTCACATGCATCAACAGGGTCGCTATTGCACTCGCGGAGGCAGGACTGGAGCCAATCAGGGTAGCAGTAGCTAGTGCGGAGCATATCGAAAGGTATGGGGAACAAATGGACGAGTCGTTGCAGGTGGAGTGGGTCGTCGACTCGTTTCCACATTCAGGGCCCATCGAGGCCATCGTTGAAGCTCTGAATGACCCCCTGTGCGGAAACACGCTCCAACTGGCGCCGGTCGACGTGCCCTGGTTAGAATCAGGTCTGCTCTCTGACTTGGAAAGGGAGATTGGGGAGGAGCCTCTTGCAATCCCTTTCTCAGAGGGGCGATGGCATCCCCTCTTGGCGCTTGTGAGGCCAGAGGTAGCAGGACTGATCGGCGGGGACCGTCGTCCCCTCCACGTTCAGATGACGGAGATTCGTCATTCAGTGGTGGAGGCCTCTCCCGGAGTGGTGAGGAACTTGAACCGCCCCTCCGATCTAGAATGAGTAGTCTCCGTTGGAGAGCCTGTCCAGTGCGAGAGGGTAGAGCTCATGCTCGACTGCCTTGATCCTCTCTTGGAGGGTCTTCTCGGTGTCGTCGCTGAGAACTGGAACCCTCCTCTGCTCGAGTATGTGGCCCGAGTCGACCCCCTCGTCTACGAGGTGGACGGTGCAGCCAGAAACCGTTACCCCGGCTTCGAGCGCGTCGCGGTGAGCATGGGCCCCCGGGAAGTCCGGAAGCAAGGAGGGGTGGATGTTAACCAGTCTCCCCTTCCAAACAGATACGAACTCGGGGGTGAGTATCCTCATGTATCCGCTCAGCACCACGAGCTCGATGCCTTCGGCCTCCAGCTCCCTCTGAATCAATTTCTCGTGCTCTCTCCTCCTCGATGGGCCTTCGGGGATCGGTATCCCCACTGTCTTGATTCCCGCGGCACGGCCGTGGTCTAGCCCTCCTGCTTCGGTGGATTCCGAAATCACGAGGGTGGTTCTGTGGGAGCGCGGCTTCGTACTCTGGTGCCTCAGGAGGGAGGCGAGGCCCGACCCTCCGCCAGAAATCAGGACTGCTGTCCTGAGAGGGTCGGAGGGACTGCCGGCCCTAGGCGCAACATAGCCTCCGCCCATGGCATGCGGAGTGAGCCTTAGGGCTTCATGGTTGGGAAGCATATCCATTCTCAAAGGATATTAATTCGTCGTTATTCCGGAGGCCATGGAGGAGCGTCTTCAGAGTGTGGACGAGATCGTAGAAACGTACTCTGTTTCGAGCAGTCCAACGAAAAGTCGCATCTACAGCATTCTCGGGTGCATCTTCATAGTTTTCGCTATAATCGGAATATGGGTTCCGGGCTGGCCCACAGTTTCGTGGGCTGTTCCCGCTGCTTACTTCTTCTCCATCTCGAGCGAGAAGCTGTTCAGGTGGACCCTCACAAACCAGTACTTCGGGAGTTCCATATTCGAGTACTACGCCACTGGAAAGACCCTGCCCAGGCACGCGAAGTATGGCATAGTCTCACTGATAGCGGTGATGGCCAGCAGCTCGGCATACTTCGTCTGGCTGGTCTCGACAAAGGGGGATGGTGTTCTTTCGGACCCCTCGTCCTGGAACGGGGCAGACCCGGGGTTCGGGGCCGGTGTGACCATACTCGTGGGGATAATTGGCGTTTGGTACGTCGGAATCAAGGTACCGACCAGGCCCTAGATTCGATGTCGCGGACATGAACACGCGTTTAATAGCGAACTGGGCTGGTTCGCAACATGGAATTGGAATGCAACATAGACGCTAGAGGGAAGGCGGTCCGACTGCTCGGCGGGTTTGTCTCACTCATGGGTGGGCTCGGTCTGGCCATTGTGGCATACACGGGATTGGTTGAGGGGTCTTACCTCTGGTACGGTTCAGCCGCAATGCTGGCAGGCGGTGCCCTAGGGATTTTCGAAGGCCGATCCGGTTGGTGTGTGGCCAGAGCGATGGGGATATGGACACCTATCTGATTCGGACTTATTCCCTGTGCGATTGAATGGGCGATATTCGCCATGAGATTGGGAATGCCGGGACAGGTTTTTTCCCTGAATTATACCTTCATTGCCACATGAGGACCCTATTGATGACTGTAATGATGCT
>DAJH01000084.1 GCA_002498925.1 Euryarchaeota archaeon UBA173 | reverse complement strand
AAACTCATCGTATAATCCTCACGGGAAGGTGTTCGGGATGAATCACGGGAAATGAGTCATTCGCGCTCGGGGAATGGTGATGAGGTGCCTTCTACGCGCCATATTGTGGAAGAAGGGGCCGAGGGACTGCCATCTAGGTTCAAGAGGAGCCAGGATCATCACGAGGCTTATCAGAAGCTAATCAGATGGGAATTGGACGATGAGCTTGCATCGACTGAAACAAGACTCAGAAATTGGTCGAGGGACAGGCTTGTCTCAAATGGGGTTGCGCTATTTGATTTGATTGCAAAACCGGATGGCTGGCTATTCGATCAACGGGTCGTGAAGCTAGGAAAGAGAGGGAGGAGGGATTTGGGGCCGCACCGATTCAGACAGGGAGATATCGTGATGCTGAGTCGTGGCGATCCCCTGTCTGAGAGGCCGATTGAGGCGATAATAAGTGAAAGGAGGAGGAACTCTATCAAAATCGTCTTGCCAGAGCTTCCTTCTGACATAAGAAAAGATAGTTGGAGGATGGATAGGGGGGCTAATAGGGTCGCTTACGACAGAATGAGGGATGCACTGAACTCCATCTTCCAGGAAGAGGGAGGTGCCCCTCTCAGGGAACTGATCCTTGGCCTTGTGCACGATCCATCGGGAACTGCTTCACTTCCTCCACAACTGGGAGGCGTCAGAGGTAGAAATTACTCTCTGGATATGAACCTAAACGAAGCTCAGAGAAAGGCCGCAAAGGCGGCGGTAGAGCAAAGAATGACTCTCATTCAAGGACCTCCTGGAACGGGTAAGACGCATACTGCAGTCAGGATTCTTGAGGCTTGGGCACAGCAGGACATGGGGACTGTTCTGGCTGTAGCTGACTCCAATGTGGCCGTGGACAACCTCCTAGAGGGGCTATTGAAGCTTGGCGTTAGGGCAGTTAGGTTGGGCCAACCAGTCAAGGTGAGAGAGGGGCTTAGAGAGGCAACGATGGACGCATTGATGGAGAAGCACCCACTGAGGCGGGATCTCGTCGATCATCTGGAGTTGAATGAGAAGCTAGGAAGAAAGATCAAGGGGATGAGGGGTGGAAAGGAGAAGGGGCTCGCTCACAGGGATCTCAGCAGGGGCTGGAAGGAAGTCCGCAGAATCGAGGGGCAAATGCGTGATGACATTCTTGACAAGGCCCAGGTTCTTTGTTGCACATGCATAGGGTCTGGTCATGAGTTACTGGATGGTAGGCGTTTCCCCCAGGTATTGCTAGATGAGTCGACACAGGCTACTGAGCCTGCATCCCTCGTGCCGATAGTTCGTGGAGCTAGGCAGCTAGTTCTGGTTGGAGATCACAAGCAACTCCCTCCAACTGTGATATCTCGAAGAGCGGAGAATGGGGGACTGTCAAAATCACTATTCGAGAGAATGATGGAGATGGGGATCGAAGCCCATCTACTGACTACCCAGTACAGGATGCATCCAGCCATCTCGAAGTTTCCGAACGAGGCTTTCTACGATGGACTATTGGTAGATGGAGTAGAAAGTTCCCAAAGGCCCACGCCGGCAGGTATGCTCTGGCCTGATTGGGATACTCCGATTGCATTCATTCCAGTTGAGGGAGGGGAGGCGACCTCTGCCGATAGTGAGTCGAAGGAGAACACCGCTGAGGCTTCTTGGGTCTCAAAAATAGTCGAGGGTTTATTGGACACGGGAGACGTAGGGATAGCCGATATCGGAGTAATTACTCCCTACGCGGCACAGGTGAGGGCAATCAGGGATGTTCTTCCTGAATCTGTGCAGGAAGTCGAGGTGAAGACTGTCGATGGCTACCAAGGAAGAGAGAAGGAGATTATCGTTTTCTCCTGCGTAAGGTCGAACAGCGATGGCAACGTTGGTTTCCTATCCGACCCAAGGAGGCTGAATGTGGCCTTGACTCGAGCAAAGAGGGGGTTAATCGTGATTGGAGACCCGTCAACATTGAAATTCGATGAGAATTGGGAAGGATGGCTCGGACATGTCAGAGAACGTAACCTTGAGGCTTGGCACATCCTCGGAATGTCCTGAGGGAGCAGCATGATAGACCACGATTCACCCATCTCGCTGACTCCAGTAAGCGGTGGCACGCTTGCACAATCAATAGTTTCGGAGCAGGCGAATGAGCATTGGAATCTCCCCGAGGGAACCATTTTGGCTTCGGGGGTCAGGAGAGGTACGTCACTGATGATTGATATCGTTATCGTGACAACCTTGCTCATGCTAGCCACTAAGTGGGAACTTTTGCATGTATGGATACTTGAGACATGGAGGACTCAGCCCCATTACTCTCTGGCATACACATTTGTCCTTCTCGCCTCTCACTGGTTGTACTGGAGAATAACCGGTCTGTGGTACTCCAGATCTCTTGGGCAGAAAATGATGGGGCTCGCTATTGTCTGCTCGGATGGAAGCGCGTTGACTAGCGAGATGTGGGACAGGCGTGCCATTCGGAAACTGGTCTATCTGATTCCTCTGGTGAATATTGGGGTCGGTGCTTACGAAGTAGCGAGAATATTCCAACGTCACACACACCAAACCAATCTAGATCTGAAGATTGGGACAATCGTAGCTCATGCCAACTCCTTGCCCCCAGCAAGTCGGAAGCATATCAGGTAGGTTCGAGATGGAAAAAGCAGTGAAGGCAGCCTTGGAGGGGAAGTGCATTGTCTACCCGACCTCGACCCAGCCCGCCTTGGGGTGCATCCCAAATCCTGACTCCCTAGACATGTTGTTTTCACTCAAAAATAGGCGTTCCGATCAGCCCGTGAGCTTGGGAGTTGCAAATATTGAGCAGGCTAGAGAGTTGGTGCGGGTTCCGGAAGTCGCTATTGAGATCCTAAATGGCTTCCCCCCAGGTTCCCTAACGCTTCTCCTAGAGGCAGAGGCCCCTCTTGATGGCAGGCTAGGAGGGGAGATGGTTGCAGTTAGGGTCATGTGCCACCCATCTGCCATCGCCCTGCTTGAGAAAACAGGGCCTCTTACCGCGACCAGTGCGAATGTAAGTGGACAGAGTCCTGTAGACGATTGTGAGGTGGCGGCAGAGCTTCTTTCCCTCTTCGGTGAAGGGATAGAGTACGTTTCTGGTGTGTGTGAGGGGGGTTTACCCAGTACCTTGATATCGTGGGATTACTCCTATGGGCCATCCGACATGCCTGAGATTGAGGTCATTAGAGAAGGAATTGTTAGCAGGGAGGAGGTTCTGGAATGGTCGAAGAGTCGGACTTGAAGCAATGGAAAGACGCCGGTCACGTGGCTAGGCGGACTCTTGAGGGGATCGAGGGAGAGATAGTTGCTGGTAAATCCTGGAATGAGGTTATTGACTCCGCTGAAAGGTTCATTCGAAGGCATGGAGGTCAAGCGGCCTTTCCGGTTACCATTTCAGTTAACGACTTCGCGGCACATTACACCACCAACTCCCAACAGACTCCCCCGGAAGGATGGGATGATGAGATGGTTTTCCAGAAGGGCGACCTAGTGAAACTGGACGTTGGAGTACACATCAAGGGGGCCCTTGGGGACAACGCAATGACGATCGAAGTCGGTAATGGCGGCAAGCACACCGAACAAATCAGGGCCGCCAGAGAGGCGAGGGATGCTGCCATAGAAATCATGCATCCCGGTACACCTTGGCACAAAGTCGGGGCAGCTGCTGAGCAAGTGGCGAAAGACGCCGGTTTCTCACCCATTTCCAATCTCTGCGGGCACCAGATGGAGAGATGGAACCTTCACAATGGAGTTTCGATCCCAATGTATGCTTGCGGAACAAGTAATCCCGGGTTCAAGGGGGCTGTTGAGGAAGGTGGCGTCTATGCCGTCGAGCCATTCAATACAACTGGAAAAAGCGGGATGGTTGACAATGTGAGTCCAGCGGACTCCTCGAATATACTCAGAGTGACAGGAGATGTAAAAATTCGTAAGGCCCTTGACAAGGGCAAATTGAAGCCATTGGGGGCGACCATGGCCCGTTATATCGAAGAGCGGTATAGTACGCTACCTTTTGCTGAGCGGTGGGCATATCCTCTACTCGAGAAGCCCTTCCCCGAAGCGGATGAGGAGTCCCTCCGTAGGAAATGGAATGCTCTAGTGAAGAAGCTGACCTCTATCAGGTTCATCGAGGTTTACTCGGCCCTGAAGGACAGGGACGGAGGGGTCGTGGGTCAGTTTGAACACTCGGTGTACGTCACAGAGGGCGGTCCCGAAGTACTAACAGTGGCATAATTTGGTAAAAAATTGACTAAAATGGCCGTAAACGGGCATTAATCCAACAACGATTATCTATCTCCGGCCCTCACATCGGCTCGTACAGGGTCGTTAGGTTCTCGCTAAGTGCATCCCATCCCTTCGCAACTATCTCTCGCCCTGTACACCTACTTCTGAGCCAGAGCTAGCCTTGGCCTCCCCGAATACCGTCACTGAAATGACAGATGCAAGTATCAGGGCCATTCCGGCTGATTGCTGTAGCGAGGGGTCCTCCCCCAGTATAATCGTCCCCCATACTATGGTTAGAACAGGCTGCGTCAGGACTGCGAACGAGGTGTGGGCCCCAGGGAGTCTCGGCAATGCATGGGTGATTGCAAGCCAGCCAGTAACCTGGCACGAGACGGCTAGTAACAGTAGCCATGCGTGTCCGGGCCATGAAATGTTGAAGTCGATCTTTTCGATTCCGACAGTCCCGAGGGGCATTAGGCCCACGATAAGTAGACCTGTCGCCGCACCCAATGTAGCGTCGAACTGTAGACTCGATGAAGGTGCCATATCCCTATTCGAATACCTGTAAACAAGAAGGAAAGATGAGTAGAATATAGCTGCGAAAATCGATGCTATTACGCCCTTGAAGGGATCGGCTCCATATGGCTCATCGTCCCAAACTCCTGAAATCAATGCCAGCCCTATCATCACCAATGGGAGTGCGAGAAGTATCGACTTGTTTGGCCTCTCACCGAGTAGCCACCAGCTTACCAGGGTGACAATGATCACCTGGGAGTTGCCTATCAACGTAGATATTCCCGTTCCAACATAATCGATAGCGCTGTGATAGCCAACAAAGTCCAATGCCAGCAGGAGCCCGGCTAGGAAAGCAATCGCCCTAGTCTTGGTTGGCCTCTTATCTTCGGATTTTACGCGATAGGCTAAGACCGCTAGTATTGGAACTGCATAAAGCATCCTGAAGAATGCCCCAGTGACGGGGGCTGTGTCTGAATACTGGTAAAGGAGGGGGGCGAACGAGAGTACAGCAGCGCCAAAGAGTGCTGTCGCCATAGGTAGGCGTCTACTGGCGTCTTCCTCACTCATGCCATTCCGGATTCAAACATCTCCTTGAGGCTACCATCCTGGTACATCTCGAGGACGATATCGCTCCCCCCAATGAGTTCCCCGTGGACAAATACCTGCGGGATAGTGGGAAATTCGGACCAATCCTTCAGGGCAGTCCTTGCCCTTGGGTCGGAAAGGACATTGACGCACGCGAATTGCTCCAGACCAACCTCTTTGGCGAAGGAGCTGACAATTTGGGCTCCCCTGTTAGAGAATCCACACTGTGGTTGTGCTGGAGTTCCTTTCATGAAAATGACAATTGGGTTACTATCGACTACTTCTTGTAATTCTTCGGGGCTCCAATTGAATTCACTCATACGTTCACTTCCTGTCATCTCGTCTGACATGCACACCAAAGAACTCTTGCTTTCCTGAGTGTGGATCGAAGGTAGTGCTTCCTGCGTTCTTTGCCTGCTCTGGAGTCATGCATTTCAGATCCAATGCATGGACAAGGTTGCTCTCCAGATGCTGTTTGAAATGCCTGAGTATCGGCATTTGCCTCTGGAGCGGCCTTAGTCCCTCATAGCCCTGTGAGATTATCCTGACGTGGAAATGGTCGCCCGTTCCATGAAGATCTGTGGCCTCCACAATTGCATCGGGTACGATCTTCGAAACCTCGCTCGCCACCCAGCTCTCGGTCACCATGAATGTGAATAGAGGGAGATGGCTTTGAATGCTATTGTCGACTACTTTGCTAGGGCCGAATGTATTGATTCCAAATTCTCTGCGATTGTCCCCCTGTCATTGATTAGCCCACTGCCAACCACTGCTATGTCAATTCCCCATCCCGAAACAGTGGCTGCATTGTGATCCTTTATTCCGCCATCAATCATGAGCATAGGGGACTTACCGCCTGCTTCCTCCTGAGAATCTATAGCGGCACGAAATGCCCTAACCTTGCCTTCGACTTCTGGCATGAATGATTGGCCCCCCTTACCAGGAACTACGGACATCACTAGAACAAGATCGAGGTCGGGGAGAAGTTGCATGACTTCCTCTACGGGGGTATCAGGATTGAGAACGCAACCGGCCTGGACGCCGGCCGAGTGAAGGTTATCGATGAGAGTGGGGAAGTCATCTACTGCCTCAATATGTGCAATCACCATGTCAACACCAGCATCGACATATTGATCCCAGGATTCCTCGGCATTATTGACCATCAGGTGACAATCAATGAATGCCTCAGGGCCTAACCTCTCCCGAGCAGAACGAATTAATGCGGGGCCGAAGGTAATCGTCTTGTTGACCACCCAGTTACCGTCCATGACGTCCATGTGGAACCAATTTATTCCTGCAGCAGCCGCCTCGTCTAGCGTTCTACCAAGTTCGCAGTAATCGACTGTGAGGATGCTGGGTGTAACTTCCAATTGACTCCCCAGTTGTTCCGTGGAGGCTTGGGTTCTCATACCTATTGTTGTGATTGATACAGCCGCATATTGATATGGGGGCCCCGCTCACGTCGCTTTGGTGCGAGTATGGGAAAGGTAGTCGATACAAGTGATGCTGATTTTGATGTTGTAACGAAAAGTGACGAATGGGTCCTAGTGGATTTCTGGGCGCCGTGGTGTGGCCCGTGCAAAATGATAGGGCCAGTGCTAAAGCAGATATCAGAAGAAAGAGAAATCACGATTGCAAAGGTGAACACTGACGTCAACCCACTTAGTGCTGGGAGATTTGGTGTTAGGGGGATACCAGCCTTGCTTCTCTTCAATAATGGAGAGTTGGTGGATAGAGAAACAGGGGCTAGGCCTAAGCCAATGATGGATTCTTGGCTAGACAGGCACATGGCATCTTAGGGTAACGCGTCTTTTAGCCTTCTTAGACGATCCTCGTGAGGTTCTCCAACATCTCTCAGAAGCCTGGCCCTAAGGGCCTCGTGAAGCCACATTCCATCTGATAATTCTAACATCAGACCCCTCTCGATGAGATCATGTGGAGGGAGTCCATCGTACTCTGCAGCAATAGCTAGGGAATCCCATGGTATTGGCCTCTCAGCTACGGCCAATAGGGCAAGCATCTCCCTTCTATCGCTCGGCAAAACATCTAGGATCTCCTCATCTAGGAACCTTAGCCAGTCCTCATGTAATGTCTGCCCATAGAGTTCCAGGAGTTCAACGGCCAGAGGATGCCCTCCAGTGGCTTTGTGAATTTCATCGATAGGAGCAGATCTAGGCACCTCAAGAGAGGAAATCCACTCTCTGACTTCTTCGATTGTTAGCCCTGTAAGAGAAAGCTCACGCACCTTCTCCCTCGTATGCACATCTCTTCTATCATAGAATGCCAGATTAGTTCTGGAAATCATTAGCAGCCTGAGGCTTGTCGCTTCGGCGACCTGGAGTAGAGCCCCGAATAGATGGTTGCCCTCAGTACCTATGTTGTGGACATCATCCAGAATGAGAAGGAGTTGTGGAGGTTTAGTACCGAGTTTTCCTGAGTCGTCTTGGAGATGCGCATTCAGTCTTCTGCGATATGCATCCAAGTCTATCCTTGCACCTGGCTTCAGCGGAAGAGATTCTAGGACCTCATACGGATCACTGTCCCTTCCATCCTCCCCTATTCCCAATCTATGAAGAAGGCTGGTAGCAATTCCCAATGATGAGTCCCATGGCTGGCAGGGATAGTACATTACTTCTCGATTGAGTCCACTAGATATTGCCTCCTCGAGCCAATAAGACGCGAGTGTTGTCTTTCCACATCCAGCTATTCCAGAAATCACGAATAGTGGGACTTCAGACGTAATCCAGTCATCTAATTGTGCCTTTTCAGAGTCCCTTCCATGAACATTTCTAGTCTTAGGTGGAAGTGTGTCATAGGTTGAGTGGGCCCCGGCTAGAAGTGTTATCGAGCCAGGTCCTTGTTGTTCCTCGCCAGATGCCACTATGGCACCGAATCTGATGTCACCGAAGTTTAGTACCCCTTCATGTTGAGCATGCATAAGCACTTGGAGCAATGAGAGATTTGTCTCCAACTTGGACGGCGCTTCATCTGCTCTGACCTCCAACAGGGTCCCATCCCTCCCTCTAATTAGTATTGGACTTGACCTTAGCGATTCTATTCTCTCCCTGGCCTCCTCCCTGCCATCCTCCGTTAACTGCCATGTTTTCTGCCTTCGATTCTCGCCCCTTATGCTTCTAGTGTGCTCGGAAACTAATCCTTCGGCCATTAGTTCGCGCATTGACCTAGACACATTGGGGGGATGCATTGCACACACCTCTGCAATGCCTGGACGGGTTACTTCTTGCGTTACGATATAGTGGTCGGCCTGATGATCCTGCTCCCACAAATGGAGCATGATACGGTCGACGACGGGGACGTTGACCCTAGGAACCCCGTTCGACATGAACCCATCCGAGAGAAGGTGTGCGCATCAAGCGTTCGGGGCCATGACACAGCGTATTCTAGGTGCACTGCGGGTATGGCTCTTGCATTGGGGGGAGGAAAAGATCCACACAGGTCCTTTCCACAGTGTGGAGGGTAAGGATGCTTTGAGGGCCCATAGATAGCGAAACGGGCATTACCGATACTGGGCTAGGCAGGTAGTCCTCTCCTGTCTGTGTGATTATCAATTGGATTCCATCCCCCTCTGGAACAACAACGTCCATCCCGAAGAATTCCATCTTAGCAATTACAGTTGATCCTGGGGCCAGGGGAGCGCCCTCCCTGCCGCCTTCGTGGAATCTCAAATCCATCACTGCATGCCCTAGATGCATTCCTGTACTAGATTGAACCATTTCGACGAACAGATGTCCACTAGTGGAGAGTATAGAGATAGTAGCCTCGATATGGAATGTTGGAGTTCCAGCTATCCTTGTCTCAGTATCGAATTCAGGACATTCAACGACTAAGCTGGAAGTGGGCGTGATAGTATCGCTCCCGCCTATTATTGAGCACTGGTCCATACCATAAGGAATCCATATTGAGTCCAAGGGGGGATAAGTCTCCTCAACTCTCCAACCGCCCATATTATCTTGCACCTCTGCGATTAGTCGGGGCTTTGGGCCCATTTCTTTCAGGTAAAAATCGAACCACTCAAGCATATCATCAGCCCAGTCCCATCTCAATGTGTAGGGGAAGGCCTCAGCGCCCCTGCCACTAGAGAGGCCCTCATGTCCACCCCTTCTGTCTGGGTAATCATGCCCCCATTGGCCGTAAAGTCCCTTGACATCAAGTCCTGCGTCCCTGACCATATTATGCACTGGGAATGCCATATGTGGGTCGACGTTCCAGTCCTGGAGGCCGTGTATGATGTACACTGATCCGTTGTAATTCTGAATTGCCCTGGTGAGGAAGTGCCTCTCCTCCCAGTAATCGCTTCCTGTCCAAGCCAGATTGTCCCCTGTTAGATATGCGCCTACGCCCGCGTAATACCCTTCCATGTATCCTTCACATGCATTCTGGACATCTTCGAGATCGCCGTCTAGGCCGAAGCTTCCGTAAACGCCATTGTGCATGATGGCACCACGTAACTCCATACTGCCATTCCTCCACATCAGATCATGTAGGCCGATAAGCCCCGACATTGGGACTATGGTCTTCAGGTGAGAGGAGCCCATCGCTGCTGCCTCCCATGGTGTTGAGCCATCATATGACTTGCCGATGATTCCAACGTTCCCATTTGAGAATGGGGCTTTCCCGAGGTACTCTACCGCTGCGTGTATTCCTTCCTGCTCATCATCGCCCATCAAGTCCATACAGTGGTTTGACTCTCCGGTGCCGAAGACCGATACTTGAGCCACTCCATATCCATGTGGAACGAAGTTCTCTATCAGAAAACGCCCCAGGCGGTCTGCTGGAGTTAATGCATCCACGTCTCCATCGTCGTAGTATGGTCCAATTTCTGCAATTATTGGGACTCTGCACTTATCCTCGAGTGTCTCGGAGCCCATCTCACATCCATCAATCAATGGAAGCCACAATCCCATATGGACCTCGGCCCCTCCAGTGACGCCGGCCCCTCCATCAGCAACGGAGATTGATGTTACAGGGACATAGATTGACATGACTTCCCCTATCTGATAAGACCCGTTTTCCGAGACTCTGCTGAAGTCATCGTTGTCTCTGTAAATCAGGTCAGAGCGCTCCTCAACGGGAGGGAGCCAGTGATTTTCTTCGGGTACAGCGTCATTAGTTTCCTCAGCACCGAAGCATCCCGAAAGGGCCGGGACCAGGAAGAGCAGGACCAAGGTCGCTGCTACAGTACGTCGGTGCATGCCATAATCGGGAATGGAGGTACACATGATGAATTCGGTCTGTTGGCCAGACATTCTCCTTAATATTGACATGATTCAAGTTATGAGGTGGCTGCCTCCCGGGAGACCCATGGACGAGTATGATGAACTGATGGAGAGGCTGAAGGACATATCTCTCGTCAGGCAAGTTGGAGGACTTCTAAGTTGGGACCAAGAGGTTATGATGCCACCTAAGGCAGCGGCACTGAGGGCAGAGCAACTAGCTTGGGTTTCGAAGGAGGGGCATATCAGACAGACTGACCCCAGAATAGGGGAGTTACTCGATAAACTGGAACGACAGGGGGGCCTTGATGAGGTGCAAATGGCTAATGTCAGGCTGGCGCGCGAGTCCTATGACAAGGCCACAAAGCTGCCAACAGAATTCGTCACAGAACTGGCTAAGCACAACTCCAAGTCCGTGATTTCCTGGACTGAGGCAAGAGAGAAGAACGACTTCTCCATATTCAGAGACGATCTTGCCAAGTCAATAGAGCTGGCAAGAAAGAAGGCGGACTACCTAGGTTATGAGTCGCTCCGATATGACGCGCTACTCGACCTCTACGAATCTGGTCTCTCTGTGTCGAGGCTCGATCCTCTATTCGAGGGTTTGAGGGAGAATGTTGCCCCCCTCATCAAAGCGGTGAATGAGAGGGGCGAGAGGCCCGATATGTCATGGGTGGAAGAAAATAAGTGGGGTCAGGAGGGTCAGGAGACTTTGAGCCAGAGGGTCTCGGAAGCAATAGGATTCGACTTTGAGGCTGGCAGGAGGGATGCGTCCACGCACCCTTTCTGCGGGGGCCCAAATCCGGACGATGTGAGGTGGACTACGCGGTACAGCGAAATCGACCCGTTTGGTTCTCTCTATGGGTCGATGCATGAAACTGGTCACGGAACCTATGAGCAAGGCAGACCCCGGAACCTCGACTTTCAACCAGCAGGAACTGCTAACGGACTAGGGGTGCATGAGAGCCAGAGCAGGCTCTGGGAGAATCAGATTGGTCGATCACTAGAGTTCTGCGAGTGGTCACTACCGATGTGGAAAGAGTGTTTTCCGGAGAACATGTCCGGAGTTACTGCTGAACAGCTCTGGAAATCGGTCAATCTGTTGGAGCCCAGTCTGATTAGGGTCGAGGCAGATGAGGCGACTTACAACATCCACATAATGATCAGATACGAGATAGAGAAGTTGATGATTTCCGGTGAGTTAGAGGTGGATGACCTCCCTGACAAGTGGGATGACATGTACGAAGAATACCTAGGGGTTAGGGCACCAAACAGGAGTCTCGGTGTCATGCAGGACATACACTGGTCGATGGGTGCTATCGGCTACTTCCCAACATATACGCTTGGCAACCTATACTCCGCGCAGCTGTTGGCAGCTGCGCGCAAGGACCTGCCGAATCACGACGAACAGGTCAGAAATGGCGAATTCGGACCCCTCCTGGAGTGGATGAGGGAGAAGGTTCACGGAAGGGGGAGTATCCTAGAGCCCGCTGATCTGATAGAGGAGGCAACGGGTTCTCCGCCCTCTCCGGATGCGTTTGTTGAGTATCTGGTAAAGAAGGTTCAGCGGCTTTATGGAATTACTTCTTAGCATGCAGAAATTCCGCATATGGAGTAGTGATTGATCACTGGGCCATAGTCATAGGCACGAAAGCACGATATCGATGAGGTCCCGACGAGGGCCATGGCCGTGTTGACGCTGGAGGCTGTATCGTCATTCACACGAGGTCTGCAAGGGGCGTGCACGGCCCTCGCGCTCGATGGCGATTCTCTTGTTGGTGGGTCTCATGATGGCCAGATAGTCCGCTGGTCCCCCCTGACAGGGGAGAAGAAGTGGGGCTTGGACACTGAAGGCCCGATTTCTGACATGCACCTAGCGGAACAGTTGTTATTCGTTTCATCATCATCCGTCTTGTCTTGCCTTTCCGTGGAAACTGGAGAAGTTCTCTGGGAATCGGATCTCGAGGGCGCGAGTGATTATGTCGTCCAGACTGGGGATGTGGTCTGGGCCACTTCATCTGTCTATGAGATAGAGGTGTCCGACTACGTGGAATCTACGCTATGGGCATTTTCGTTGGATGGTTCCCTACTGAATAGATGGAGCTTCGAGGAGAGGTGCTGGTTTCTGGCGCCCCACCCGGAAGAGGGTGTCGTTATGGGCCTAGGGAGGCCTAGATGTGGGTACTTTTGGGCCAGAGTTGGCGAGGATTTGTCCCATGTCCGCTTGTCTGCTGAATCACCTGTGACGGTAGGTGCAGAAGGCCCCGATGGCATACTTTTCGGACACAGTGATGGGGTAATCACCGACCTCAGGGGATCCGCTATGGGCAACTCCGAGGCCTCGATAAGGTCGTTGTCCTCTTTCGATAGTGGTTCATGGGCATATGGGACAGATGAAGGAACCGTGGGGGGAGACGGGTGGAAAGGGTCGATCGGAGGGTCGGTGGACGCCATAGTACCAAAGCCAGGAAAAGGGGGGGTATGGGCGATTTCATGGAGTGGAAGTTCTTCTTTCCACTCTGTGCAGGATTCATTGGGGGTTTCGGAAATTACGCATCAGCAAAGAATTTCTTCCTTCGCACACAAGGGAGAGTGGGTCGCCCTGGGTGATGAAAATGGACGAATATTCTCAATTAACGCGGATTTCCTCGAGCGGCGAATGTCGGACGGGCCATCTGAAGGCCCGGAGGACGGAAGGAGTTCCCACTTGAGGGACCGTCTTAGGGGGTTGCGCGAGTGATAATTTTCAGTGGAAATTATCGTTTTGCGACCCTAATTTCCACTGTACTGCACTGATATAACGAAAGGTTTAATTGCCGCCGCTTGCCCTGTTGACTTTGCCGCTCCGGGGGAGTGGTGTGGGCGCGCTTCGGCAAACCCGCGGGCCACAACAACTGATCCGCAAAGTCGGAGAGGTAGAACCGGAATCCGAAAGGTGAACGGGGAACAGTCGAATCGCCTGTGGGCGAGGAGGCGGCAGTAGAACCAACGTGGGGATAACCGGACGCAAGGAAGGGGAAGGAAGCGCGGGGGGAAACTGGGGAAAACGGAACCGAACCCTTCGGGGGGAAAACACAAACCGTACCAGGAGACCATGCTGCAAAGGTACACGAAGGAAGGGGGAGAGTCAGAGATGGCGGGAACCTAGAGCACGGGTGTGGGGAACGAAGTGGAGAGAACCGGACGCAAGGAAGGGGAAGGAAACCTAGGGAAACACACCGGGAACAAGAGCGGGGAGACCCGTGGAGGACCGGTACCGATCGAGAAACAAAATGGTGATAATAGCCATAGAGGGAATCGAGAAGGGCGACGGAGGAGCGATTCTCCGGGGGGATATTACCCAAACGTCCAGAAAAATGGCGAAGGAACCCCAGTGGTTCCAGAGTCGTCTACCCGGGAAATCCTAGTCTGACTAGGAGGAACCGGACCCTGCGGAGTACGCAGGGGGGAAAGCTTCCCCAAGCAGAACCCCCTGCTGCTCCCACCCTACTTTGGCCCATTCAAACAAATTTTTCTGGGAACTAGGCCACTCTATGTGTGTCCTGTCATCGACTCCGGCCTTACCCACTCGTCAAACTGCTCGTCGGTTAGCATCTCAAGCTCCAGAGCGCTCTGTCTGAGTGTGAGTCCCTTCTGATGTGCGTTCTTCGCTATCTTTGCCGCATTATCATATCCTATGTGCGGATTTAATGCAGTGACAAGCATCAGGGAGTTCTCTAGATGAGAGGCAATATTTTCCTGATTTGCTTCCAAACCAACAACGCACTTGTCGGTGAAGGATCTGCATGTGTCCGAGAGAATCCTGACCGAGTGAAGGAGATTGTGAATCATCATTGGCTTATACACGTTCAATTCGAAGTTCCCTTGGCTCCCTCCTATCGATATTGCAGTGTGATTTCCCATGACTTGGCAGCACACCATGGTCATGGCCTCTGATTGAGTCGGGTTGACCTTGCCTGGCATAATACTGGATCCGGGCTCGTTGGCGGGAAGAGACAGTTCTCCAAAACCACACCTAGGTCCGGAACCCAGCCATCTGATGTCATTGGCTATTTTCATGAGAGACGCGGCCAGTGTGTTTAGGCTGCCAGACGCTGCGACCAATGCGTCATGGGCCGCTAGTTGGGCGAACTTGTTGTCCGCGCTGACGAATGGGAGAGCCGTCTTCTCGGCGATCCTGCTCGCGACCTGCTCGGAGAAGTCGGGGTGGGTGTTCAGACCCGTGCCCACCGCAGTCCCGCCGAGGGCCAATTCGAAGAGGTCGGTCAGTGAATTCTCTATCCTCCGAATATCGGAGTCTAGCATTGAAACATATCCGGAAAACTCCTGGCCCAGTGTAAGGGGCACAGCGTCCATCAAATGGGTCCTTCCAATTTTGACTATCGAGGAGAAATCATCTGACTTGGCCGATAGTGCCTCCCTCATGTGGGAGAGCGCCGGTAGAAGCCTGTGAGTGATCTCCTCAGCTGCTGCGATATGCATTGCAGTGGGGAATGTGTCATTGCTGGACTGGGCCCGATTCACGTGATCGTTTGGGTGAACGGGTGATTTACTTCCTAGCTCTCCCCCAGCGAGCTCTATCGCTCTGTTAGCGATTACCTCGTTCGAGTTCATGTTTGTCTGCGTGCCGGATCCAGTCTGCCATACTCGCAAGGGGAAGTGCTCGTCCAATGTTCCAGAAATTACCTCCTCACATGCAGCAGACACCAACGCTCCCACCTCCTTATCGAGTTGACCGAGGTCTACGTTCGTCTGGGCGGCCGCTCCCTTGAGTATCCCAAAGGCCCGGATTATAGATCTCGGCATTGTATCCTCCCCGATATCGAAATTGACCAGGGAACGAGAGGTCTGGGCACCATAGTACCTGTCAGAAGGCACCTCAACATCTCCCATCGTATCCCTCTCCACCCTGAAGGAGTCGGGGTCAGCCCTTGCCGATCTCTGGGGAGGAGTCTCATTGGGAGGAGGGGTGGCATCGTGGGAGAGTCCCTGCTCGATCATCCTGGTAATCGTAGCGGACCTGCCCTGTTTCATCCCCTTGCCGACTTTCCTGTCTAGCTTCCTCGCTGTCTCCTCTGGTATGCTGATGCTGATTATCCTGCGGTCCCCCGCGCGGTGCTTGGCCATGCACCTTCGATTAATTAGTTATTAATAAATAATTTGATTTGGATTTAGTGAGTCGTTTTACTAGAATCTCTCGACCTTGATTATCTTCTGGGGGTCGAATGGCCTGTCCCCTGGCTTGGTGTCGCAATTCTCGATCTTGTAGACGTAATCCATTCCTTTCACAACTTCACCGAATACGGCGTGGTTGCCATCGAGCCAGGGCGTAGGGACGGTGGTCAGGAAGAA
>DAJH01000074.1 GCA_002498925.1 Euryarchaeota archaeon UBA173 | reverse complement strand
ACCCTCACATCTCCTGTCAGAAGTGCAATCTGAACCTCGTCGTCCCCCACGGCCTCTTCATTCAGTTTATCGTGACGATGGAGGGCTCCCAGTATTGCGTTGGTATCTGACTCCTCCGGATCAGCTAGCCCCAGTCTGAGAGCTGCTGCCAGAGTGGCCTTCCTCCCGATTACAGGTCCTCTAATGCCGGCCTTTACCCCTAGGTCATTGTCCCTGTCAACGGTTAGAACTAGAGTCCGCACCATCTGACCACTCCCCCTCGACTGTTGATATCATCAATGACGCTATGAAGAATTGCCTGAAACGCTCCCCTTTGCCTCCGATTCCTGTGTCGGACCTGCCTCGGTGGGAGCCTGAAATCTACGTCTTTGCTTAGCTCTCAGATATTTTAGAGGGTGCGTCATCCACTCTTGATCACATAGCCTATCGTCACCGATGTTTACCGGGCATCTAGCCGATGTTTTTAGGGACGCGCAACCATGCGGCGTGTATTCCCTCTCGTACACATGGGATACTTGGTAGGAAGTCGTTTCTGCATTGTAGTCCGGGGCACCCGAGAAAAAGGCGCAAGTCTGCTCCTGCGAATGCCCAAGTGATCTTGAGAATGATGCAAGGAAAACTCTGCCAACGTGATTCACGTTTACGCCTTGATTCAATTCGGAAACCGCGGACTCGAAGCAGGGGGGCCAATCCTCTCTGACTGCTGCGGACATTGGCAACTCTGCACTGACCCTTTCCGAGAGAAGTCCCGTAATCCTCTCCACGGGTTCTGAAAACAGTGCTGCAAACTCATCACTCATCCTTTCCATCCTCTCCCTGCAAGATTTGTCCAAGTATTCCCTGACACGCTCCTTCAGTAGCCTCGAGGTCCTCTGTCTGCTGTCTTCACCCGAAGATGCATTCATGCAAACCCACCCCTCTCTCAGAGGACGATTTGCGAGCCTCCAGTAGTTGCCAGAAATTCGAGGGCACAATTCGATGAAGTCAGACATTGGGACCCAATACTCAATCTCTCTGGTTCCACTAGATTGCTCCTCTTTCAAACCGGAGAGGTATGAAGTGGCTATTTTGTCGAAATTATCTGTGTCCATTCCAAACAACTGGTCGGCTCTACTTGCCTCTCCTTCAATCCAGCGGGCAAGCAGACGCTCATCGAAGGACGCACAGACCACAAGCATAGCATGCAGGAATGAGAGGGACTCCGTCATCCTCCCCAAGTCAGTAGAGAGGTCAACAACCGTAGCAGCGTCAACCCCATCTCTGTGCATTACCGACTCAAGTAGGCGTAGCCTGCCCCTATTCCGTACGTCTTCCAACCAAGGAGCCTCAATCAGGTCCTCCACGGTAATCCCATTCTCACTGAGTACGGACCTCATGTGTTCCCTTCCCTGGGGGAGCATAGGATACCTCGAGAGGAGGCCCAAATCTCCAATCTCAGGGGGGTTAAGGGGTATCGGCACAGTACTCAGTGTACAAAGAGGGTTCTTCAACACTCACCGAGCCCTTCCACTGGAGAGCACATGAAAGAGAGGCCGACCGATCTTACTCCAAGCAACACCGCACTCGTCCCAATGCAAGACGATATCCGCACTCATTTTGGTTGGAGTCTAGAGGACGATCAGAGGAGTGCCAATGACCTTCTCGACGCAGTTGAGTCAACGGAGATCGATGCATGGTCTAGGTTCCAGAGGTCATCCACGGTCGCTGGAATCCAACGTAGAATGGTCCTTCGTGAGCAAGAAGTCGCCATTTTGGGCGCCGCGATAGAGGTCGATGAGCTGATTTCTATCCTCGATGAACCTACCCTGTTAGTCGCTGCCGATGGTGCTACTGGGGTCCTATCTCTTCTCCCGGAGACAACCTCGGAGAGGGCATGGTCTAGACTTGCCTTCCTTGTTAGTGATGCAGATGGCGGTAATGGGACGATTGCAGCGGTCAAGAGGGGCATACCAGTCTTCCTACACGCACATGGTGATAATTCCGAGGATTGGCGAGAGCTTCTAGAAATAGCGGCCTCATCGCCCACGCCGCCCCCCCTCGTCCTTACGCACCAGACTCCCGGGATAATACAGGGCATGCATAATCCAGGAGGATTCACGGATGGCGACAGAGCCGCTTGTATTGTCAGATCATTGGGAGTCCCCCTCGAGAGAATCAGGATGCTTGGAACTAGGACGGATGTCGTGGGAAGATGGTCAGGAAAGACCGATCCGAAACAAAAAATTGTGAAGCTCGGATGGATGAAGAAGATACTGGATATCCTCGAAGTGGGTTTCTGATTAGATGAAGTCTTCCAGGGTCATCACTGTCACCGAGTCATTGCTGAATAGCGAATCCACACTTTCCGACATCCACCCGACCCTCTGTTTAGTATAATCGTCCACGCCGTAGCTTTCCATTACTTCCTTGGTCACTTTGATGTATTTCCGGACAGCACCCTCAGAAACAGTCAGAACCACATTCCCTTTACAGGACGACTCCCCATCCTCGGATCCAGAGAAACCGACAGAGCCGGCCACCCTCTGCACGCATTTTCCAGCCAATGGCATCCTTCTGTAGGAGTGGCCACATTTTACACAGCGCACCTTCTGCCTCGTGAAAGCCATCAGGTTTCCTCTCATATCAGGCAGGAAGTGGGATTCGATTACCTGAGATGCCACTCTCCTGACGCTGACAGACCGTAGACGACTTCCAAGAGCAAGCTGCTCCGTCATCTTGTCTTTCATAGTTTCCAGAGTCTTGTAAGCCGAATTGATGGGCCCCGCATCGAGCTCTCCCGAATCATGGGTCCATCCATACCCCCTGATGTCTCCTATGCTCCCAAGCCTATCGCTAACCAGGTCTACCAGAGAAGAAGCCTCATTGGGATGGGGCTGAGAAAGAGTCGCTTCGTAGAAGGATCTAGAGTATCCCCACGAGCAATCGACATTGAGTGCCTCCTTGTCAATCTCCTTGGGGTTCAATCTCGTTGTCAGGACCAGAGGGGCGTCCATCCTCCCGCCCCTACCTGCTGGAAGTATCTCCTTAGAGAAGTTCAGTAGACCATCTAGAAGGAGCATTATACTGTCCTCATCCCCATCGCAGTTTCTTCTCTTAGCGGCATGGAACAGTGGATGGGCGTAGCCCGCCGAGGAAGAAGTCCAACCGATTATCCTACAGAGGACCCCTCCTGAAGTGTGCGGTGCGAGCCCTATGGCCAGTTGCCCCACCAAGTCTGCTTCCGTAGATGCGTTGTAGAATGGCTCCATGTGATAGAACCTCTCCAGAAGGTCATCCACGAAGTTACATGTTGACAGGAGGTGCTCTATGGACTTAGTAGATGGAACGAAATCCTGTGGAAGAAGCTCTAGTATCTGGTCATCGGAAGAAACCTCTTCTCCGTACATATCATGAGTATAACCGAGGTCCGAGAGAATCTTCCACGGAGTTCCAATCTCGCTCGGCTTGAAGTGAGTAATAGGAACGTCACTCATGTCGTATCTCGCTGTTCCATCCCGGAATACCGACACACCATGCTTCGCTCTGAGGAGCCCCTTCTCCAATGGCTCGGGCGTCTGTGCTATCGAGATTAGTCCCTTTACGGCCTTTATCTTCTTTGGGAGCCTATCCATGCCCAAAGCACGCCTCTTGACTTCCATGATGGATGAGAGAGGCATATTCGTCAACTCTCCGCGTCTCCGCCGTCTGGTGCTCCTGCCCCTTCTCTCAATCGTCCTCCCTCCACATTCAACAGCGACATGTGGATCAGGACGATTATGGCACCTTATGTGAGGGGACTCCTTTCCGCAATCCTCGCAAATCCTAGGTCCGAGCTGGACTCTTAGATTTCCCTTGGCTGAAGCGTGCCCAAGAAGCCTCTGAGGCCCACCATTCTCTGCAATCGGATAGAGTGCGTGAACCAATGGCTTCATTTCTCTGACGCCGGACTTCTCGGGCCTCCCCATCCTAGCTCCAACCCGACATGGGACAGAATTTTCCCACCTCATACGAGAGAGATTGCGGACCAACCACAGACTCCTCTCGACCTCATGGTCGTCAAGGATCTTCCTCGAATTTCTGAGGGCAGTAGAATCTCTTGGCCCACTGTCGCCAATCTTCTCCGCTGCCTCGTCTCCGATGGCTTCAGTTTCCAAGGTATCTTTTCCAGACTGCATTGCCGCTGTTGTAGCTTCAAGCCTAGCTACAGCACGCTTGGCCTCTAGCCTCTCTAGCCTTCCTTCCTCTTCTGAAATAATTTGAATAGATTCCTCAATCGCTTCAATCCTACTTGAGATATGTGATCCTGACTCCACTATCGGAACAATCACTCCTTCCCTGCACTCTAGGCCCAAGCCATCAAGGAGACTCTCCCAATTTTTTGTAATAAGAATATCATCTCCATCGTGATAATGTTGCATCCCCAATGTCATCAGGGATGATTTGGTCACCCCGTGCATCCGGACTGATGTCCATCTAGGCCATCTTTCATGATCCTGCTCTTCGATTTCTAGCTCTACCGTTCTCCCATCGGGGCTCCAGCCCTTTGCAGCACCCATTATTCTGAGGGCCCCCTCATTCGCCTCAGAACCAATCAAAGCCTCGATAAGGTGCGGAGTGAATGATATCGGAAGGTCGGCCCACCAGAGGTTCCAAGGTGGAGGGACAGCAGTTCCGAAATTTCCACAAATCCCCTTACATTGATCCCATGTGAGATCCATATCCCTGAGGAAAACATACCAATCCCTACGGCGCCAACTCCTTTCGAGATCGCTCTCCCCTCCTCTGTTTATCGCTCCATTGAAAGGAACTCCCGGGGGAAGGCTGCCCCTCTCCCGCCCAAGTATTTCTGCAAACTTCAGTACCTTCTCTGGATGGTCGATTGAGTCCACGAGGTCCGCAGCCCACCAATCCCTGTTGTATGCCGATGGCACGAGGTCCTTGTTATTCTCCAAGAACTCGCCCAATCCCATCAGAATCTCTCCATTGTCCCAAATTGAGACTACTTCATTCCGGATGGAATCCCATTCGCCCAAAGAAGAAATCATCCGATACTCGCCGTCGGACAACAGTACTGTTGGCCCGTCTATGTCTATGCAGGGAGTCACTGCACAGGCCTTACCCGGCCTCTCTATCTTCATCTGCGTTCCAACCGAAATGAAGCCACCTGCCGCTTCCATCGAAATCGGATTCATACCTGCTGCTGCCAGACCAGTAGCACGACTGCGCCCGTACCTAAGTCTGAAACCCCCCGGTTCACCCGGCTCACCGAAAATTGGCCTCCCTGCTATGACATCGTCCATGTAGCGAGAGATTTTCGGTATCGTACGACTCTTGAAGTCGCTAGCCTTCCCTTCCTTGGGTTTCCCCTTCTCTGCGAATTGCGAGATGAAATCCCAACCAGGGATGTCCATCCTCTCGGTATGCTTGACGATCTTGGGGGCCTTTAGGCACAGCCCCTCCCCGATTACCAATAGCACTCCCCCTCTTACACGTGTCCTGAATGACCCATTCTCGTTCTGGACATTGCGGATCTCCTTGTAACCGGCACATTCCTGCCTTTCTGTCTCCTCACCATTGACCATCACAGGACACGCCCTGACTATCGTCTCGATCTCTTCGGGAGGAGGTTTGTACTGTAGCCCTACCCTGTATAGCCCAAACTCTTCCTTCACCCTCTCCACTTCCGGTGTTGACGGAACGTATCTCCCGATGCCAAGCTCCCTCCTGATCATGTCCCCTATCAGGACGCATAGTGCCTGAGCAGTACCTCCAGCCGCTCTTATTGGACCACAGAAGTCGATAGACAGAAACTCCGAACCATCGCCGTTGTTCAGAATTCGTACCGCCCCAATCCCATCTAGAGGAGCAACAAGAACGGCCTCTGTTAGTACTGCGAGACCCACTCTCAGGCCACAGTCTATTGCATCCCTGAGGTCACCATCCCTGACGTGCATCTTCTTGGCAACATCAACTGCAATCTGAATGGAGGCACTCTCCCTATCAGTGGACTCTAGCAGTTCACGGAGATCATCCTCAATTTTCAGTCCCTTGAGATAATCCTCCAGTAGCTTCTCGGTTCGACTGGCCAAATCCGCAGCTCTCGGTATCTCAATGTCCCTACTGAAGTCCAGACCCATAGATTTCGCCTTAGAAGCCAGTTGGTACTCAACCTCAGCCTTCTCATCGAGCCACTTCTGGTAGGCGGAAATTTCACCGCTCAAGCGCACTGAATCATAGACGGCACTCGTCCCGTTTTCTCTGCCCATCACCATACTCTCCGCTGCGAATATCTCCTTACCGGACTAGGCCGTCCAAGAACATTGACCGTAATCTCGGCCCTTTGGGCCGTTTACCATTGCGAACCTTCATGCGACTCTGTTGTCCCGGAGAGGGGGAAGAAGATGCAGTCCATCACCGCAGAGGAGGCGAAGAGCCGCTTAATTGACAGGGTCAGAGATCTGGCGTATTTGCATTCTCCAGACGATCTCTTCACCCTCGCCAGTGGGCGACAGAGTCCACACTTCTTCGATATGAAACCAGTAATGATGGATCCTGACTGCGCACATCTTCTAGGGGTCCTGATCCATGATCAATTGGACCTACTAGGAGGAGTAGAAGCAGTGGGTGGCCTCGAGCTAGGCGCAGTCCCGCTGGCTGCCATCGCTATAGCCAAGGCCGGAAGGGGCTCCACTCTTCGAGGATTCATGGTTCGCAAGGAGCCCAAAGGCAGAGGCGGCCGTAAGACAGGCAATCCCCCGGGGATAGAGGGTGCCACGATCAAGTCGGGCGACCGCGTCGTTTTATTGGAGGATGTCACAACCACTGGAGGATCGGCCCTGAAGGCCGCACAGATGCTGATTCAGATGGGCTGCGAAGTAGCGGCATGCATTACCATCCTAGATAGGCAGGAAGGTGGAGCCGATGCGTTCAGTGAAGCCGGAATAGACCTCAGGCCTCTTATTCTGAGGTCTGATGTGGCCGGTGATTGAATGGGCCAGCACGTGATTGACTCCGAGGGGAACCCATATCACCCGGATAATCTGGATAGGAAGGAGTACGTCGGAGCATCGGCATACTTCGATCTAGACCTCAGAGCGGGGGTCATTCTCGAGGTCGAGCATTTCCCTGAGATGAGGAAGCCATCCTACAAGATACAAGTCGACTTCGGACCTGTCATTGGAAAGATGTGGAGCTCCGCCCAGATAACCAACTACCCTCGCCATGAGTTGATTGGAAGGACGGTGGTAGGCGCCGTAAACCTGGGTGACAAGACTCTTCCAACGGGTTTCGTATCCCAGTTCCTGGTTCTCGGAGCACTGGATCCAGACGGAACAGTAAGACTCCTCGAGCTCCCGGAGGGGGTCATCCCAGGATCAATGGTCGCTTAGCAGTCACTTGTGTCTCCAGCAATACTTGGATCCGAACTTTACATGCTTCCCACATTCGGGAGCTCCCGTTCTGTCCTCGTCGACTCCCCTGCAGCGACTCATCAAATACTCATTTCCAAGGATAGACATTAGTCTTACTGCGGCAGTTACACTATTGGACTGCTTGCCACTCGCTCAATCCATGTCCACCATAGTTAGAATGACGACAAGCGCAGGAGAGATAGATATCGAACTCTTCACCGAAGACTGCCCAGAGACCACGGGGAACTTCCTCAAGCTAGTGGATGAAGGATTCTACAACGGACTGCACTTCCACAGAGTCATCAAGAACTTCATGATCCAAGGTGGATGTCCACACTCACGAGATGCTAACAACGGCAGAGCAGGAACAGGAGGCCCGGGGTGGAAGATTCCGTGTGAGCCATCTGCATTGGCGAAGAAA
>DAJH01000051.1:2636-2858 GCA_002498925.1 Euryarchaeota archaeon UBA173 | reverse complement strand
CAGCCATCGAAAGACCTCCGATTACTCGTACTTCACGGCAGTACCGTAGGCGAAGAGCTCTGCTGCGCCTGCGGTGATTGCGGACGTCGCGAATCTCACGTTGACGACCGCTGTCGCACCGAGCGACATTGCATCTGCAACCATCCTTCCAACGGCCTCCTGTCGTGACTCCTGCAGGAGCTCCGTGTACTGTGACAACTCCCCTCCGACTATGTTCTTCAG
>DAJH01000051.1:0-2299 GCA_002498925.1 Euryarchaeota archaeon UBA173 | reverse complement strand
CCTGCGAAAATATCCTTCCCGAGGTGCTTCGCTCTGACTGTGGAGCCGCTAACGACCCCCAAAGTCTCCGTAATCAGCTTCCCCGGAATCGTCTCCGTGTTCACCACTAGCACTCCATTCACTACTTGTTCCATACTACGCCCTAGCGCTCAAGCCACTTGAACATAGTGACACTAGGAATCTCGGAAGCCAGAGGGTATGTCATAGGAGGTTTCCGGCCTGGACTTGCTGGCGACAAGCATCAGTATGGCTAGCATTATTGCATTGCAGAAGGCGATCTGACCAACCCCCACTACCATCGAGATCTGGTTGACAAGATCGGGAATCGCAGTCCCCCCTGCCTCCGGGCCATAGTCGTCAACCGGCGTGAACCCTATTTCCGACATCTTCCACATCATCCAGATGCCTCCAGCGAAATTGACGGCTATCCACGCCCCGACTGCCTTGATGCCGGCTTCCCTGTTCGTCCATAGCAGGACTGCGCTGGCTAGCCCTATGATGGCTAGAAGGGCGTTGTGTAAGGCTATCGGACCCATAAACTCAGTAAAATCGTCCAGGTAGTCCTGCATGTCCTCCCAGGCAGTCTTCCCTTCCTCCCACTCTTCCTTCTCCTCGTCGCTGCCGTCTTCGGGGTAAGCCTCAATCTCCTCCCATTCCATGTCCGTGAACTCGGAGATGAGCATAGGTGTGACCGCGGTCATCAAAGCGTTGAACGCAAATAAAATTGCCATCAGGGCCATGAAGATCGCAAGCCCCCTCAACCACCATGGCGACGGCTCGCTTACAGGGGCGTAAGCGCCCTCGATACGCGCTTCGGACACGCTCTACCCATGCGGGCATCGCTAATGACATGGAGGGGTGAAATCACGAGCCTAGCATAATTCTTGGAACTGTCCGCTCGCCCGAGTGAATGCACTCTCTCTTGGGGTGTATGCAGAAGCCGCCTCTCAGGAATCGTCTTCCAAGTATCAGCCGATGTTTCATTCTGGACCTATCTTGGAGGCACATCTGGATATCGAAGTCCATGCCGGCAATCTCCAACGTAGTCCTAATCACCGGCCTTAGGGTGTCATGACCACCAGTGTCCCTGACCCGACGCCAGTCATGCAGTGGCCTCTCGACCCAGCCACCATCGTCTTCCAGTCTGAACCTCACTCGGGTCTCCATGTCAGACTCAACGATCTCTACGTCCGATGCGTGCAGCGTGTTCGACCATGCACCTGTGTCAATCTTGGCGAGAAGCGGACTCCCCTCGAGCTCGGGAATTCCTACCCACTCACGCCAGCCAATCATAACTAGCCTCTCACCTCCTCTCTTGGACATGGTCCCGGCCCCCCCAACCGGGGTTTTTCAATACGACGCTTAGAATATCCATCCATGCTCTCACGGAACCCCCTGGAATAGGGATAGAATCGTTCAAGTATCGATGCCATACGCCATCCCTAATGGCGCAAGACGGCATTCCCGAGGCACTGACCTTCGATGACGTCCTTCTGATGCCAGCAGAGTCTGCGGTTCTTCCGGCCGAGGTGGACATTTCTACCGATTTGACCTCGGAAATCAGCCTGAACATTCCAATAATATCTGCCGCGATGGATACTGTCACAGAGAGCTCAATGGCAATCGCCATGGCGCAGTCGGGTGGTTTGGGGGTCATTCACAGGAATATGCCAATCGAGGAGCAGGCATCCGAGGTCGAGAGAGTCAAGAGATTCGAGTCCGGACTCGTGCTGAACCCAATCACCGTACATCCCGACATGACGATCGGCGAGCTGAGGGAGATGAAGTCAAAATATGGCTTCTCAGGATTCCCAGTCGTCAATGGGGGAGGAAGCCTCGCAGGCATAATCACCAACAGGGACATCAGATTCGTAGAGGACGATACCACGAAAGTCTCCGAGATGATGACTAGTGACATCGTGACAGTCGGACTTGATTATGACCCCAAAGAGGCCCAGAGCCTCCTCCAGAAGCACAGGATCGAGAAGATAGTCGTGGTTGATGGGGAAGGCAACTGCGCAGGCATGATCACAGTCAGGGATATTCAGAGGACGAGGGATCACCCGTTGTCCTGCAAGGACGACCAAGGCAGGCTGAGGGTAGCAGCCGCCACCGGCACCGGAGTGAAGGGGGTAAGCAGGGCCATGGCCCTGATCGAGGCAGGCGCGGACGCGATAGTAATCGACACAGCGCACGGACACTCCCATGGAGTAATCGACACAGTCGCCGAGATCAGAGCAAAGTCCCCTGAGTCAACAATCATTGCGGGCAATATCGCAACCGGTGCGGCTGCCAATGC
>DAJH01000010.1:6228-9350 GCA_002498925.1 Euryarchaeota archaeon UBA173 | reverse complement strand
CTTCTATCTGATAGATTCACTCTTGGATAGGCATTTCCCGAGAAGTCTGGAGAATCCCCGTATATTTGGTTGCTCCAGTTACCGGGTGAAGTGTCGATGCATGCATTCTGCCCGATGGCGGCCTGATAGGTCCCTGCTCCACACTGAGTTTGAGTCTCGGCCGCGGAAGATGCGACGTAATTTCCAGCGGAAGCTAGGTGGCATTCTGACTGTCCGGACTCCGGTTGGTAGGTTCCGGGAATGCACTCGTTGTAGAATAGTGAACCGTAAACTGAGAAGTGCCCTACAGGGGAATTCTGACACACCAGCCTGCCCCATTCTCCTTCTTCACAGTCGAGCCAGCGGGCTGGATTAGAGGGGTACGGGTCAGAAGGTACGGAAACACCATCTCCATCTTCATCGCCGGCGATGTGGGTATCGAGATCGTTCCAGATGCCGTCACCGTCATGGTCCTGATCGGAGAATGCCAAGTCGGCGCCGACGTCGAAATTCATCCAATGAGGAATCAGGAGATCGTCGCTGGTCCCATCTAGTTCCCCGCTCTGCCCTCCCCAGCAAGCTAAGCTGTAATTCTGAACTATCGCGCATGTAGATTCCTCGCCGGTTGCGATAGCCAACACGGGCCCACCTATGCTGACATGAACTGGGGCGTTGCTATCTTGACCCGTGCAGCCGCTACTGGAAATAGCGGAGCTACAGCTACCATCCCCCCATTGTCCGTGTGTGTTGACCCCCCAGCAATTCATTGACCCATTGTCCAGAATTGCACAGGTGTGCCAATATGTCCCATCGATTGAATAAGCTGTCCTACCAGTAGAGAATGGTATGTTTACCGAGCCATTTGTTACTGCTCCGTTCTCAGAGGAAACTGTGTAGGTTCTTCCCCAGCAGTAAACCGAGCCATTCTCGAAGATTGAGCAGACGCTGTACCCCGGAGTTACCAGTGAGACAGCTCTCATCCCAGTGGAGTGATTCGCAATAACGGGAGTATTGCTGTCGGAAGTCGTTCCGTCTGCTAGGGTACCGAATCCATTGTACCCCCAGCACTTCACGTCACCTGTGTTCAGGAGTGCGCAGGTGAAGTCTTTTCCAGCAGACACAGAAACTGCAGTCCTATTGTCCCCCAAATCCACATCCACAGGGGAGTTTCTGTTGGAGTTGCTCCCGTCTCCCAGCTGTCCGTGATTGTTCCTCCCCCAGCATTTTAGTGAGGCATCGTCCAAGATTGCGCAAGTGTGAGTGTTTCCATTAGAAACAGCTACTGGGATGTTATTGCCGAATTCCACGGTCCCATTCAACAGACTGGTGCTGCCCAGGCCCAATTGGCCGTAGTTGTTCACCCCCCTGCACCTCAGAGTTCTATTCTCCAGGATAGCACATTGGCCTGCCTTTGAAATGACCTCGTCTTCAGTGAAATCCGCTACGCTACTAGTTGATCCGTTCGATGTGACAGCCGAGAATGTTACTAGTGACCCGTTTGACATGACGAGCACAGGGGAACCAGAGTCAAGGTCCAGTATCGAGTTACTGAAAACTGAACCCCTGTCGGACCCTGGTTGATTGGGACCAATGGTTGAGTTGGTTGTGTTTGTGGCTGGGGTGGCCTCGGTGATTGACCACGAGTCCGTCCCCCATGCGTCTCCAGATGTCCCCCCGTTGCCATCGACAAAGTTTACTGCCAGGTAGAATATTGCTGATCCCGAACCCGTCGATGGGGCGGTCCAATCGACTGTCCATGACCGGGAGTTTGAGTTTGAATGGGTGACTTCGCCGGATTGAAGTTTTGCGTTGGAGCCGGCATTAGTGAAAGTGCCCGAATTAGAGTCCAAGTTGAAGCCTCCTTTGGAGCCGGATGGACCCCCGGATCCGCCTATAGAAAGGGAGTAAGTAGAACCTGCAGAGTATCCGGAGCTAGGTAGGCCGGTTAGAGTCGGGGTAACGGTTGACGAGCTGGAGTGGCATCCACCCCCTCCGCACCCATTGGATGAGCTACCGGTTTTTCCCCCACTGTAGGCGAAGGCAGAGTCGGGGACCGAGACCAGCATTATGGAAAACAGGAACAAAGCGATTGCGATTCTTGATTTTCTACCGTTCCAGCCTGCCATAATCATCAATCCATACACTATATCGCTCAAAGTGGTTTGTCGGACTAGTCCGAAAGCCCCTGTATTACAGCCTTAGCGATTCTATTGACAATATGACTATTCCTACAACTCGCATGCTCATGCATCACCAGTAAAGACCTCTTTTGCATGGCCGGGCATCTGGATTCCAGCTCCATCGAAAAGAGATTCCAGGGAGTCGCTTGGGGTATCTTTCCTGGACATCCTTGCACGATGGCTGACAATCCTCCACGCCGCTTTACGTCCTATTCCCGGAATCGCCTCCAGTTGCTGTTGCGTGGCATTACTGAATTCAAGACCGATCTCGACTGCGGAGATGCTGCGTTTCCCATGGCCGGTCACCATGACGTCTGATCCCGTCTCGAGGGGTATCAGGTATGGGACTCCGACGAGTATCGGGTAAGCCCCCATCTGCCTCCCAAAAGTGATACCTGAGGCCCCATGTACGGAGGGGTCCCTGTGCCTAGGATCCATTACATGCTCGGGTAACCTAATCCTGTTGCCACTGGACTCCCACCATACGCCCCTCAGTATTGTACCAGTAGGAAGCATCTGCTCCAGCATTGGCTGGTCTATCTCGTCCCTGACCTCAGTTTTGAAATCCCTGAATGCAGATTCGTTCACTTCCTGGAAACCCTGTCCTTCGACCTGCCTGATATTTATTCTCCTGAGAAGAAGTCCTTGTGACTTTATTTTCCTAAGTAAGTTCATGTTCATCCCGTAGGATCCTGCAGTCTCGCCGTTCAATCCGGCGATGAAGTTCAGCCCGGGTAGCATTGCTGGTAGTCCCCTTGGGCCTCTCTCTCTGCCGAATTCGTTGATGTGTCGAATGGCGGTCATCAGCTGATTGGCATCGCAATTCAGCCAATTCTCTTCGTGCACATTGGGATCTGCTGACTCCAGCCCGAAGGAAAGTACTGAGCCATCGGAGAGGTATTCCACCAAGGCCTTCGTAATTTCCGTTGACTGCTCAATGTTTTCTGCGATTATCGAAGGATT
>DAJH01000010.1:0-5825 GCA_002498925.1 Euryarchaeota archaeon UBA173 | reverse complement strand
GGATTTGGTATCGGGTACTCTAGGTCTTCGACACCTTCTGCTCGGTATGTGTAGATGTCTGTAGCACCACCAATTCTGACGTTTCTGACACCTGAATCTAAAGCGGTAGATATCTCTTTGATGACATCACTTTCGTCCCTCCAAAGGGGCAATCCCTTCTTTGGCTCTATGCAGAACTTGCACCCTCTCTTGAATCTGACACACCCCTGGTAGAGTTCGATTTCATACATCAGAGGACCAGTAGACCCATCTGGTGCGAGAATGTCTGGATGTTCAGTTACTGCCTTGGACGATGCCCCGGATAATGCCCATCTTGACCATTGTTCGTGAGTTCTTCGTTTGTGCTTCCACTTTCCCGTCGATAGGTGGTGGTCGAGAGTCGCGTCGGTGTCTTGTACCGTGAGGAACATGTTGGGCCTAAGGGGGGTCCAGCCGTCATGTCTCCAATGCCTGATTGCCCAGCCTCCACAAAGAATTGGTGTATTCATAGGTAGGGTCGATATGAAAGAGTTGGTTTCCTTCAGACTTATTGGGGTTCCTCTGACATATTTTCCTGGAACCACTGCACCGGCGAGCAAGACCGCTCCCGAAAGTCCTCCCATTTCCCTTCTAATAGAATTCATGCCTTCTGAATCGGACAATCTAGACTTGAATTTGATCCTCCATTCATCTACGGTCATGTAGGTGTAATCTATCCCTCTACTTTCGAGTACCCCGCAGATGTACCTAACATGGAATCCGACGTAGTTTGGGACTCCAAAGGCTGCTGGCTCGTCCTCGTATCCATCTAGAACCAGCCATCCCTCGAGTGGGTCCATGCCCCGCTGATGGGATGGCGGGACTTCACCGCTTCGACCGGTTTCGGTCCCCGCGGCCCCTTCTGCTGGGACCTCCTTTCCTGCCGCCGCCCGATGGCTTGGACTCCTCTACGACAATCTTCCTGCCGCCTATCTCTGCTCCATTCATCTTCTTGGCTGCGGACAAGCCTTCATTCCTGTCTGAGAATGTAACGAACGCGAAGCCCTTGGAGCGACCCGATTCCCTGTCCATTGCAATGTGGACTTCTTTCAGCTTGCCATGGGCCGAGAATGCCTTGGTCAGTTCATCCTCTGATGTATCATATGAGAGCCTACCAACGAATAGCTTGGTCCCCATTGTGGCCTGGGCCTTGACCCTCATCTCATTCATCGTCTCCCTCTCTTTGGCGAGTTCTTCCTTTGTTGCCCTGCCGTCCTTCACCTTGTCCATGCAATCGCGGCAGCGGATTGGTTTGCCTGGCGTGGGCTTGAAGGGCACTTTCGTATCGCAGCCGCAAAGGGTGCATACGGCCTTGTGCATTTCTCGCCTTGGGCCACCCTGGCCGCCGCGCCCACCCGGCCTTCCGCCTCTGCCTCCTCTAGTGGCTTTGGCACTGGCGGGCATTTCATGGGAAGCGCCTCTCCTGAAATCTGCCAAGGGGGATAGATATGGCCTCGCACCATCATGACCGAGTCCGGCCTCTGCTTCTGGGGACCACCTCTCTCCTGACCTGTTGAGTTTCGATTTATTGGACCTTATCTCGTGCCCGTGCCCGAATCCGTCTGAGAGAACCCTGTATGCTGAATAGTCGCATCTGGGACACTTGACGTTGAAGTCGGGCTTCTCATCGGACGCCACTAGATCTTCGCCGCACTGCGTACACAAAGCGGAAAGAACCCCTAGGTTGGTACTCCCCTTGGTTGTGGCCTTGAGTATTGGATCGGATTTGGTTATCTTGGCCCTAACGATATCGCGCATCCTCATGGCATCCCCTGGCGAGGGGGTGAATCTATCGACGACCTCCGAAACGTGAATGTCTGCAAAGAGTTTCATTGCAGGGAGGCTCCTATGGCCGCCCTCCTTGCTCTCTACATGCAAAATCCTGATTTCGGCAACGTTTTCGTTCAGACGATTCACTTCGCCGATAACAATATCTCCGACAGTTGGCGAATTTATGGGTGGCCTTGAAGGATCGACTGAAATATTCCCATCATCCAAAACTAGCCTCCCATTTACAACCGCTACGAAGCCGACACTGGACTCTGTGAGGCCGTTTCCCGGTTCTGCATCCGCTGGGACCTCGACAGGGGTCCCGGGTGTGACAAGGTCACCGACAGTAGCCGTCATCGGCCGGGCGACCGGCCGACCCCCTATCAACGGTACGGACGGCCTAGGGAGGGGTCAATCTCCAGAAACCGGCCTTGGTAACTCCCCTGGAGCTACGGTGATGGTCGAATGACGCGGGAATCGCGAAGTCGGCCTCTCCATACTTCTCAACACCCCATCCCGCCTCCTCGAATCTGGGGCGGATGTGCCTCGCATCGGAGCTGTGCATAATGTGAGATACCACCCCTATTGATTCGATGAGGTCGAAGAATGGACCGTCTGCTTTCTCCTTCTGCCTACCCCACGGAGGATTAGATATTACTAGATCAATGCCCCATAAATCTGAATCTAGAGATGTGACATCGGCTTCCAAAATATCGCAAGACTTTGTCCCCTCCAGGGTTTCTGCGTTTCTTCTGGATACATCGCAGCAATCACTGTCACAATCAATCAATATTGCACTATTTGCGCTGAGGTGTAGGGCCCCAATCCCAAGAATTCCGTTCCCACAACCCAGGTCTAGGACAGTAGACCCCTCCAATAAATCACCGAAGGCGGCAATATCGAACATCCATCTTGCGGCTAGTTCTCCAGAAGTAGTGTATTGCTCTAGGCTAACATCGGGATCTTCGCACCTTTCCAACTTGGAGAGCAACATGGACAAATGTCGCAGGCGCATGGGCGGGGATGGGGGGGCAAGTGATGAACTACTGCCTCTCTCCGATTGACCCTAGATAGCTTGTCTGAGAATGTCCGATATCGTGAATCATACCTTCTGCGAGTAATAATTCTGCCATCAAAACGCTGTATCCGGCAGCCCCTCTGATTGTATTGTCAGCCACGGTAGTGAAGCTCATTCTATTTCCAGAAACATGGATATCGCCGACTGCGACAGCCATTGCAGCGCGGAGATCATCGCCCGGGGATCGGGTTTCCCCTCCCTCCCACCTTGATTCCTCGACGTTATTGGGGTCGGAGACGAAGTGAATTGGCTCTTGGCATGCCGAGGGGAGGTCGAGCGCCTGGGCCCTGGAAGTGTGTTTTGACCAGATTTGAACAACCTCATGAGCGCTGGCATCCCTTTCCAGAATCACATCTACCCTGGCTAAATGCCCGTGTTTCCTGTCAACTCTTTCACAGCATACATCGATGTCGATTGCTGCGTTTGTGGAACCTTCGGAGTTTGTATTGCCGAGAATTCTCAGGAGTTCGTTACGTACACTATCCGCCTCACCTTCGATCCCCCTGGGCAGTAAGTTGCCAAGTCCTAGACTAGACAGCATTTCCCTCCCCCCTCCTGAGAGGGACTGCTCGGTTGATATCGAAATTCCATGTATGCCTATTTCTTCATTCAAGGGGGAGAGGGTTATCGCCAGTGGGACAGTCATGCAATTGCTGCATGAGATCAGCCTCCCTTCCCCATACTGACTCTGGGAACTGAGGATTTGCAAGTGATTGTGGTTTGCTTCTGGTATGACTAATGGTACGTGTTCTTTCATTCTGTGGATTATGGAGTGGCTAATTACGACCAAGCCAGAGCTTGCGAGCGTCTCTTCCGCGATTTCAGCCGGCCCCTCGGGTAGAGCTGAGAATACTATCCTAATGCCCTCCGAGATTAGTTCCTCGGCTAGGGACGCGGGGTCGCCGATTTCTCTGACTATTATATCAGGAAGGGGCGGTCTCTTCTCATCCAATGACCAAGGCAAATCTGAGATTCGCTTTCCGGCTGTTTCGGGAGAACCTATCACGGCCGCAGGGGATAGCCAGTGGTGATTCACGGTCCTCTGGAGAATCCTCTGAGCGACCACCCCCCTAGACCCCAGTATGGCACAGCGGACACGTCCGAGTCCGCCCATGTCCCGCGGAGTGGAAAGTAGTACGTAAGAAAGACTGTTTCTTGTAAAATGAATAGTTCAAGTACCCCCACTAGTAAATGGTCCCTGTGAACGAACTCCTAAGTGTGCTCTTTGTCGTCCTCGGGATCGTCATCGGCTGGCTCGCTGCCTCTGGTAAAGCGAGGGCGGACGTTGTCCGTGCCGAAGAGCGTCTCGCTGCTGTCGAGCAAGGGCGCGATACTATGGCCGCGCAAATGGAGAGCGTGGCGGCACAGGTCTCGAGACAAAACTCTGAGGACTTTCTCAAGCTTGCCGAAGAGCGACTCGGCAAGGTGAATGCCGAGGCAGGTAAAGACCACGATGCTCGGAAGAAGGAAGTCGAGGATCTAGTCTCGCCCATCAAGGATAGTTTGCACAAACTGCAGGAGTCTACCGATCGTATCGAAAAGGAGCGAGAGGGGGCTTACCAGGGACTCAAGAGAACAGTAGAAGGACTCCGTCAACAGACTACTGATCTTAGAGATACAAATGTCAAGCTTTCCACTGCACTGCGTGGCTCGATAAAGTCTCGTGGAGATTGGGGGCAGATCTCACTGAAGAACATCGCCGAATCTGCAGGAATGACTCAACATTGTGACTTCGACCTTGAGTACACGCTCGCCTCGGGAGCAGGCGGGGGCCGTGTGGATATGGTTGCGAGGATACCAGATGGTGGTAACATACCAATCGACGCAAAGGTTCCTCTCGCAGCATACTGGGATGGGCTTGACCTTGACGATCCAAAGGCGCGTATGATGAAAATGAAGGAACACGCATCCGATGTGAAGAAGCACATTGATGCATTAGTGAGTCGCGATTACGCCCGAACACTGGGTGGTTCTGATTTCACGGTAATGTACATCCCAGCACCGCCTATCCTTGCCGCGGCCTTCGAGGTAGATCCGACATTACAAGAATACGCATTCAGCAAGAATATCCTGATTTGCACGCCCGTTGACCTCATTGGTTTACTCCGGACAGTAGGTATCTACTGGCAGCAGCATTCCATGGCGAGCAATGCAAAGGAGATCCACAAGAGTGCGCAGGAGTTCTACGATAGGTCTGCGAAGTTCGGCGAGGACCTCGCGAAGATGGGGAGGGGGCTAAACACTGCTGTGAATGCATACAATGCAGCAGTTGGTTCCTACGATGGTCGTGTGATGCCAGAAGGTCGGCGTCTCAAGGAGCTAGGCATCAAAGACAGTCCCAAAAGGAAGTTGGAAGCGCCGCCGCCTGTGGAAGGCGTAGCCCGTATCCCCCAAAATTCTACGGGGCGGGATAGAGGAGAGGAGGAATGATGACCTCGTCCTTACTCGGTGCACCATGGTCGAGTGGCGGACTGGGGATTATCACCCAGTAGTTGACCTTCCAGATGAATACGAAGTCAGGGATTTCACCACTGGGAAATATACTCCATCGAATTTCGAATATGACATTGGAAGATATGATGAGTTACGCCCTGGAATGTACAATACGGAGCTCTTCTCTGATGAGAGGTCGCTCCACATTGGGATAGACATTGGGGCGCCTGTTGGGACGCCATGCATGGCTTTCGATGATGGTGAGATCTCTCACTTCGGATACAATCCTGCTGATGGGGACTACGGATACGTGGTCATCACCAAGCACATCGTCGATGGGGCTCAAATTTGGGCACTGTACGGACATCTGGACTCGGGGTCCATCAGAGACAAGAAAGTCGGCCAGAAAATTAGCAAGGGAGAAGTGATTTGCTGGATGGGCGACAAGGACGAGAACGGTGGCTGGGACCCTCACCTGCACTTCCAATTGTCCTACATTGAACCAGAAACACACGACATGCCTGGC
>DAJH01000072.1 GCA_002498925.1 Euryarchaeota archaeon UBA173 | reverse complement strand
CCAAATACTGCCCAAGAGGAATTTCCCCACGTATCATTTGAGAATGGGTCGCCAGCTGTGAATGGCCTAATGCAGGGCGTACTAGCACAGGAATCAGTGTGGCTGGAAGGTGAGTCGACATATTCCATCCCTGCATCCCAATCTGGACCGCTTTCTTCGGAGTCGGTTACATCTCCAAAGCATCCCGAAAGTGAGGTGCTAGCGAGCATTAATGCCACGAGAGCGATATGGGCTGCCGAAGTGCCCCTCATGAGGACGGGTAGGCAGAGTGCTATTTCGCACTTCGCACGTGGTGGGACAATCAACGTGGTGCGGTGAGGTTCAAAACAAGGAGCGATGCTTGATGGGTCATGCGCACATATGCAGTTGCTGCAGCCTTACTGATAGCGATAACTAGTTTGGGGCCAATTGCACTCTCATCGGGGCAGCCTGCATCGGGTGGCTCTCCATTCCCAAATCACGTTTTCATTAACGAAATATACGCCTCTCCCAATAGTGAGTCGTACGGGGGCATAGACTGGAACGGCGATGGGGAGATAGGTCGTTTCTCTAATCAATTCATCGAGCTTCATAACCCTACTGATGAGGCCGTGGATATTGGCGGATGGTGGCTTGACGACATAGCCCAAGGTGGCTCCCCAATGTGTAGTATCGCTTGGGGGACAGTTATCGATCCTGGTGCCTACCTTGTATTCTACAGGGCGCAGACCAATATTGAATTCGACTACTATGATGGCGATACTGCATCCATCATGGATGGGTCGGGATCGATAGTTGACTCTGTCAGCTATGGGGCGGAAGATTCTGATTACGGAATCCCTTACGGATATGGCTCTGATGGAAACTGGGCAAAGCTATCTGATAGCAGTCCGACCCCAGGCGGGTCCAACAGTGAGGAATGGGTCGGGGTTAACCACCTGATGGGGAATTGCTACCCCCCTCAAGATCATGTTCACCGAGGAGAGTATGTCCTAGAAGGTCGGGTCGTTACTATGGTTTCACAGAGTGACGTGATTGATGATGGGCGTATCCTGGTAAGGGATGGCATTATTGAGGCTGTTTGGAGTGCCTCAGATGAAGCTCCGCCTCAGGCCGAGGGAGTAGTTCATGTGCCAACCAGTGGTACGATTTACCCAGGGTTTGTAGATCCTCACAATCATGCAAAGTACAACTTGATACCACTGTGGGACCATGGGACTAACGGTTGGGATAACAGGTATCAGTGGCAGTCTTACTCCGGATACAGCGATGCCAAGGACATCGGCTGCTCACTCTATGACTCATCTGCCATGAGGTTTGCAGAGTTGAGAGCGGTCGCCGGCGGAAATACGGCATTGCAGGGGAGCTCGACCACTGGTACCGATACCTTCGAGACTATGCTCGCTAGGAATATTGAGTTGTACAACTTTGGAGGGGATGGCATTTGGACCAAGGTGACAGAATTGGAGTCAGACTACGAGGGCAACCACATCAAGAGTGGGAATTCATCAGGGGGACTTAATGCATGGTTCATCCATCTCGCAGAGGGCATAGATGAGTCTAGCAGGGCAGAGTTTGACGTACTGGTGGAAAACGATCTGCTTGTTGGCGAGATAGTTGTTATCCATGGAACTGGGCTTACTCAGCCTGAGTTCTCTGCTTTGGGTGGCGTTGGAGGCAGCCTCGCATGGTCTCCGACATCAAATCTACTGCTGTATGGGGACACCACCGATATTGCTACGGCGAAAGCGGAGGGAGTCAACATTATGATTGGCCCGGACTGGTCTCCATCAGGTTCCAAGAGCTCCCTGCATGAGCTCAAAACTGCCGACTGGTGGGATGAAAATGTACTCGGGGATATTTTCTCGGATTACGAGATGCTACAGACCATCACAACTAACGTAGTAGATGCAATAGGGTGGTCAGGAAACACAGGGAGGATTCTAGAGGGCCTCGCTGCGGACTTAGTGGTCCTAGACACCTTCGAAGCAGACCCATATAGAAATGCCATAGACGCCATAGACCCGGATATCAGACTGGTCGTAGTAGGCGGGCTCCCTGTTTTCGGAGACGTCGACATCATGCAAGCCATGGATAACGAAGTTGAGATCATTGAGGCCGAGGGGTTCAGGAAGGCGACTGACATCACCTACGACGGAGTCCCCGAGGCACAGCAAACGTTCGCAGAAATGTTCGCATACCTACAGGAGTGCAATGAAGGTAAGAGCGTGCCAATTGAGTATTTATTCACTCTGGGTGATGATCGTTACTTCGACGTGCTGAATCGTTCTATGACATTCCAGAAAGACCGGACTATCGATCTGTGGTCTGACTACTACGATATCGAGCTTGACGAAAACGGCCATCGAGTTGGCGGCACAGTTGGTGGCGCCGACCCGATCGAGACCAATCTAACGGGCAATGGTGGCAACGGAGGAAATAATGTACCAACTACGCCACCCCCTGTTCTTCCGACGACATTCCCCACCTTTGGCCCTAGGGGTGGCTCCATACCCCATCCAACAACGATATCCGAGGGGATTCACATTGAGGAGTGTTTGTCGGATGGGATACCAGAAGCTTCCGAGGGGGAGAAGATTCTCTGCGGTTCCATCCTAGTGGTGATGAAGGATACCGACGAATGCATCTCCTCATGGTTCATGACCCAGTTCTGTAATCTTGAGGTGTCTGACTCTTTCACGGTCCCTGGTAGGATTTGCACCGATGCCTCAATTACTTCTTCTGATGAGGAATGGATGGAGTGCAGGCATGACGTTGTTTTCGTGGAGGTATCTTCGGAAGATGTCCCCAATAATCCAGATTCTGACGAGTCTTCGGACGGATCTTGGTTAGATAGCCCTCTCTACTGGGTTGCGATAATTGCCGCTATAGCTGTGACCATTGGTTCATTGGCGATAATCAATAGAAATCTCAGGGAACGTGTAAATGCTGGCTTGGAGATCGAGGAAGAGTAGGTATTCACTCTATTCTCCAAGTTGGTCCATCGGCTCCATCTTCGACTACCACACCCATGGAGATGAGCTCGTCCCTTATCTCGTCGGCCCTCGACCAGTTCTTTGACTCCCTAGCGGACTCCCTCGCTTCCAGGAGGTCCTCGACTTGCGAGGAAATTGCTGAGCGCGCTGCTGCCTCTGAGTTTGTGATGGATAGTGCCTCTTGTTCGGATGGCAGAATTCCCAAAACTTCGCCTGCGAACTCGGAGAGCCAACCAGTGGCGGCGGAAATACCTGATTTATCCGAATCAGAGTCGATCATTTGCCTCAGTAACTTGACGACAGACTGCACCTCCACCAGTGCCACGCGGGTATTGAAATCGTCATTCATCCCAGAGGAGAACCTCTGGTAAGCTTCGGATAATTCCACGTTCTGTGACCACTCGCCAATACCTGCTAGAGAAAGTCCCTCGGAATAGGCCCTGAGCAATCTTCCGTGATTCAACCTAGAGTCGTCAATCATCACAGAGTTGAAATCCACGGGCTGACGATATGGCGCATTTATCAGGGTATAACGTAGAACGAGTGGGTCGATACTCTCCAAAGCTTCGCTAACCGTCCAAAAATTGCCCTCTGACTTGCTCATCTTCTCTCCGTCAACGTTAATCATTCCATTGTGCATCCAGTACTGGACGACCGGTTCGTGACCCAAGCAGCATTCTGATTGGAAAATCTCTGCTTCGTGATGAGGGAACATCAGGTCCGAACCTCCGCCATGGATATCGAATCTCTCTCCGAGGTGTTTGAGGGACATTGCAGAGCACTCGATGTGCCAACCAGGCCTCCCTGGCCCCCATGGACTCTCCCATCTGGGCTCCCCTTCCTTAGCTGACTTCCATAGTGCAAAATCCCTATGATCCTTCTTTCCTGATCCGGTTTCGTCAACCCTCCCGCCTGCTCCCTCTCTTACCATCTCCAGAGTCTGCCCGGTCAACTGTCCATATTTCTCAGGTGCTGTATCGATTTCGAAATATACCCCATCATTGGCGACATAAGCGAAACCCTTGTCGATCAGATTAGTGATCATCTCTTGGATTTCAGGAATTGTCTCCGTGACGCGCGGGTAGGAATTCGCCCTGGTTACGTTAAGGGCATCCATCACTTCGAAGTAGTCGTCAATATTCCTATTTGCTACTTCTAAGAAGT
>DAJH01000016.1 GCA_002498925.1 Euryarchaeota archaeon UBA173 | reverse complement strand
CATAACTATCCGGGTAACAAGATTGCCAAGACGTCCGGATTGTTTGTCTCACACGCATGGGGCTACAACGATGTCGACATGTCCGATATGCCGGATGAGTTAGCGCGCCCTCATGCCGCCATTGAGGCAATCAGATCTGATAGGCTCAACAACCAGGCGCTCTCGACGGATGATGCAGCCATCGCAGATGCGACCCTTTCAGTTTGTACCGGCGTTGTAACACTTGACTTCCATGGATTCTGGTCACCCCTGAGGGAGACTGTGAACTCCACTGGATGGACTATCATAGAATACGGCACTCTGTGGCAGGATGTCGGTCACAATATGGGGGCCGATCCAGTAGCCGACACCCTTCTCAGAGTAGAGGCCGCCCTCACTCAGGGACTTCCGGCCAATGAGTTACCCATGCACCCCAGTCACGTCGAGTTCCCGGGAGAGGTGCCAGCCAACGCGACCAGGGTCTCCCGCACCGTCACAATAGATGGAAATCAGAGCGGCCTCCCGAGCAACTTCGGCTACTCTCAAGCCAGATCTCACGTCAGGATGTCTACAGGCTTGTACGCGGCCCCTGGCGAGGTAGTTACCGTCACACTCCCTTCTGAATTAGCCGATTCCGGAATTTGGGTACTTGTTGGTGCGCACAGCGATAGCCTATGGTCCAAGAGTCAGTTACATCGACATCCGCAGATAGTAAGATGGTGGTATATGGGTGATGCCACAATGGAAGTAGGGAATGCTTTCGGCGGTCCGATATACATAGCAATTGAGCCAGGCTCAACATTGGGCGACTTCCAAGCTACTATTTCCAATGCTGTGAGAGCCCCGATGTTCGTTTTGGGAGAGACATCCGACTTTGAGTGGATTTACTCAGAGAGCGAGAACCCAGCTCCATGGGCCGAATTAGTTTCTAATGAATTCATAATGACAGTACCAAGCCATGAGGTTCGTGATCTCGTAAATCCCACAGAGTTGATGGAGTGGTGGGACGTGGCTCTGGAGATGGAGCATGAGCTCTATGGATTCCTTCCTTGGCCAAGGACCGAGAGAGCAGTATTCGATGCACAGATATCAGCCGGGTGGATGCACTCTGGATACCCGTTCATGGCTCATGACCTCAGCGTTTCTGGAGTGGTAAACTCCTCCTACATGTCTGAGAACGGTGATTGGGGGATGTTCCACGAGTTAGGGCATAATCACCAGTGGATGCCGTCAACATTGCCGGGGACAACAGAGACAGGGTGTAATTTCGCTAGTGTCTACCTGATGGAAGAACTGGTCGGTATCGAGGGGCACGGGGCTATTGACCCTACTCAGAGAGCATCACGAATGAGCAGCTACTTCGACGATGGCTCGAACATCTCAAACTGGTCGGTATGGGTTGCTCTAGATACCTACCTGATCATCAAGGAGGAGTGGGGGTGGGGGCCGATTACCGAGGCCCTCAGTGTCTACTACACCCTCCCTGCAGCAGAGGTCCCAACCAACGGAGAAGAAGAGTTCAACGCGTGGGTCATGCACCTCTCGAATGCTACAGGTTACAATCTGGCTCCATATCATGAAGCATGGGGGTTCCCTCTGACCCAATCAACATCTGATGATTTGGAACACCTTCCCGTATGGGTCGACGACCCATTGCGCGGAGAGTATCACGCCTATTCCGCCATTATCCGCAACCTGAGCACAGCTAATGTGACCAGCAGCACTGCAGACGTCATCTGGGATGTCTACGACAACGGTACCAATACCACACTCACCGTATACTACGGTCAGGCCGACATGGGCAACAACTCCCAACTCTGGCCGAATAGTGTGAGTGTCACCGCACCATCCGTGGGCTCTGGGTCAGTAGAGATGACCTTCATGGGGGACAGTACTCACTACATTCGAATCAAGGCGTTCAATGAGGAAGGTGAGACTTGGTTTGGCCCAATTTCTGTGACGCCTAACTGACTCTTCTGAGTATCGATTCGAGAGATATTTCAGGTATATTCTTCTGGTGCCAGATTGCCAATGGTATCCAGATCAGGGTATGCCCTATCGTAACAGCGAATGCAGGTAAAAGCTCCAAATCTGGCTCACCATACATCAGAGAAGCTACGACTCCAAGAACTGCGAAGTGAGCGACATAGACAGTCAGCGTAATCTTCCCCAGTGGTTCGAGGAAGGAAAGCCGCTCTCCCTGCCATGGCTCCCCCCCACTACCCTCGCTCCCCTCTAGTATTCTGTGTGCAAGAAGGGCGAACGTGCCTGAAACCACCAAGAATGCAGTACTTGCAGGGAAGAATGTCAGCACTGCATCCCCTTCTGTGAGCGCCCAAGGGATTTTCTCCATCACAGAAATTACAACAGTGACTGCAGAAAATACCAGTCCTATGGCGATATTACGCTGACGCACTCCCCGCTCCTCTGATAGGTCATAGACGAGAGTCCCCAGGAGAACGAAGAACAACCAAGGTAAAGCTGGGTAGGTTCCGTTCCACAGCAGTCTGGCTACCCACTCGGAGGGTCCTTCTGAAACAACTCTCTCCCACCACGACCAGTCGGGCCCAGAAGCATCGCCCAGCAACATGGGGGACGCTGCAATGACTAGCATCAGGAAGACTCTGAACCGCATTCCAAGTCTCACCAGGACTGGCGCCAACAGGGCCGCTATTGCGAGTAGACTTAGGACACCAGGGGTGTGCCATTCGAACCTACCCCCCCTCTCGATATTAAGAAGGACGTTGACCAAGAGCTGACACGAGAGAAGGAGGACTACCCTGGGAATCAGCCAGGCAATCCAGTCGGTTGCCATCATCCGTCCACTGTTGGCCCTGCGAGTCGCACCCATGTGGATACCCCATCCTGAGATCATAACGAACATGGGGGCAGCCATTCCTCCAAAGGCAGCGGCCACGAAGGCAGCAGGGTCGCCAACCGTCATCCCCCTTGGAGGGACGATAGCGGCGGTGTGAACCTGCACCATGCACAGTACTGCGATTGCACGCATCCTATCTATGTGAGCAAGCCTCACCAAATCACCTCGGATATTCGTGACTCGACGATAGGTTTAGTTTCGGATATTCGGACTGCTCCGCTCAGTGTTTCGAAGAGCCCCTCGACGAACTCCTCACGATGATAGACTGTAGCCCATATTTCTCCCTCCTCTAGGTAGTCCCCAACCTGAACTTCCAGAACTACTCCGACTCTCCTGTCTATCGCATCATTAAGCGACTTCCTGCCTGCTCCTAGATCAAGGCAAACCTCAGCCACAGACATCGCATCAATGTCAGATACCCAACCTCCTACCCTCGTCTCCAAGGTTGTCGAGAATAGATCCCCATCGAATATTCCGAGCCCCCTCATTAGAGAAGAGTCGCTATCGAAAATCCGCGTGTCCCCGCCCTGCCTATCCACCATTTCTAGGAATTTTTCGAAGGCTGTTCCATCATACAGGCTATCCTGAATCCTAGATGCCCCTTCGTCTAAATCATCGGACAGGCCTGATGACTTCAGGAGCATCCCCCCCAAGACACAAACCAATTCCTCTAGATCCGCAGGCCCTCTTCCGCATAGAGTTTCGACACTCTCCACAATCTCTAGCGAGTTGCCGATAGAGTAACCAATTGGCTGATCCATAGTCGAGAGTATCGCCGAAGCAGAAATCCCCATTCCCTTTGAAACACTGACCATGGATCTCGCTAAGTCTACCGCTGCGTCCCTGCTTTCCATGAATGCCCCCCTTCCAAACTTTACATCCAGAACCAATGAGGAAATACCCTCCGCCGCTTTCTTCGAAACTATTGACGATGTAATCAGAGGGAGAGATGCGACAGTTCCCGTCACGTCACGCAGAGCGTATAACTTCCTATCCGCAGGAACCAATCCTTCGGTCTGACCAACCATCGCCAAACCTATCTCATTAACTTGGTCGACTATCTCTCTTGCCTCGAGAGTGACCCTCAGACCGGGAATCGCCTCTAGCTTGTCCAGGGTGCCCCCTGTATGCCCCAAACCCCTTCCTGAAATCATAGGCACTCTGAGTCCACAGGCGGCTAGGGCAGGAGCGAGAGGTATCGACACCTTGTCCCCCACTCCTCCCGTGGAGTGCTTGTCTACGTAGAGTTCCGGGGACGCCCAACTAAGGACCTCTCCCGAGTCCCTCATAGCCTCAGTAAGAATCACGGTTTCTTCTGTTGCAAGGCCTTTTCTGAAAACCTTCTCCAACCATGAAACGACCTCTTCGTCAGGTATCGAACCATCTACGACCCCATCGATGAACTCACCGATGGACAACGATCACTCCTCCTCTCCGAGCTCTTCCCTGATTTGACCCATGCTCTGACCGCTGTCTAGGCGCCATTGCACCTCGTCCCTGGTAGTTTTCTCCCTATCGAACCCGAATCCATCCAAGACTATCTTTCCGTGGGATCCGTCATCCTTTCCCTTGGTCAGGGCTCTGACATCCTCGGAATCTTCATCAAAACTTGTTCCCTTTAGTATCGCTAGCTCTGACGCGGTATTGTCGAATCTGTAGCCAGAGTCGTCAACCAAAACCTCATCCGTACCACTTTTGGGTTTTCTGAATGCGGTAATTCCGGCAACGAGGAGGGAGATTGCTGAAATGGCCATCAGGCCGAATAGTAAATTGGCTCCGGGCCTGGACATGGCATCCTCCCTTATGTTGATGAAGCCC
>DAJH01000004.1 GCA_002498925.1 Euryarchaeota archaeon UBA173 | reverse complement strand
CCTCGTTCATCATCACGATCCTCCTGGCGTTGTATATCCCCCTGTACCTGTCGTCCATCCCGTAGATGGTGGTGTTGTACTGGTCGTGGCTCCGGACCGTCATGAGGACGAACCTTCCCTCGTCGATCTCCCTCTCAGGCAGGTCGTGGCAGAAGAAGTGCGCCTTTCCGGAGGCGGTATCCCATTCCGGTCCGTCCCTCGGGCCATTGGGGAGGTAGAAGCCTCCCTTCTCCCTCGACCTAGTGTTGTAGTCCTCGAATCCTGGGATGCATCTCGAAATCAGCTCCCTTACTGAGTCGTGGTCAGACAGGGACTGCCAGTCGAGGGGTCCGTCGGGGAAGCATGCGGAGCCTATCCTCCGTACTATCTCGGGTTCCGAAAGGAGCATGGGCGAAGCCGGTTCAAGCGAACCGGTGCTGGAGTGGACCATTCCCATCGAGTTCTCGACGGTGACGAATCCGGATGGGTCCTTCTCCGTTCTTCCAAGGCAGGGCAATATCAGTGCGGTCCTCCCTGTGACTAAGTGGGACCTGTTCATCTTGGTTGAAATCTGCACGCTTAGGTCGATATTACCGATTGCCTCGGCTACCCTCTCGGTATCTGACATGGCGGAGACTAGGTTTCCGCCCATCGACATGTACAGCCTGACTCTGTCATCCAGCGCGGCTTGGATGAACTCGACGGCGTCATACCCCCTTTCCCTCGGCATCTCGATTCCGGTTTCTTCCTCGCATGCGGAGAGGAAGTCCTCGCCCGGATGGTGGTTTATCCCGACAGTGCGGTCCCCTTGCACGTTGGAGTGACCTCTGACTGGACAGGCACCCGCACCTGGCTTACCGAAGTGGCCGCCAGCGAGAAGGAGGTTCGCTATCTCCTGAATTACTGCGACGCTGTTCTTGTGCTGTGTTAGGCCCATGGCCCAGCAGACTATCATCCTCTTTGACTTGGAAACATTTCTTCCGATATGCTCTATTCTCTCCTTGTCTATCCCTGACTGGGAAGCTATCTCTTGCCAATCAGCGTTTTCGATATGCTTCTTCCATTCCTCGAAGCCGAAAGTGTGCTCCTCGACGAAGCTATGATCGATATTCCCGCTCTCCAGCATCACCTTTGCGAATCCCTGTAGCAGTGCGGCATCCCCACCTATCCTGACAGGGAGGTGCTCATCTGCAATCTGGGTCCCGGTACCGAGCATCTGCAATGGGTTCTGAGGGTGCTTGAATTTCTTCATTGCAGTCTCTTCTAGTGGGTTGATGCTGATTACCGAGCCCCCATTCTTCTTGCAATTAGACAATGCCGTGAGCATTCTGGGGTGATTGGTGCCTGGATTCTGTCCGATCACCAGAATCAGATCCGCCTCATCGAAGCATGAGAGCTTGACAGTTCCCTTTCCTATGCCTATGGACCCGCCTAGGGCGTGACCGCTCGATTCATGGCACATATTGCTGCAGTCCGGGAGGTTGTTTGTCCCGAACTGTCGGGCCAGTGTCCCCCAGAGAAATGCCGCCTCGTTGGAAGTTCTCCCACTGGTGTACAGAACTGCTTCTCGGGGATCATTGAGTTCTTGCCTGGCTTCGGAGATGATGGAGAAGGCATCATCCCACTCGATCTCCTCGTATCGGTCGGAGTCCTCTCTGAGAATCATTGGATGGGTTATCCTTCCTAGCTTGTCCAGTTCCATGTCACTCATTTCCGAGAGTTGGCTAACTGTCTTGCTGCCTAACAGCTCTGGAGTTGCTCTCTTTTTCGTGGCCTCGGTAGCGAAAGCCTTCGCCCCGTTCTCGCAGAACTCAAAGCCGCTCCTGTGGTCGTCAGGATCAGGCCATGCGCAGCCCGGGCAGTCGTACCCGTCGAACTTGTTTACGGTCCTCATTGTCTTGATGGTGCGCATAAGACCAGCCTCACTTAGCCCTATGGCGAATGACTTCTGAACGCCGGTAAAACCGGCGGCGACCTTCTTCGGGGATCCTATTCTGAGCTTCTCCTCCTTGATTGGAGGCTGGGCCCTGACTCCGCGTGCCATTGAACTCTGGAGCCGGTGGGGGTTCTAATCCGTTGCCGTCTTTTCCTGATTCTTGTTGATTCTTCTGCTTATGAGGAGCAAAGCGAGGAGCACTGCGAATACAATTGCGAGGATTGGGAACAAGATTGCTATAATGGTGAGTGCCACGCTGGCGATGTTCTCACTCGTTGCGACTACTGGGTTGGCAACTCCCAATGTGAAGGTGGAGCTGATTCCACGGGTTGCGACTGTGGCTGTCTGTATGATGGCGGACATTCCCCCTCCTGCGATTACTGCGATTGCCCACTGGATAATCGGCTCACTACCCTCAAGGGAGATTGCAGTGACCCCTATCCCAGCGAGAACTGCAGCGGGAGTGGCTATTGTGTCCAGGATATTGTCTATCCATGGGGTGTAGTATGCTGCGAACTCTGCCACTGTGGCTATTCCGAGGATGATGATAGCAGGAGTGGATGTGAAGAATTCGAATTGCGAGCCGACAAGGTCGATATCGATTAAATTGACCTTCACTGCCAGTGACATGAGGAAAGGAGGCAGGAAAACCCTGAATCCAGAGGCAGCAGCGAGGCTGATTCCCATGAATGCAGCAATTACGATTCCAGCCTCGTCCATGATTTAACGGGGGAGGAGGTGTGATATTAACCCGGACCCGGAATTAGTCCGCTAGTTCGATCAGAACGGAGCCCATATCGACTCTGTCTCCCTCTTGGAAGTGGACCTGAGATACCTCCCCATTGCTGGGAGCCTGTATCTTGTGCTCCATCTTCATGGCCTCCATCACCATGAGGGTCTGCCCCTCACGGACCCTCTGGCCTTTCTTGACCGATACTTCTAGGATAGTTCCCGGCATTGGCGCCGTGAGTCCGGAGTCGGCTTCCTGGCCCTTCTGGCTCCCTTTCTCGTAACCCTTCACAACATGGGCCCTTCCATCAAGGTGTATCCACCAGTCATCGCCAACCCTTGCAACATGGGCGAATTTTGGGATTCCCTCTATTTCCACGATCAGCCTACCGGAGGAGGCATCGGAAGAGACTTGTAGATTGGGGGGTTCGATTTCCTGTCCGTCCATTGTTATGTTGGAAAGGGACATTGCCTCGCCGTCGTTTGACATTACTACCGAGTACCTCTCTGACTCATCTCCAATTGACCATTCCATAATATCACCTAGGGGTAGCTCCTTGAGAGGGTCCTGAAAGGATCCCCTGAGTGTCCAGTATGCTCGTCTACTGGATTCCCAGCAACTCCGGAGTGCGTCTTGTCAAGCCCCATCCTGAGTGCTGCCTCTGCTATGGAAACGAGTGCCTTGGCAGGGGGCTCTGGATCGCGGAATTCTGAAATATCGGACGAGTCCAATAAATCTGTGGTGATGTTTCCAGACAAGAACGCTGGGTGTGAGGCTGCGTTTCGGAGGAAGCTGATGTTCGTTACGACGCCCAGTGCTACGAAATTTGACAATGCCGAGTCGAGTCTCCTGATTGCTGCCTTCCTAGTTGGGGCGTGGACTACTAGCTTGGCCAGCATGGGGTCGAAATTTACCGTTACCTCATCGCCCTGTCTGACGCCCGAGTCTACCCTTATCCCGGGTCCTGAGGGAGCGACCCACGTTGAGAGGGTGCCAATTGCAGGAAGGAATCCCCTGGTGGCATCTTCGGCGTAGATCCTAGCTTCTATTGCATGACCGGATATTGTGACTTGATCTTGGGAAATGCCCATTTCCAGTCCGGAAGCAATCTCCAGCTGCTTCTGTACCAAATCAACGCCAGTGATCATCTCAGTTACCGGATGCTCGACCTGGAGTCGGGTATTCATCTCCAGGAAAAAGAACTCTCCATTGCTTGATAGGAGGAACTCCACGGTTCCTGCACCGACGTAATTTACTGCTTTGGCCGCTAAAACAGCAGCATCGCCCATGGAGCTCCTTACTGAATCACTGACTCCTGGAGAGGGGGCCTCTTCGATTACCTTCTGGTGCCTCCTCTGGAGCGAGCAGTCCCTCTCGTTAAGGTGGATGCAATTTCCATGGGTGTCGGCTAGGACCTGAATTTCCACATGTCTTGCACCAGTCAGCAATCTTTCCACGTATACGGTGCCGTCTCCGAATGCGGCGGTGGCCTCTCTCGCAGCGGCCTCGTACTCGGTCCTGAGCATCTTTGGCTCTCGAACCACCCTCATGCCCTTTCCACCGCCTCCGGCACTTGCCTTCAGCAATAGCGGGTAGCCGACCTTTGCAGCAGCTACGGCAAGAGGCCCCAGGTGAGCCCCACCTTCAGGTATGGATACTTCATCACCAGGGATTACCGGGACACCGGAGGATATCATTCTGGATCTGGCTGAAATCTTGTCTCCCATCACCTCTATTGATTCGGCTCCGGGGCCAATCCAGATGATTTCGCTGTCGGATACAGCTCTAGCGAAATCGGCCCTCTCCGAGAGGAAGCCGTAACCAGGGTGTATCGCACCAGCCCCAGAAGTTCTGGCGGCTTCGATTATGGCTTCCTGGTTGAGGTAGTTTTCAGAGAGCGGTCCGTCCGGCAGTAGGATCGCCTCGTCTGCAATCTCTACGTGCAGAGACTCGGAATCCGGCTTTGAGTATACGGCGACTGCTCTGAGTCCCGCCTCCTTGACGGCCCTCAGTACCCTTACTGCTATCTCACCCCTGTTGGCTACCAATACAGTGTCGAACCGATAGGGCGCGCCCTGCATCCATTCTGGAAACATCTGCAGACCTCAATCCTCGTCATTTGGGGACCAATCGGGAAGCCTTCGATCAAGGAATGCGGAAAGTCCCTCTTGTCCCTCCATGGACCCCCTCATCTCGCTTGTCTTGTCCATGGTCCAGATGCGGAGTTCTTCATCTGATCCAGTCCACCGATCGAATTCCAGGGTTAGCTTCTTTGATTCCGAGACAGCCATCGGGCCTGTGCTAAGCAAGTCTGAAATTACCGAAGATGCCGAGTCCGCAAGGGAGTCGGGAGAGTCTGCAATCTCATTGACCCAACCGATTCTCAGGGCCTCCTCCGAACCAACCCTGCTCGCCAGCATGGAAAGTCTGCGAAACTGGGCACTGCCGATTTTCCTGTATACATATGGTCCGATGACCGCTGGAAGAATGCCTAGTTTCCCCTCGGAGAGGGCAATCCTAGTGCTAGGTTCGGCTATGACGTGGTCCAAGCACGCTACCAATCCCGCTCCTCCGCCGAGTGCTACCCCCTGGACACGTCCGATGGTGAAGCAGGGGTGCGACCATAGAGAGTTGAACAGTGTATCCAAACGCTCTGAGTCCCTTCTATTCTCCTCTGGAGTAGAGGCTCCCGCGTCCCTCATCATGTTGATGTCTGCACCAGCGCAGAAGTGCCTTCCTTCGCCCCCCAGTACGAAGGCTCTCAGATATGGATTTCCGGATGAGTCGTTCAATGACTCGGTGAAGCCTACTGATCTCTGAGTCGTCCACTCAATTATCTCGATTAGCTCTGAAATCAGCTGAATGTTAAGCGCATTGTAGACCTCGCTCCTAGCCATTGTGACATTGGCTACACAACCATCTATGGATAGCTTGCAAAGATCGGTATCCGGGGAATCATCTGTCATTTTGGCATCCATGTAATCACATCCTGAATACTCCGTAATTCTGATCCGGCATCGGTGCGTTGAGGCTAGCAGAGATGCACAGGCCCAGTATATCTCTGGTGTCCCTAGGGTCAATCACTCCATCGTCCCACAACCTAGCGGTCGAGTAGTATGGATTGCTCTCACTCTCATACTTGGCCCTAATCTCATCCGGATCGGCACTGCCGACGGTTGAGAGGACGCTGGCTGCTTGCTCCCCGCCCATTACCGATATCCTAGCGTTTGGCCACATAAACAGGAATCTTGGGTCATAAGCCCTGCCGCACATGCCGTAATTTCCAGCACCGTGGGAACCCCCTATGATTACTGTGAATTTCGGCACAGGCACACAAGAGACAGCTGTAACTAGCTTGGCCCCGTCCTTGGCTATCCCTCCGGCCTCTGCGTCTTTGCCAACCATGAATCCCATGATGTTCTGGAGGAAAATCAGAGGTATTCCCCTTTGCCCACATAGTTCTACGAAGTGTGCTCCTTTCAGTGAAGACTCAGAGAATAATATTCCATTGTTGGCTACGATACCGACTGGGTATCCGTGAATCCTGGCGAATCCACAAACCAGGGAGTTCCCGTATCTCTGTTTGAATTCGTGGAATCTACTGCCGTCAACGATTCTTGAGATCACCTCCCTTACGTCATACGGAGTCCTATTGTCTGTCGGTACGATTCCCATCAAATCATTCGGATCGTGAGCTGGCTCTTCCACGGCTTGTACGTCAAGTCGGTGCTTTGGTTCTATGTTCAGATTCTCTACGATGTTACGAATCATGTCCAGTGCCTGCGGCTCATCGTCGGCAAAGTGGTCAGCAACTCCCGATTCCCTGGTATGGACGTCTGCACCACCTAGATCTTGGGCACTTACCTCCTCTCCGGTGGCTGCCTTTACTAGAGGGGGGCCGGCGAGGAAAATGGTTCCATTTTCTTTGACTATGATAGATTCGTCACTCATAGCTGGTATGTACGCCCCCCCGGCAGTGCACGAGCCGAGAACGGCTGCGACCTGTGGTATTCCCTTGCTTGAAAGAATCGCCTGATTTCTGAAAATTCTACCGAAGTGCCCCTTGTCTGGGAAAACCTGATCTTGTAGTGGGAGGAAGGCTCCGCCTGAGTCAACTAGGTAGATACATGGCAGGTTGTTTGACTCAGCGATCTCTTGTGCCCTCACATGCTTCTTGACCGTCATCGGATAGTACGATCCTCCCTTTACAGTTGCATCATTGGCGACAAATACGCATTCCTTGCCATGTACAGTGCCTATTCCAGTAACAACCCCAGCAGAGTGCGCTCTCCCGTCATACATTCCAATGGCTGCGAGACTGGAGAGCTCCAGGAAAGGGGCTCCCGGGTCACAGATTTCGGATATTCTCTCCCTGGCCATCTTCTTTCCCCTTTGCCTGTGCCTCTCTACGTACTTTCCTCCACCTCCTCCTTTGGCCTGTTCTATCTTGGCCCTGAGTTCTTCCAAGAGGGCAGTGTTGTGGGACTTCCTGGAAGCGAATTCGTCGCTTCCCAAGTCGACTCTTGTTGGCAGCCGGTCCATTTCTCTCGGCACGCAGAGGGTGTGTTGGACTTCAATTGAATGGGGCCGATATCGTAGATATCGGACTTCAGACCCCAATCACCAGTCTGCCGACGTCTCGAAGGCCGGGCGCCATTCCAACCACGAGCATCATCAATCCAACTAGTAGTCTCAGGTGCCTTTCCCTGTGTTCGAAGTTGGCTACAGCAAAGAAGTACCATATCAGAACCCCAAGGGCGGCTTTGATCAATGTGAAGCCGAAAGCAGAGTTTGCTATTTCGATGATTTCGGCAGATACGAGGTGCTTCTCTTGGTACCCGAAGTATTCGATACCTATCCATGTAGCCAGGCCATCTAGGACCTGTCCTGAAACAGCTAGGAAAACTACTGGATAAGCCATCGCAGCGGATTTCCTATGTTTCTCAAGCATCTCCTTCTCCGGAGAAGATTCTGGGAGCATTTGATAGTCATCTTCGGACATCCCCGGAGGGAGGATCCCAGCCACTAGTCCTTGGGAAGAAAGTGCGGAAGCTGCTTCTGAGCCCCTGGAGTACATCGCCATGCAAATCATCACTGGCACCCCTATTACAACTAGTAGGGGCCAGAGGATGAGTTGGTCTTCGGGTACGCTGGCTGCATACGAGGAGAGTGCGCCGAAGAATACCATAGAGCCTCCCAGTCCAACGAAATATACGACCCTCTGAACGTGAGAGAAATATATGGTTGAACCCCTGAAGAACCATGGTGTGAAGATTGCTGAGATCCCTATGACGGCGAAAGGAGAGAGGTCTATCCCACCTGCAACAACTTCGCTATTGGAAATGGACGAGCCGTAGAGGACGAATTGGGCCAGTATGAGTATTGATGATACCACCTCCACAGAGTTATCTTTGTGTTCTGGATGCATTTCCCTGCGTGATATCGAGTAACCGAAGGCTCCTGCAATGACGACCCAAAGGGCTGTCTGGAAGTGTATTCCTGGACTTACGAAGAATGCCGTCAGAGTAGAGTCGAACATCTCTGCATCCTCGGCGACCTCTCCCAAGGATGCCCACAGCACATAGGGCAAGAGTGCAAGAATTGTAGCCTCGCTCGCATCTATCTCTAGGAACCTAAGCCATGCACTCAACGCAGCTACGAAAAGAGCGAGGACTACCGCATACGTGATGGTGTTTACTTCATTGTATCCAGCGTCGCTTCCTGCATCATCAAGAACCGGGTCGATGTAGAATTCCATGACCATGTTAGTCAGTGGATTTTCGACATTGAGGGAGTCTAAGGCTAAGGCGGAGAAAAAGAGAGCGGAGATGCCAATCAATGCTTGAATGGACCACTTTTCATAATTGTACAACTCTTCCCATGAGCCGCTCATGGAGCCACCAAAAGACTCCTACCCTTAGGTATGGCGGAAACCGTCATTCCTCTTCGTAGAGGATTTCTTCGTCTTCTGAGAGTTCCAGTATTTCTTGGACAGATGGTTCGTCCTCGGGTTGTACTTGGGAGTCCTTGAGCCTTCTCTCCCTTCTCTTCCTGGCTGCCGACAGTCCCGGTACCAAGGTTTCGAAGGCACCTCCGACTTCTTCCCTCTTTTCTTCGTAGGACTCTAGGCTCCTCGACCTCATCCTTTGCCTCTTCCTGTCCTTCTCAAGGCCATGGAGAACGTTTCCATGTTCGGACCCTCTGAGTATGGACTCTATTGCTGGCTTTGCAATCTCCAGCCCCATGTCATCTCCGATTACGATGACTGTGGATCCGTAGATTGCGATTTCAGTTCCAGTCAAGTCTTCTATCCTGCTACGAATCATTCCGTTTCTACCGATTAGGCGGCTCCTCATCCTACGGATTTGGTTTGGCTGCCTACCTACCCACTCCCTGATGTCGAACATGTGTAGATGAACCTCGTCTTCGAGAAGTTGGATGGCTCTTGAAGGAGCTAGTCCCCTTCCTACGGCTAATATCACATCTGGGGTCTTCATCTTGAGAATTAGATCTGTTTCCGGGTCTTTCCAAGAGACTTTGACTTCCCCTGTTTGGGAGTCTATCTCCAATTCCCCCCCACAAGCCTCCTCGAGCATCTTCCTAGTTGACCCGCCCTTGCCTATCAGCACGGCAATTCGGTCTTTGGGTATGCGTGCGATGGTCTCCACGGCTGCGGCCGACCAGCCCCCTAGTTTTAATCCCCGCCCGGAAGCTCGGGGAGTTCTGGAACGGGTTCATCCAGTACCCTGAGCATACTTTCGGCCAAATCAGCCTCGAAACCTTGTTTGTTTATCCATTTCACCAGTCTTGTTACGTCCCTTACCAGGAACTCCTCCGCATGTGGGTGCTGGTGGGTCACTCCCTGACCCACGTCAATCAACCAGGGTTCGCCTTCATTCCAGAGGATGTTGTACTCGCTCAAGTCCGCATGAACGAGGTTTGCCTTCTGCCACGAGACTGCTGTCATTTCCAGGAGATCGAGGAACACCTCGTATGGCTCATCAATAATTACATCGCGTAACCTTGGACTCGCTTCATCTTCCCCTATTAGCTCCATAATTAACACATTTTTATGGTAAGAAATTGGCATAGGCGCCCTGATTCCATGCTTCCGGAGTCTCCGTAGGTTCCTGAATTCCTTCTTGACCCAGATATTGACCAATTGCCTATGCCTCCCCGAGAGCCCTTCGAATCTGGGGTCTCCGTCGATGTACTTCGCTAGTCCCTTGAATACAGCATTGGTGGTGTGGAAAATCTTGACTGCGACCGGGCCGTTGGTCGAAGATGCGTGGAAGACGTGGGCCTCCTTTCCTCTTGCTATCGGATAGTTGACTGTGTCAATCTCTCCTTTCTCCATTAGCTTGTGAAGGGATAGAAGTGTAGAGCGGTCGAAGACCGCATCGAAGACCCTCCTGTCGACCCATTCAAATGGGCCTTTTCCGAGGACTCCCTGAAGGCCGTCCTCAATCTCATTGAAGATTTTCTTGAATCGCGGTTCTGAAATCCAGTCATGTTTTGTCTGTGCTCTCATCAGAGCATCGGGATCTTCCTCTTCCCAGGATTCCTCGTTAGGCATTATCTCACCCGAAGAACGAGTCGATATCGTCATCCTGTGAAGCTGCCTGTACTGTTTCCTGCTTCTCTTCTGCGACTGGCTCGGGAGATTCCTCTTCCGATGGCTCTAAAATTTCGCCTTGCTCTTCATCGGATTGTGCCATTTGGTCGTCTGAAGACAGGCCGAACAGATCGACTATATCGGGCAGAACTCCCTTCCTCGATAGGTATAGCGATTGGGTCTTCGTGTAACGCATGCAGACGTTGGCCTTCTCGTCCTGGAAGTCCCATGGCTGAACTACAATCAGATCGCCCTCTCTGACCCATTGTCGTCTCCTCATCTTTCCGGGAATTCTGGAAATCCTACTAAGTCCGTCTTCGCATACAGCCCTTATTCTCCTACCACCTAGAATTTCGTCGGCAATGGCGAACATTTCGTTCACCTTCCTGTTTGGCAGAGGGACTCTGATTCGGTCTCCGCTTCCCGACTCCAGTTGTGCTAAGCGCTCGAAGTCGACCTTCTCCTCTCTACGTGCCACTGGGTCTCCGTCGAGAGTCCCCTATGTGAAGTTGAGCCTGAAAGCTCACCCCATCAGTGAGTCGATAGAAGTGCTGACTAGAGATACTAGCCATTCGCTCACTGGCCCTATGCCACACAGAACTGTTAGTATTGAGCAGGCCATTATTGCCATTCTGAGAGATGAGGCGGACTTTAGCCTGGGGGATTTCTCAGGTTCCTCGAAGAACATCACCAGACTCAGTCTGAGGTAGTAGAAAAGGGATAGGGCGCTGTTGACCACGATTGCTGCTGCTAGCCAGAAGACGGGGTCGACTGTATCCATCCAGGAATATACATCCGCAGCCGAGGAGTTTCCTGTATCGGCTGAGGATGAGACGATCCCGTTCACCATCAGTAGCTTTGACAGGAATCCAGAGAGGGGGGGAACCCCTGCCAGTGAGAGCATGAATAGGAACATCGAGCCGGCAATCAGTGGTTCCTTTCTGCCCAGGCCGTGAAGGTCTTCCATTCGGTGCCCCCTTCCATCTGTCTCGAGAAGCGCTAGCACTAGGAATGCGCCCAGCTTGAAAAGAACTAGAACCGCTAGATGGAATGTTATCGCGATTAGGATTATCCTAGTTCCCTCTTCACCGGCGAGTCCGCTTCCTATCACGGAGATGGCAGCGAGCATGTAGCCTGCGTGAGCTACGCTTGAGTATGCTAGCATCCTCTTCGGGTTCTCGCTAGTTAGTGCTGCTAGGTTGCCCCATGTCATCGTTATGACTGCAATTATCGCCAACATCAGGAACCAGGAGGCCTCCTCCCCGTAGTCCGGTGCTGTGATCATCACCAGTACCCTGAACAGCGCGACGAATCCCATTGCCTTTGACGCGGTTGCCAGAAGGCCGGAAATTGGCGAGGACGCTCCGGAATATGCATCGGGTGCGGCGAGGTGGAATGGGGCTGCGCTTACCTTGAATCCGAATGCGACCATCATCAGTCCTATGCCGAACGCAGCGAAGGGATCGATGCCTTGCATTTCTGCCCATTTGATTGCTAGGGATTCGAGAGCTAGGTCACCTGACCATAGATAGAGGAGCGACATACCGTAAATTCCGACTGCTGATGCGGCCGATCCTACGATGAAGTACTTCGCACCTGCCTCACCGCCCACTTCCTCTTCTTTGTGGAATGCAACTAGTACGTATGTGGAGAGTGAGGCCAGCTCGATGCATACCACGAGCATGAAAAGGTTGGTCGACATTGCCATGAGGCTCATCCCAAGGCCGACCATGATTAGCAGAATGTGGAAATCGACCTGCCTCCTGTTGTCCATCAGAACTGAAATCTTCCTGGATGCGATACTCTCCGAGTCGTCTTCCTTCGGCACTGCAGCATTTTGCTTGGCTGGTATTCTGTGTGTTGTCGCTGCTGAAACTAGCAACAGCGCGCCGATGAATATGGCAGAGAACAACCGGCTAAACGCATCAGACCTCAATAGTCCACCAACTTCCTCGGAGCTACTGTCTATCATCAGTAGAGAAGCTGCGAAGGCCACTGAAAAGGTGAGTGTGGCGATTCTATTGGGCAATCTCGGATCGTTGGTTGATTCTAGTCTGGAGCCTCCGACAAGAATTGGGATTCTTATTCTGGTCAGTGGGAGTCTGAACTTTGCATCTCCAAGATTTGGGATGACTATTATCGCTAAGACCCCGGCTAGCATTACTAATTCTGGCAATAGGGCGAATGCGGTCTCAGAGTCCAAGTCAAGCTGACCCAGTGATGTCATGGCTTCACCCCCTCTGACTCCATTGCTTGAGTTAGGAATTCGAGCATGAATCCTGAGCTCCAGTCAGACATCATGTCCCAGAAGATGAATGGTAGGATTCCGAACAGGACAGTGAAGGCCCCGAGGATCAGCATGCCTGCATTCTCATGCCATGTGATGTCGGAGGGATCTTCCCCGTGGAGAGACTCAGGAAGTATGCCATGATGAGGATCGTCGGATTCGAATATGGTTTTCTGCATCGATGTAAGGTAGTAAACAGCAGTGATGATGAGGGTCAAGGCAGGCAACAATACTAGCCATCCGAATGTCATCCAGAAAGCGATCAGGATTGTGACCTCTGCTACGAATCCCGCCAATAGTGGTAAGCCTAGGCTAGCCATCCATCCGAGCATCATGTGTCCTGCGAGCCATGGACTGTGGTGAGCTATGCCTCTCATAGATCCAATTTCGAGTGTGTGATAGTGGTGTTTGAATGCCCCAGCTACAGCGAACAATAGAGGGCTGATTATCCCATGGGCGAACATCATGAATAATGCCCCTGCGATTCCGAGAGGCTGCATTGTGGCTATCCCTAGGAAAATCAGGCCCATGTGCGAGACTGATGAATAGGCGACCATTCTCTTCAGGTTTGTCTGGCCCATGCATACCCAAGCGCCGTAGACGAGGCTGACCATCCCCAGGAATAGGAGGAGAGGGATGAATGCGATTGTAGACTCCGGGAGGGCCGTAACGGCAATTCTCAAGAAGCCGTAGGCACCCATCTTCAGCATGACACCTGCAAGAAGCATCGATCCAGCGGTGGGGGCCTGAACGTGCGCATCCGGGAGCCATGTGTGTACAGGGACGCTTGGCATCTTCGTAGCGAACCCTATCAGGAGCATTATCCAGACAAGATGCCTAAGGCCCTCGCTAGGAATTCCTGAGGCCGAAGATACCATGACCCCGAGGTCGAAGGTATGGCCAGTTATCGTTCCTGAACTGGCTACATCTGGGGTATACAGGTACATCACAAGAATTCCGATCAGCATTATGACGCTTGCAGTGAATGTGTAGATGAAGAACTTCAGAGAAGCGTATCTTCTGTCCTCTCCCCCCCACACCATGATCAGGAAGAACATGGGGACCAGGGTTAGTTCCCAGAAGACATAGAAGACGAACATGTCCAATGAGACAAAGACGCCTATTAGCGCCCCTTCCATGATTAGGATGAGGGGGTGGAATAGGTGCCCCCTCTTTGCGTCCCACTCCACTAGCATGGATATTGGAATCAGGAGTGTCGTTAGCCAGACCATTGGGAATGACAAAGCGTCAATTCCCACTGTCCACGAGACCCCTATCGAAGGTATCAGCAGGAAGGAGTCGTTTGTCAATGAGTATCCAGAGCCGTAGTCAGACCAGTCGATATTACCTATCTCCCCTAGGAATACCATTGTGGTGATGGCTAGCATTGCTAGGGATACTCCCATGCTTATGGCTCTAGAGGCACGTGCCAGTCCTTCTGCTGAATCGGTTAACTTGGGCAGAATGAGCAAGGCCATGCCCACTGCTATAGGAGCCAGTGTAATCACAGAAAGTGGGTCGTTCATCATGAGCTGATCCCCCATACTAGAACAATTATGGAAAGCATCCCAACTGCGGTCATCAAGATGTAGTCTCGGGCACTTCCGGTTGTAAGGGACCTGACTTGCAAAGATCCGGATACAGAGTTTGATTCTATCTGTTTGATCACGCCGTCTATCACGGTCCGATCGAACCATGCTGAGAATGCTGAGAATGGTATGACGGTCTTTGCGAGCACGCCCTCGTATAACTCATCGAAGTATAGTCTGTTCTCCAGGGCCTCAGCCAAGTCTGATTCAGATAGTGAGGTGACGTCTTGTCTGCCAAATTTGCCAGAGAGGCTGACTAGCCATGATACTGCGCGGGTCGCAGACTCGCCCTTGGCAAGTTGTCCGCCATGGACTCTGGCTGCGAAAATCGGGCCCACGATGAAAGATAGGAAAATAGTGGTCCAGCCAACGATCCTTAGATCTTGGTTTTCAGGGAGGAACGCGTACTCGAGTTTGTAAATAATCGAGTCTAGTAGTGTTGATTCGTGAAGTCTCAGGTGTCCGGATCCTCCGTAAGACGAAGAAAGGTAGTCTGTAGCCCCGAGAAGGGCGAATGCCATTCCGCCAACTGCGGATATTGCTGTTAGTAGGATCAACGGCTGCTTGATCCAGGGGGTTTCCTCGTGGACGTGGTCGATAACCTCGCTCTTTGGCTCACCAGCGAACGTCATGAACCACATCCTTGACATGTAGAATCCGGTCATACCTGCGGTGAGGAGAACCAATATGGCTGGACCAATCATCAGTGGCTCGTGATCCAAGGCAGCTAGCCATGTCTCCGCTATTATGCCCTCCTTGGACCAGAATCCACCAATTAATGGGATTCCTATTATGGACATGGATCCGACCATCATCGCGGTTGCTGTGACTGGCATCTTGGAAGCCAATCCGCCCATGTTTCGCATATCCTGGGGATCGAAGTCATGGTGTCCGGCATCATGATGAAGGTGATCATGCGCATGGTGTACCTCGTGGATAACAGATCCGCTGGCCATGAATAGCATACCCTTTGCCATCGCGTGATTGAATAGGTGGAACATGGAAGCGCCGAAGACGACTACAGCTGCATGGTGCTCGTCGTGATTATAGAACCAAAGTGCGGAGCCGAGTCCAGTGAAAATGTATGCGAGTTGACTCATAGTCGAGTACGCGAGGACTTTCTTGATGTCATTCTGAACAAATGCGATTGCAGCCGCCATGAATGCGGTTATCCCTCCGACGTATGCAACGATTAGCCCTAGGTCTTCTAGGCCCGGTACACCATGGTGGCCCACGTCAACGAATGGGACCATTCTAGCTACCAGATAGAGTCCCGCATTGACCATCGTAGCCGCGTGGATAAGTGCAGAGACGGGAGTTGGGCCCTCCATAGCGTCAGGTAGCCAAACATGCAGGGGGAACTGTGCAGACTTGCCCACGGCTCCAATGAACATCATCAGTAGTGCCCAGAAAAGTTGTGCGGAGTCGACTGTGCCCTGCAAGGATGGGTCATGGAAGATTACTGAAAACTCGAGAGACCCGTAGATATCGTACAGAATGAATAATCCGACCATAAGGAAAACGTCGCCGACTCTGGTGGTCAGGAATGCTTTCTTGGCCGCGTATGCTGCGCTTTCCTTCCAGTAGTAGAATCCGATTAGGAGGTACGAACATAGGCCCATTATCTCCCAGAATATGAATAGCCAGAGGAAGTTGTCGGCCAGCACCATGCCAAACATGCCTAGGGCGAATAGTACGAATTCTCCGTAGAACCTATGATTTCTGTCATCATTGATCGGGTCCGTGTTCATGTACCCAAGGCTGAACCAGCAAATCAGGAAGCAGAGGAACGTCGCAACGAAGAGTAGCATTAGTGTAAGTGAGTCTACCCAAACGCCCACTCCGAGGATATTTTTGGATGAGGTCAGGGTGTAGTCGGACTGCAGGAGGTCGAAGGATACCCATTCCAACCAGTGCGCAATACTGTTCTGATCCGCGAAGTCAGGGAGTGAGTCGAAGTAGTCGTAAACCAGCCAAATGGCAGCCATCAGGGATGTTCCAAGAGCCCCAAGAGCTAGGATTCCACCCTCCTTGAGCTTGTCCTTCCAAGTCTCGTGACCGTTGTATATCTGACCGGCAACGAGAATCACCGGGAATGTTACGAAGGGGACCGCTACAATCAGTATCGCTGATTCGGATGAGTCCCAGCCCTGGGAGTGCATCACTGGGACTATCGCTAGGAACGGGATGATGTAGACAAGAAGTCCTAACTCGCTCTTATTTTCGCCCATTTTAGCACCTCAGTTTTTCAGGATGTTCGCCTCATCTAGAGAGATCGTCTCTTGTGTGCTGTATAGTGAGAGGAATATCGCCAGTCCGATTGCCACCTCTGCCGCTGCTATTGCAATGGCTATTGCCGTGAATACCCAACCGTCGGATCCACCCCAGTACATGGCTCCGGCAACGAAGTTGAGGTTAGCGGCATTGAGCATGACCTCGATGCACATTAGAACCACTATGGCATTCTTTCTAGAGAACGCACCGATTAGGCCGATTCCGAAGAGTATCACTCCGAGCCCTGCTATCCAGCTTGGGTCAATCATTGGTCTTCCCCTCCCATATCCCAGACCAAATTAATCAATCTCTCATCTCGAACTAGGTAGGAAGCCCCGATCATCGCCATTGCCAGAAGGGCGCCCAGAACGATGGTGGCCACTGCCCATTCGTCGAACAGTGCGTTTGCCATGTCTAATGTGGATGGCTGTGGTGCTTCCTCTATGGCGGGCCAGTTAGCAGGGTCCATTGTCTCCCTTAGGAGCACTAGGACGAACGCAACGACTCCTAGCCTAGTCGTTGCGGAAAGGAACCTCATTCTATGTCGCCCTCCTGGATTTGCCTACGTGTGAGCATGACTCCGAACTGCACTACGAGCATTACAGAGCCCAGGTAGACTAGGATTTGGACGGCGGCTAGCATCTCTGCGCTGGCCAGAACGAAGATTCCTGCGACGCCGAAGAAAGTCAGCATCAGGAAGAGAAGTGAATGCGCGACCCTTCTTCCATAAACGCACCCTATCGCTCCGCCAACTGTGACAGCTGAAAGGATAACGAACATCAATGCCTCGAAATCGAATCCCATAACTATGCCTCCGCCTGTGCCTTGGCTGCCTTGCGCTCCCTCTTCTTGAGTTCCTTCTCAGCACGCTTGGCGAGCTCCATGTCGACTCTTTCCTTGTGAGTTGATGGCAGTACTCTTGTTCGATCTGCATCCATCCAGAGGTCCTGACGGGAGAATCCGGACATTCCATCATACTCGTTCGTCATGAAGAACGACTCGAATGGGCATGACTCCATGCAAAGGCCGCAGAACATGCACCTCCCGAGATCTATTCTTCCGGATACTATGTCCTTCTCAGCTGGCTTCAGGTCAGAGGTGTCGAGCGTCTCTACGCCTGAGCCATCCATCCAACGAACGGTCGCCTTGTCTCCTGTAAGGTCGATGACCTCCGCAAAGTCGTACTCGGCCGGGGCGGCTGTATGTTCTGTCATGAGGTCGAAATCTTCCGCTCCAGAGTCGTCCTTAGGTCGAGCTGCGTATCCCCCTTCCTCGACTTCGCTTCCATAGCCGTGCCATTCATCCCCTTCTTCTGCAGTGTCAAGAACGTTCACTCTGACTTCTGATGTCATGTGAAGACAGTCATTGGGACAAGCCCTGACACATGCCTTGCACGCGGTGCATGTCTCCCAGATTACTCCGATTCTACCATTGTAGTTGCCCGGGACGAATAGCCACGGTTCCAGGTCTTCGAGCCTCTCGTACGGATACATCACGGTGACTGGCCTTTCCAAGAAGGGCATTATCTGGCTAGTCTCCCTGTCTGCTGCGAACTTCTGTCCGACGCTTGGATGGTCTTCGCCGACTCTCTGCATAGTGGTTGAATCTACCATCTTCTCGTACTCCCCGTGGTAGCTGTTCCTGAGGAAATTGAGTCTGCCTAGGAATGGCACGGTCCGCAAAGCCGTCTTGAGAGTCATCCACATTGGACGTATGACTAGATTCCTAAAATTGGGCGTAGCTCTTGGATGTCCTGTGTTGTACTTCATTCTATTTGCCCCCTATCCCTATGGCTCCCTGGTGAAGCCTTGATCACTGCTTGAGTACTGTATGGACGACTCTGTAGTTCCAATGCTTCCTCATCTTCATCGAAGAGGTATATCACGAAAAGAATCAATGACACAGTGGATACGACTGCTGGGACCCACAAGTCCCAGTTTCCTCCATGGTAGTGCTCCAACCTTAGGTATATCGAAACTACGAGATGTAGCATGGACAGTGGTAGTAGGTACCTCCATCCAAATTCTAGTATCTGGTCTGTTCTTACTCTGTGGAGAGAGGCCCTAATCCAGACAAATACGGCGAATAGGAGCCATGCTTTCAGTAGCACCCAGACAAGCCCAGGGGTGAGCTTGAAGATTGTTGAGAAGACTATTCCTATGGTCGGTAAGTCTGAGAGTGTGTGCTGGAATGGGGCCTCCCACCCTCCCAAGAAGAAGAGTGCGAACAGTATGCAAGCTGCGTATGACCGCATGTATTCTGCGGAGAACATTAGTCCCCAGCGAATTCCGCCATACTCTGTCCACCACCCCTCTACTAGCTCAGCCTCGGCCTCAGGCATGTCGAATGGGATTCTCTCGACTTCGGCGATCATCGTAATTAGGAATAGTGCGGCTCCCAGTGGCATGAGGAAGATGTTCCAGACGTTCCCCTGTTCTTGTCCCATTTGGAAGTCTACGATTTCAATAATGTTGAGTGATCCACTGAGCACAGCAACCCCTAGGACAGTGATTAGGAGTGGTATCTCGTAAGCTGTGAGTTGGGCTGCTGATCTCATTCCCCCAATGAGTGTGTACTTGTTATTGGAGGCCCATCCTGCGAAGAATACGCCAAGTGGGGCCACGCCGAATATGGCCATCATAAAGAGGAGCGATAGGTCTGGATTGGCTGCATAGATATGAGGTCCGAAGGGGACGAATGCGAATACCATCACAGTTGTAGAGACAATGATGACTGGTGCTACCTCGAAGACTACCCTGTCGGCGTCTTTCGGTACTAGGTGTTCCTTGGTTGCGAATTTGAAGAAGTCCGCGAAAGCTTGGAAGAATCCGGGCAGCAGGAACCAGTATCCATGGTAACTCCTGTTATTCACCCTAGATACGGTCTCTAATTCGTGATCGTTACCCCAGGTGGCATTTAGAGCTTTGACAACCCAGCCTATGGGAGTTCCAATGCCAAGTGGAAGTTGATTCCACCATTCTCCGGCCGTCACTCCGCTCTCTCCAACCCAGAGGCTCCTGAGAGTTGTAGTAGCACCCAATCTGTCCATCAATCGACCGATGAATTTCCTCTCAATGTATGGTATTGCGAGCATGGTTAGCATCAGGGTTGTGAATACCACTGTACACATTATCGTTGCATGGAAAAAGGCCTCCAACGCAGGCTGTATTGAAGCGAATCCTGATTGTGGATTTACTGAGCCCAGTGGTCCGAGGCTGTATTCTGAGTCCGGAAGGAGGTCATGGGTTTGATCCATTGACCAGCCAATGGTTGACTCGAACCAACCACGCAGATTCAGCCAATCACTACTCGCCATACTCTCACCTGTCCGTTTCCCCTATGCATGGGTCGAAGGATCCCATTATTGCAGGAATGTCAGCCACCTTGTATCCAATCATACACTTCGAGGCGTAAGGAATCGTGATGAACATGGGGGATCTGATTGATACCCTGTATGGGTTCTTGCCCCTACTCTCTCCGCCTCCTGCGATATAGAACATTGATTCTCCTCTGCTGTCCTCGAAGTGATGGTATCCACTGGTTCCCTCGGGTGCTCTACTGGGTGCTTTTGCCAGTAGCTTACGATCCCCTGGCTCATGGTAAGTATCTGACCCACCTGGTAGCTTTTCCATAGCCTGTAGGACTAAGAGTGCACTCACTCTCATCTCCTCGACCCTTACTCTGTACCTGTCATAACAGTCAGCGCCTTTGATTGAGGACCTCTCCACAGGGGGTTCCCAATCCAATTCACTGTAAACCGAGTAAGGGTGTGCCCATCTGACATCGTAGTTGACACCTCCCGCTCGGAGATTTGGTCCTGAAACACCGTGGTTGATCATCTCCTCTGGCTTAGCATACCCGACTCCCTGAGTCCTGACTAGGAAAACTGTGCTTTCGTCGAAGAGGGCCTCATACTCCTGTATTCTCTGGAGGAAAAGATGGAGTTTTGATCGGGCTCTTTGTACAAAACCATGTGGTAGATCCCTCTTGACCCCTCCGATGCGCGGGAAGTTGTAATGCATCCTAGATCCTCCTAGCTCCTGTAGGAGATCCATCATCATCTCCCTCTCCCTCAGGCACCAAACCATTACCGAGAGGTTGCCAGTATCAGGGCCATAGGCTCCCATCCACATGAGGTGCGAAGCGATCCTCTGGAGCTCTACTGCAATGAGACGAATATATTCTGCACGTTCTGGTACTTCCACTCCGAGGAGGTCCTCGGCCGCGTATATGTAGGAATGAGACCACGTATTGGCGCTAGCATAGCAAAGTCTGTCACAATATGTCGTTATCTGCGTGAAGTCCCTCGTCTCGCAAATCTTCTCGACGCCCCTGTGGATATAGCCCAAGTCGGGGACCGTGTCGACAACTGTCTCGCCGTCGACCTTGATCTTCAATGTCCACAGGCCATGCGTCATGGGGTGTTGAGGGCCCATTGAAATCCACATTTCTGCCATACTGAAACCTCACTTTACCTTCCCAATGTCATCTGGCTTACGACCGAAGCCCTGTGGGTCATCGTACATCTCTTCAAATTCGTGATACCTCAAATTGTGATGCCTTTGTAGTGGGTGATATCCAGTGGGGGTTTCGTGGGGTTGCAAAACTCTCCTCATCCCAACATGGCCATCGAAATCTATGCCAACGAGATCCCATGTCTCCTTCTCATTCCAGTCAGCGCCTACCCAGATGTCCTGAATGCTAGCCACTGAGGGCGTTCTGGTATCCGGGAGTCTTATGCTAACTTCTATTTCCAAGGGGACGTCCTTGCCCTTCACTCCATTTGGATCGGTAACAATTGGCTGCAGTACTCCATCCTGGGATGGTGGATCCTTCACCCCTGTCCTTAGGAAGTGGTAAATTACCTCCCACTTCTTTTCATCCGGTCCGTCTGGCCAGTGAATCCCGGTAATCATTGAACAGTAGTCGACTGAGTGTGTCTTGCTTAGATTCTCAGCGAGTTTTCTCCAGTTTTCGGCCTCGCAAGCAACCGAAACTGTCCATCTTGGCTTTGTTCCACTGGTTCTTTCTACTGGCTCCGCTTCAACACCCTTCATCTTTGAGATAGCATTGCATAGCTTCTCGGCGGATGCCTTCTGAGTCGAAGTCGGAACTACTCTGCCCATTCAGTCACCTCACAAATCTCCGGCAATCAACGGCCTCTGTGTAGCTGGCCTGTCGCTACTTGGCATGGCGCCGATCCTGATTATTTTCTGACGTAGCTTATCGAATCCGTCAATCAGGGCTTCGGGCCTTGGAGGGCATCCTGGGATATACACGTCAACTGGAATTACCGTATCAACTCCCTCGAGGATGTTGTATGACTGGAAATACGGGCCTCCAGAAATTGCGCATTCGCCCATGGCTATGCACCACTTCGGTTCGGGCATCTGCTCCCATAGCCTAACTATGGGGTCAGCGAACTTCTTGCTGATTGGCCCGTTGACAAGTAGAACATCGCACTGACGAGGGCTGGATCTGAAGAAGACCCCGAATCTCTCTGCATCGAATCTGCTAGCTCCAGCAGCAGCCATCTCCAGAGCGCAGCACTTGATTCCCAAGTGTAGCGGGAACAGTGACTTCCTCTGACCCCAGTTGAAAATCCTACCAGCGAGAACTCCAATTATGTCTTTGATTCGGCTTGCCTTGAGTGCTTCATCGGTTACATCGCCTACTGTGTCTACCAGCATCCTACTGTTGAAAACCGCATAATTCTGATCGTCTGACAATTCATCACCTCAAATGTATATTCTTCCTCTCTTTCGGAATACATGCCATACCCCGAGCCCCATCAGGATGATGAATGCAGTGAGTGTTGCGAGTGCATTGTATATTCCACTGAGCTCCACCCCTTCCTGTATTGCGACCACCCCTCCGAATGCAAGGAACATGAACGCGATATCGAAGACTAGGAAAATTATGGCGTACCAGTAGTACTGGAAATGGAAATTTATGTGTGCGTCTCCAACCGGGTCTGATCCGCATTCGTAGGTACTATCTCTGCGGATGTAGAGCGATTGGTCCGTCTCGTAACCAGGTAGCAGCCACGAGCTTAATTTCAAGGGGTCATTTCCGGTCTTTCTTGGCCTGAGGAACCCAGAGGCGATGAAGCTCATTACTGGGAACCCTATTCCAACCAAGGCCATTACAGCCACTGCTAGGTAGTCCTCAGGGACAGTCGACATGGTACACACCCGCCGGTCCCGTAGGGACCGACAGCTCTGTCCACCTGAAATTGGGCAATAAGCCTATCCGGTGAGGACTCAGGCTGGGGGCTAGGATTAGTCCTCTTCCTCAAGGGCCCTTTGTATCATTCTATTTTCTGCCCTAGAGCGAAAGAAGAGTACTATCACCAACAGGGCGCCAAGCCCAGTCAGGCCGTAGACAAGTATCTCCTCAACCTCATCTGACAGACTTAGGAAGGGGCTGGAGGCTTCTGATGTGACCTCCAGTTCAATTGGCTGTCCTGCGACGGGTATACCCTTAGGCTGGACTATAATCGTGAATCTGTATGTGTCATCATCGATCAATTCAGAGGGAGGGGTGACTCTGACCTCGATCTCCTTTGTCTCTCCCGGCTGTAGCTCAAACTCGTCTTCAACAACGTCGACGGTCCAGCCCCTGAGGGAATCGCTTGAGAGGATCTCTACCTCCTCTACGATATTTCCATGGTTCGTTACGAAAAGCGAGAAGTAGATTTTCTCGGGGTAGTCTGCGGTCTGTTCCGATGGACTCTCCAATGTGAACCTCAGATCGTGTATCGTCATTACCTGCACGATTACGTCCACCGTGGTAGTCTGAGCTGCGTTTCTCTCCGAAGCTGCATTCACCTTGATTATCCCCGACACACCATTAGCGACGCCTTCAAGCACTTCCATTCTGACTTCGACGAGCACTCTTTCGGCCTTGGCGATCTGGATAGTTCCGTCTATCTGAACTCCCTCTACGAACATCTGTCTGACTACCGAGGAGTCCATTCCCGTGATTGTAATTACCGCAGTATCGCCTGCTGGATAGTCTCCTGTATTCTCCACCCAGAAGAAGGTGGAAAGTTCACCCCCTGGTGGGAGTATCAAGTCTATCTGGCTGGGGTCCTCTCCGGGATTCTGTGGAGACACTGCCATTCCGTAGTTGTAGTTTGAGACGACTACTGTAACCGTATGCTCGTCGAATTCGGATGTTCCGTAGATTGCGATTCTCGCTAGTACCTTGGCAGAGTCCGCATCCTCCTCACCCTCGACCAATACGTCTAGGTATACTGTCTGCTTCTCACTGGGGTCCAGAACCACCTGCTGGATTTTGTTACCATTGGTGTCTGAAAATGACGCATCCCACATGGGATTGCTGCAACCCGTCTGATCGCCGGGGTCGCAAGCCTGCAATCTGAAGGTGTCCTCTATATTGCCAGAATTTGTTATATCGATTGGGAATTGTACGATCTGCCCTGAGCGCCCTGTTTGTTGATCAGATACTATTGACGTGGTCACCGAATGACGAGCCGCAACTGAAACAGTAAGATCCCTAGTGGCATATGGTTCTGAGCCACCTCCCCTTCCAACTGTGAAGGTAATCACCACATCACTCTCAGCGCTGGCATCGTTGGGTACCAAGACCTCTGCTGAAATCGTTTGCTTGTTGTTTGATGACTGGGAGCTACCAAGTGTGACTGAGGACTGAGACAGCGATACTTGCCACCCGGGAGGTAAGCCATCTGCGCCTATAGCCATGGTATCCTGACCATTCCCTTGATTGGTAATTTGAATTGAGAGAGTCCCAGAGGTTCCCGGTTCGACGTTTGAGAGCGTTGATTTGCTCAGGGTCATAGTTGCGCCAAACTCCTGTCCTACGGTAACTGTGAGCACTTTCTCGCAACCGACATTTGTCCCGGCCCTTCCTTGAATATTGATGGCGATCTGGGTTCCTGCTTCTAGGGAGTCGTCAGGAGTCACGTCGAAGGTGAATGTATGGGAGTCGTCAGAGCTTCCAGGCTCCCCAAGCATCTTGCTCTTTGGACTGTCGAAGCTGACCCACCCCGAGATGTCATGACCGTCTTGGGCTTGTGCATTGGCGGTAACGGTCCATTCAGTATTCCCGATGTTCTCAACCTCGAATGAGTTTGACACGGACTCACCCGGGTCTAGGCTGTGGGAGCCAAATTGGAGTGATCCCTCGCATTCCTTTATCTCCGGAACGTTGAGACTCATGGTTAGGTTGTCCTCTGCCTGGTCTGCTGCATTGGGATCGTTGGTTACTGTCGCCTTGAGGATGAAGCAGTGGGATCCGGCTTCGGTCTCCGCGCCATTAGGCATGTCGACAGTTACTGTTACAGATTCCTCGTCTTCGGGCTCCAGCTGTAGGATTGCAGGGTCGACAGTGGCTGTCAGATCATCGGATTCACAGTCGCTATCCGAGGTCATCTCCAATTGCACATTGGCTTGCTGCTCTCCATTGTTCTCGACGTCGACGTCCCATGTGACCTCGTTATCCTCTCCATCATAATTCTTGGTTATCGGATCGTCGGTCGATAGTTTCACTGAGTACAATCCCCCTCCATCCCCGGCGGTCGTAGTTACGGTGACATCGTCACTCGAAGGGGATCCTGGGACGCCACCAGATACTTGGCCCTGGGCGTTAACAGTGGTCTCGCATTCGCCATTGGCCTGATCGGAAACGGTAACTGTCAGTTTCACTGTCTCAGATGATCCAGAGTCAACTGTTATTGTCGTAGTCTCCAATGTTGATGTGAACCCACTGCAGTCATTTCCCTGCTGCGTGCTTAGGGAAACCAAGGCATCGTCATCACCAGAATTCTGTACTATTATGTCATACTCAGCTGCGTCATCGGTTGTTGCCTCTGCAGTCATTGGATTGGCAGAAACTGAGATGTCGACATCCGCAGAAACCAGTGGCGAAGCGATACCAAGAACAAGCAGAGCGACTATCAGACTGGCTGAATTGCTCGGCTTCATCGCATTTCGCACTAGACCGTCCCTCTAAGGGCTTCGCACCACGCGACCCTAAGGGTCGCGCTTATCAGGCCCCGACTAGGTCTTCAGATTCAGCATCGCAATGCATGCATCTGCCCGTGTTCATGATGTCACAACCAGAAACCTGGCCTGCCTTGTGATACCTAGCACCACAGGATGAGCAGGCCCATGCTTCACCTACAGTGACGTCGATACTGCAAAGCCAACAGGGAATGCCACTGGTTTCCTTTTCCTCGACTTTGGGGGCTATCTTCTGGACTGCCCTGTTCACTTTCTCGTTGTTGAACAGCGAAGCTGGATTTCCATCTGTCCTGACATATGCGAATGTACCTATGCCGACTAACAATGCTATGATTAGTGACAGGGCAAGAATTGGCAATAGGCTGTCCAAACCACTCTCTCCCCCCACGGAGGGCTTGACGTCTACATCGATCTCGAAGACGCCGCCCTCGATATCCTCGGCACCAACTAAGATCAGGGTTATCGTTCCATCAGCACCATTATTTGGAAGGAAGTCAAGGATTACGCTCCTCGATTCACCTGGAGACAGGATTAGCCTCACGCCATCGACCACATCTGCATTCCACTGCGATGGAGCGTCGACCTGCAGTGTGTGAGAAATATCCGTGTTGCCCGTGTTAGTTGCGTCTAGCCTGAAGGATGCAGCGTATCCCTCATGGGCCAGGGGCTCGGAATTTAATGCCCAGACTATTCTCGGGGCTGATTCGACGAGTAATGACTGGGTATCCCTAATCTCGATACCTTCGCCCTGCATAACGAGTGTGATTTCTGGCTCCGATCCAGCCCTTTCTGAGACAGGTATTGTAACCAGGCATGAGACCATTGATGTCGCGCCTGGTGAAAGTGATGTCGGGCCGGTACAAGTTGAGGACCACTCATCATTCGGCATCTCAAGATTGGTACTTGGCCTCCATGTCCCCGAACCCTCATTCCAAACCATCCAAGTCAAATCGAACCCTGGGGCTCCAACAGGATGGTCGGGGACTCCCAGAATTGTATCAGCTGAAGTTCCATCTGGGAGGTCTATCTGGTGGAAAGAGATTCTAGGAGACGCTGCTGAAAGGACGTCGAGGGTGCGATTCCAGTCAATTCTAAAACCGTCTTCAGTGGCAAATCTCATTTCCAAGAGTCCACTGACGGCAATTCCATTTCCTTGTATCGACATAGTCCAATCTGCCGTTTGTCCTGCAGGGATAGTAATGGTCGAGAGAGTCCCTGAGACAGCCCAACCACCGGGGATTGACATTAGGTAAGGTTGGAGTTCTAATTCCCTATTGCCCATGTTATTGAAGGAAATTGGAATCTCAAGAAGGGAATCTGGGGATACTTGATTCTCAATACCTCCCGAAATTGGGGTTGTGGATACTTCGTCTACTGCGTCTACGACCAGAACAATATCTTGGGTCCACGAATCGGAGCCAACACGCGAGTGGATGATTATCGCAGCCTCATATGTGGATCCAGCTGGAATCATTGCCCCGGGGGGATTGATCGTGATGTCCACGATTTTATCGCTGTCTTTCTGGAGTGTGCCCGTTGAGCCGTGGGATGAGCCCTCGAATGCCCCGATATCATCCAGTCCCAAGTGCCATCCCGCAGGAGAGACTAGTTCAACATCGTATGACTGAGCGCCATTTCCTCCATTGACTACTGAAATTTGAGTGTGGGTTGGCAATAACGGACTAACCAATATCTGTTCATTGAGTATCTGGATATCAGCGTCGCCCAGAACTGGTACATCAAAAATTAGAGATAGTTCCGATTCTATGTCGTTTTCGATGTCATAACCTGTTACAGTCATGGAATAGGTGCCCGGAGGGGGCGGAGCAGGGTGCACCATGGTCATTCCGACCGAGATCGATTCAGTGGGCATCAGATTGAATGTGTTTGATGTGAATGACTGGAACCATCCGAATTCTGTGCCATCCTGAATCCTGACAGGGGGTGATGCAGTGATCGAGGCATTCGTTTCGAATAGAGCGGTGTTTGTTAGTGTGAGGTCCCATGTGGTTGTTGTTGAAGCAGGGTCGGAAAGAGAAATCAACTCAGACTCTGCAGTCACCCTGACCCCTGGAGCACTGACAATTACGATATCTCCAAAGTAATTATTTGACTCAGAAAGTTCCTCTATCAGATCATTTGGGTCTATGAAGAACTCGAAGGCTGCATCGCCCTCATCAGTAGGGGTCCATTCCCATGAGATCTCTTCAGTCTCACCTGGTGATAGAGAGACTAGTTCTTCTCCAAGAAGGGCGCTATTGACCCTGGCGAGAACTGGTAAATCGGATACTGTTCCAGCACCCAGATTCTTCACTGAGATACTGACTTCTACTTGCTCGCCTACCTGAGGAATTGGTGTTGAGACATCGAAAGAGTCAGCTACGAATGTTGGATCGGGATTTAGGTCATTGACATTGAATCCCCTCACTGCCAAGGAGAATGGCTGCCACGTCCTGGAGCCACCGTGTTGTGCGTCTCTAACCTTCAAAGTCCATGTTCCCTGGGCTGCGCTGTCAAGGGCCACGACTTCCACATTATTCACTGAGTCCTTGATTCCACCAGTGGTTGATCTTCCATTTGTGAAAACATTGCCCTTGTATGACTGGCCACTCGGGGAAACAAGTTCGAGATCGAGATCGTTCCTCAACTGGGTCGATGAGCTAGTTGATCCAGGGTAGTCAGACCATGTCAGTACTGCCTTGAACTCGTGACCGGGGGATGTGACATCGAAGTTGTATTCTACTGTCTGGCCGCTCCTGATCCTTGATCTATCATCTACGAAAATGGCAACTTCACCGTCCGCTATCAGGGAATTGACTAGGTTTAGTCGTCCCCACCCCTCATCCTGGTTTGGGATATCACGGGTGCCCATATCTTTGGCGCCGAGTATCAGCAGTCCTTTCACTAATGCTCCTTGGGGGGCCTGTCGGCCAATTACCTCTGTGAGGTATTCTCTGACCAAGGCAGAAGCACCAGCTGCCGCTGGCGTAGCCATGGAAGTCCCGCTGTATTCGAGATACCACGTATTGTCCCATGAACCCTCTGCGTCTGATGCCTCCTGTGCTTTGCACGAGCGTACGTAGTCTCCTGGAGCGACTAGGTCGGGCTTTATCCTGCCGTCGTCAGTCGGGCCCCTGCTGCTCCAGTAGTACATTTCATCCGGAGCGCCGCTGTACCTATTCTTGTGTCCGCCAACCGTAATTACGTTCTTCGCGGTACCTGGGGGGGAGACGCCGTCATTTCTTTCATTGCCGGCCGCAAACAGTACCGTCATTCCATCGTATGACCAATACTGATCCCATGTAGAGGTCCTGTCATCAGCATCCTCGGACTGAGTTGAGTAGCTGCCGGAGCCGCTTCCAGCGCCCCAGCTATTGGTGTGTATCCTCGCTCCAGCGTTGTATGCTGAGTTGAGCATTGAGTTTATGCCGTAGCTGTAGAGGGCCCCTGAGTCATCGTCCTCCATAGCTTGGAAGTAGAGGTTTGCTTCCGGTGCTATCCCCTTGTAACCCCCGCTACTCCTGAAACCAGAGCCGAGGACGGTACAGGCAACGTGGGTCCCATGGCCAGAACTAGGATCGGCTGTAGACGAATCACCGGGGGTTACGGAGGTTACCCCTGAGATTCTCCCGGTGAAGTCGCCGTGATCGCCATCTAGTCCCGAGTCCCCGACAGCGATGGTCTGGCCGCTTCCGTTTAGTTCAGTGATGAATGCGTTGTCTACAGAATTAATCCCCATGTTTGATCTTGCTTGATCGTTGTGAATCACCAGAACTGGCTGGGGTGCGACATACGCTACAGAGGGGTGGGAAAGGAGAGCTGGGAGATTCTGAGGGGATATTGTGCCCCAGTACCTTCCTACCTCTGGCGACCATGCATCTTCTAGCCACTTCGAAGATGCGACGAAGAGTGAATCATGCAGTCCGAGTCCGGGGTCCTCTTGTCTTACCAACTGCTCATTCTTCCACCCAATGACCTCGACTTGTACCTCGTACCCAGCAGGGAGATGCATCAGGGAGTTGTGTGCGAGGAGTCCAGAAGGGACCTCGTGAATGGCTACAACTGAGTTTACTGCAAACAACGAATCCAGTGACTCTTCTGTTCCTTGGATAAGAAAACCCGAGGGGGGTATCGTAGAACGGATCTCGATTCCTTCTATTTCTGAGATCTCAGTCCTAGCATCCCAAAGACCGACTTGTCCGTCTACAAGGGCTATGACTAGATCTGAACGTGGTTCTGAGATTTGGGCATCCATAGATATCCTTGGTATGAGCCCCAATTTGGTGTAGATTCCGATTACGCTATCGGCAGTAACCTCCCTGACATCTTCCATCCCCTCGTAAATCGTGGGCTGGCCTAAATCCCTGATACTATTTGGATCGGGGGAAATCTCGACTCTGTCGAGACCAGTGTTCAATCCCTGCGAATCGTCCATGGTGCTGTCCGAAACTAACCCCATGGATGGGGCATAGGAAAGCATGAGTATTCCGAGGACGAGGAGGGTCACGCGCTTGTTCATTGTAACTATCCCCTGTCGGGACCATTTTGAGCATATGGGTTAACTGAACTATAGTTCAGTCATCTTCAGAGGACTTTGAACGGGGATTTAATCTTGAAAAGTTCCATTGTCCACTCACCGACAGAATAAGGTTCCTTCACATATACTCCGTTTTGGTAGTTGTCATAGCTAAGGATGATCTCGATTGTGTAGTTCTCCCACACGGAGACTCCTGGAACAATAAGCTCTAGTTCATCACCTGCAATCGAAGTGTGTGCAGTAATTACCTCAGTATCGTAATGAGCACGGTCTATCTCGACAATGCCCTCTGCGTCTAGGAATCTGATATCCAGGGAAACCTGCTCTATCGACCTGCTTCCTTCGTTGTTTATCTGCGCCAATACAACGTGGCCAGCGGCTCCCTGCCTGTACACCACGTCGACTGAGACTCTGTCGTACGGAACGACCCAAGCGACGACTACAAGGGTAGCTGAAATCATCAGTAGTGCCGCGACAGATGCGAACAGAACCCTGGTTGGAGAGACCCTGCTCAGTTTGTCTTCAATGTACTCAAGCGCCTCATGGGCAATTTCTTCCTCGGGGGTCTCGTCTGGCTCTTCCAGTGACCTTAATCTCTCTAGCAGTCCCATTCAGTCACCTCCAATGAATGTGGCAAATAGTGTCAGAATACCAGAGGATATTGGCTCTACTACCATGATGTGATGAGTGGGGCCATCGAATCCAGGAATCATGTTTAGTAACGAAAGGTCCGAGGCGAGTCCGTTTACCCCCAGTGTCGTCGCAGTTGGGACGCCAGAAGTTGTTTGGGCATCTAGAAGAACACCTCTCAAATCAAAGGTCTGCCCTGCTAGTTCTGCTGATGCGCGAGCGGAAACGATGATTCTGCCACCTTGTACGTCGGAGATCTCTATTATGCCATACAATCTTCCGAATTCGTGGACGTGGATTGTAGCGCTCTTCAGGTTCTCGCCTAGAGCCTCCATCTCCTCCATGGTGACTGGGGGGGTAGCGGGTATGTTGCTAGATCTGATGTATATCCTATCTACCCCGTCTCCACCGGATCTGACTTCAAGTCCGAATCCTTCAGTTGGCCTAATGACAAGGCTATCCGTCATTCCCTCGGCCAGTAGTATGGTATCGCCCCTCGTATTGATGGCCCTACCGAATGCCTCGATATAGAGTGACATTCCCTCGCTCGAAGCGCTGAAGTCCAGTATTGGCATTCCCTGGAATGCGAGGCTTTTGGTGATGTCAAAATTTGGGTCTGGTTCGGTTGTGAGGTTGATTGACCCGGGTAAATCAGTGAGGAATACCGTGGCAGGGTGCCATGACGAGTCGAGCCACTGCATCTGTTGCATCATTATGGATTTGATTCCGATTCCTTCCCTGAGGTAGACATCTGGTACTGTCATATCGATCGATATCGCAGTACCCAGGCTCGCAGTAAAATCAACAGTCTCGGGAATCTCATCAATCATTATCTCGGTTCTACTGCCTGCTTCCCTGTTGACCAGTAGAGCATGTACCCAGTCTAATCTGTCGGTCATTGAATAGTGGGTCGACGTAGAGACCTCTGTAATTCCAGCGACCGTCTTGAATTCGAATGTGGACTCCACCAGGAGGCCGGTCTCTACGCCTACTTCGAGGCCGTTGAGGGTCATGAAGAGGTCCTGGCCATTTATTCCCTGGGCATAAATCATCAGCTCGCTATGTGCTGGTATCCAGCCATCCAGCCCCAATCTGACATCCCAATCCTCAGTATCATCTCCTGATGTTCTGGAAATTGACATGTCGACAACCGGAGGCAGGTCTGGAAGCCAGGTTCTGAGATGGAAGCCGTCGGAGATTCCCGTTGAGGCAGCGTTGAATGAGACCCCGTGAACCCATGGAGGGGCGACGAGCGTCCCGGAACCATGACTCGACTCAACGGTTAGATCGAATGGTGCATCCGCCTCCAATTGCATTCCGAAAGAGAAGTCTTCTTCCCCGCTGCTTTCACCAGAGCCAGTAGAAATGTCGGTTGTGATCCCCGAGAGGACTGAGTTCACCGAACGCCCGAGGTCAGCGAATCCGCCGAGGAAGAACGCTAGCCCGGAGAGACCCATCGAAGTATTGAGTTCGGGAACATCAAGTGTTGGCCCCGAATCGGAGCCAGTGGGAATTTCAATTGAAACACTAGAGGGGAGTGGATCGATTATGGCGAGAGCCGAAAGTTGGTCTTCATCGGTTGTCGGTGCGTGGTCGACACTGATGCTAAGAGGTCTGTCTCCAGCAGCTGACATAGACGCTGTCCCCCTTCCAGCGGAGCCGGATGCTCCCTCTTCGACAGGAGCAAGCCAGCTAGCATCCGAAATACCCGATATTCTGGATGAGATCGTTGAAGTCCCATCGTTGGGATCGTGATGGAAGAGGAAATGGTCGCCCCCCATGGTGACGGGAGACGATGAGTTGGTGATCTGGGCCTCTATGCTTCCGATTGATGATGTTGAGGACCAGCTCGATGAGCTACCGAATGTAGAAGAGAACTCATCGGGGAAATCGGAAATCCTGACAGCCTGCCTCTGATCATTATCAATTCCGGTGTAAGTGATTGTCTCCATCGTGCTCGAGGCGGAGTACTGAGCGTCTTCAGCAGTTAGAAACAAACTGATCTCGTCTGGGATGTCAGAAATTGAGAGTGCTTGGTGGGAAGAATTGGAAATCGTCCCCTCATCATGCTCGATATACATGAAGTTGAATTCCTCAGTGGAATCCGTACTGACGTAAACAGTCAACTCATCGAGTAAGTCATCATCATCCAGGGTGAATGCGGAAAGTCCACTGAATCCGATACTAGCAGCAATCGGAACCAGTGGATCGACTAAAGCTCCCGACCTCCCTATCACCTGAGTAAGGGATCTGTCATTTGCTAGAACTAAATGATCGCCCTGCAATACAGGGTGCTGGCTAGATCCTAGTTCCATTCCTATTCTGGAGATCGTGGTCGGTACCCTCTGGGCTCCCCAATGGTCATGCATCAGGAGGTTGAACTCTCTGCCCTGGAGATCCCCTCCGGAACCGACCCCCCCAGTTATCGCGCTGACCACCGTAGATGGGATGTCATTGAGAGTAGAGCCCACATCCAAGTATAAGTCAACCAAATTGAGTATCAGCGAATCCATTATCCTGGAAACGAAATCCATGTTGTCAGAATCATCGAGATCGGTATCATCGCCCTCCGAGCCCCCGACGTCGAAAGACCCGAACAATACCAATGCAGGTGGTATGGAGTCCAATTTGATACTGACTCTTCTGTGATCATCGGATTGGCCACCCCTCTGGAACCACGATTGATACTCAAGCGAATCAATGGTCTGGGCTGACCTTAGTAGAATCATGCTGACTGGAGGATATGCCGGATTCACGGGTAATGTGGGATCGTCCACATTTGGACTGGTGTCTCTGGAGAAATTCTTGATGCCGAGAATCATGCCAAGTCGACTTGGCCTTCCACCGGGCAGATCTGGTTCATCTTCCGATCCAAGCATTCTGAAAATTCTCGTAATCTCTCCGGGAGAAAGGGATCCCTCGGGCATGCCTCTGATCCAACCTAAAGACTCGGTGATGTTGCCAAATGACCCTCCATTTTCCTCAGGGGGGGAGTTAGATCGGTCCTCGTAGAAGTGTATGTGTAAATCCGCTTTACGATCAGCGAAGTACTCAACCGTGGTGAGGCTTCTATCGCCTTCTATCCCACCAGCTGCTGGGAGGGTGCTGTCCGTCCTGATGATTAGTTCCAAATCCCCTGGGATTACCATCGCCTCCTTGTTAGGATGGATATCTATGTTCATGTATGCAAGCTCCCATAGGCCTCTGACCCCGTCTGAATCTGGAGGCGCGAAGTGCCCGTATCCTAAACCGACAGATACGCCGCAGTCAATCTCATCTGAGGGAAGGAAGAGGAGTTGGTCCGGAGTGTATCTGTCAGGGCAAGTATCCATATTGCTTGAGTCGACAGAAATGGAGTAGGGGGCGGAGATTCCGATTAGCGTCATCCCAGTACCATCGAAATTTGATGAGAAAATGTTCAGAATAGCCTGGATGAGGTCTTGCATTACCGCGCTGGCGTTGAAGAATACCCTCTCGATACCGACTTCTAGCGAGAACTGGTTCGGCATGGTGTTGAATGACGAGTCGACCACCCAAATGTAACTCTCACCCTCTCCCAAGGCCAGTATTGAGTCAGGGCTGGAGTATGCGAACGCCTTGATGAGGGATACTTGCAGCGTGTCAACTTCATCCCACATTGGATCCGTGGTGCTTGAGTCCAGAACATCCACGGAATACGTAATCGCTGGTTGTATCCAGAGAGTCCCTGAATCAGAGATGATGTTTTCAAGACCAATTGGGCCAAGGGAAATTCCAAGGCCGACTTGGATGTCATCGTCTCCGTCGTTATCGACATCGACAGCGTGGCTAAGCGGATCAGTCTGAAGGTTCAGGAGGGAAAGGAAATTTGCTGTGAATGTGACTACCTCGGTATTCCTTATGACGTTACCATCCAGGTCCTTGAATTCAGTAAGGATGACGTAATCTGTGATATTGACCAGCGTCTGCCAAACATTGTCGACCTGTCCAGTGGACCCGTCTTCTATTCCAAGAATCACGTTGTAAGGAAGTGGGTGATCTGGCGATGGAGGAGTAGTCTCGACCATAGATGAGTCAACCAGTGATTCCCCTATCGATGACAGTGGTTGGTTCGGGCCGCTATCTGAAATTCCGTCCCGAACTGCATCCAAAGAGGGGCCGGCTATCTGTCCGACGGAATTTGAATCTAAAACGTCCTGACGCTGTCCGAGAACATCGCTCAAGTCGTCGAGAATCTGGAAGTCTTGGGACTCTATCCTAGCCTCGGCGTTGACGCTGGAAATCGGCGAGAACAGAGGCAATAGGAGGATCATCACGATCAGGATGCTGGTTGAATTGTATGACCGTGGCGCATGGTGAATCACCCTGACACTGCCACTGTTCATACTCGCACCTCATAGAGGTGCGCTAAAGGGTATTGCCCTGCTTGAGTTCCCTGGAATCGTGGTTATGGAACGCCCAGTGAAGATTCACGCTAAGCTGACTCTCTCCACCGATCCGCAATGTGGGCAGGCGGTCTTGGCTGAGTCGACCCCCTCGGGGAGCTCGAGCTCGAACAGCTTCCCGCAAGAAGAGCAGGCCTGCCTGACCTTCCTTTCTTCGGCGGGGTCCGTCTGCTCCTCTGTAGGGCTCCAGTTCTCGGTGCTTGTATCGGGCTCATCTTCGAATGTGTACTCGACCACTCCCTCTTCCAAATCAACTGGTGGCTCTTCATCGTCAAAGGCACTCAATAGCTCCTCAGCAGCGCTCGGAGGGGAGTCTGCGGGAGCTGGTGTCTCGGATGACAACAGCTCTGCCATCTCATCTCCAATCTCCAATGACTGCGGGTTCTGAGGTGCCTCTTCGGATAGCCCGGACATTCCACTTGAGAATCCCCCATACGGCTGGGAGGGGGCTATGTTGGAGCCACCTGTGCTCCACATCGCCTTCTGCTCTTCGGCAGTCATTTCCCTTGGGGCATCCTCCTCTGCCTTCGGCTCTTCCTCTGCCATCATGGCAGCCATTCTCCTGTTGGTGGATATCCTCATCAGAACTAGGGATAGTACTACGATAACGAGTATGCCAGCAACTGCAATCATGAACATCTCGGTCAATGAAAAGGAGTTGCCCTCAGTTCCGTCGGTTACCGTCAGGAGTATCTCTGCCTGAGATACCAATCCAGCCTCATTTTGAACTCTGCAAATTACGCGATACACGCCAATTTCTTCGAATGCGTGGAGTACTACTGGCCCACTGGCGTCTTCATCATTGTTGGTGTCGCCATCACCATCAGAGTCGGACATTGCATCTAAGTCCCATGAGAAATACAGGTTGGTTGATTCTGGATCAGAAAAACCGATACTCAGCCTGGTAGTTTCTCCGATGACTGTGCTGGACTCAGATTCATACTCGCCCGGCACCGGGGGTGTCGAGTCGTACAGGCTGATCACTGCTGTGTCCTCAGATGACATTCCCGACCTGTCGGTGACGCGCAAGGTGATAGTGTGCTCGCCCGAAGTCTCGTTTGAACCGAAAGAGTGTGAGAATGAGTCCGCACCAGAGAGGTCACCTGAGAAAGAGGCAGAAATTTCCCCATCTACCAACCACTCCACCGAAGAGACCCCCCAGTTGTCTGAGAAGTCTGCACTTAGTATCACGGCCTCGTTGAATGACCTCTCAACTATCCCATTAACCTGAATGTTTGATTCTGGAGGGGTGATGTCTGAAACCTGCACCTCTTGGTAAACACTGGTACTCCTCCCATCCGTTGAAAGAATGGTGAGCCTGATAGTCACATTAGTTGGCTCGCTCCAACTAACGTTTACCATTGTTCCAGAGTTGTCATCAAATCCATCGCCGTCTGTATCCCATGAGAATCCTGATTCGGGTACCTGCTCGGAGAGATTTGGCGTTCCTGTAGCATCCAGGGCCACGATGGAGCCGACGTCAACGACCCCAGTAGATGCGTCCCCCCCAATGATGGGATCCAATATTGGGGTTAGGACCATGACCACTGTAGTTGCGATAGGAAGGGTTCCAGCGCCGCCGCCCGAGGGCCCCGCCCTGTTATCGACGACCAAGTAAAGGTCGGTTCCCTCTAGCGATTCTGGTGCAGTCCAAACAATGCTCCTGTCGGTGGTAATTAGGAGCATATCAGTCCCTGAGACCCTAGTAGCCGCAGTTCCACCAGCTTCGTAGAGATCGACTTGGGATTGGGTCATCAGGAAGACGTCTGGGGCTCCTTCCATCGTACTTGCCTGGATGCTTACCTGTGTCCCGGCGTCCAAAACGAATGGTCCGTGAAGTAGAGCGTACTCTCCGGCCTCCAGACGGACGATGGTATCAGCAAGGGTGAATGGGGCAGAGGATATGATTCCGGCATCGAGGGTTACCGATGCCGTGCTCCCTCCCTGGGCACCATTTGATGAGTCCTGGGGGTGATTTAGGTTGTCGAATACCATGTACCATCTCGTTGTATCCCTGTCATCTGGTACCGTCCAGTGCCAAGAGCCGGTTCCATTGAATGACTCGAAGACGGAGTCCCTCTCCCAAACCAAGTCGCTTCTGTAAGACTGTTCGTTCTGATAGACCGTGATGGCGTTAGCAGAGAATAACAGTATGTCTATTGCTGAGTCGGTTACGATGTCGAAAGAGAGGGTCTGACCCGGATTCAGCTCACCAAGATCAAGCCTTGCGCATGCTTGGTCACCAAGCTCCCAATTGGCCGGCATCATCGAAAGATCGGCATTTGCGCACGATATTACTCCCTTACTATCGGCCTCAGCGATTGGCCCTGCGAATGACAAGAGTAGGATAGCTAGGATGGTTGAAGACGCTGCCCTCATGGGCCGAGCGTCAACGCTTGCCTTTTGAATCATATCGGCCCTACGTTCGTGGACGCATCACAGATTCTTCGGCAGGGGAGTGGGTGGGAACCACCTGAGAAGAACTACGTCCCCTACGGATCTGACCCACTTCCAGGGAATTGCCAGATGAGTTCTGTTCTCGACTAGGTCGGCTGGAGGGTTTGAAACGAAAATATGAGTGCAGCTCCAGTCGTCGGTATTTACGAACATGTCATAGACGGTTCCGATGAGCCTACCGGACGGTAGAATCACTGGGAGGCCCCTGATATCCGAGGCGTGACTGTCAGCCATTGGGTGCTGGCGCCCACCATGAGGCATCAATATGACGGCTCTGAACGATCACTTGCCGCGGTTCTTGTTGGCCTTCAGGCTTGGCCGTAGCTTCTCTGCGCCCTTGCCCTTGTTGTATAGTCCCCTTCCACGCTTGCCAGCGCTCGTCTTCCCTCTGAAGGCGCGGCCCTTGTGGCTATTGCCCTCGGAGACCCATGAGAAATCCTTGTCCGACATTATGACGGGGTGAGATGGATCAAGCATGATCACCTCGTAGAACTTGTTCTTGCCGTCCTCTCCTACCCAGTAGGAGTTCAGGACCTCGAGGTTGGGGTACCTTCTGCTGACCCTCTCCTCAGCAATTCTCTGAATCGACTTGGCCATGGTGATCTTCTTCACACCAGCCTTGGATGGCTTCCTCTTCATGTGTATCTTGCCCTTCCTGAGTCCGCCTCTCCTCACGCGTGTTCGGACTACTACTACTCCCTGCTTTGCCTTGTAGCCGAGCCTTCGAGCGGCATCGAGCCTGGTTGGCCTCTCGGCCCTTTGGAAAACAGGGCCTCTCCTCCAAGACGCCATTCGGTCTCTTCGGTACAGGGGGGGCATACCCTCCTTGGGTCGCTTCCATGTCGCGCGTACGTGCTTTGAAATGCCCATTAGTGAACCCCCAGCGGCTGGCCGAGCAAAGTCCCCTTTATGAGCCTGCCCACAACTCCACAACCATGGGCGGGGAGGGCGAATCGGTGCTTCTCAGTTCAATCGATGGCCTGCTGCCTCATGAGGAGGTTATTCCCAAGAATCTCAATAGGATGATGAGGTGGTTGGTCAAAACTGGGAGGTTCATGCAACCAATACTGGTGGACGGGGATTCGAAAGTGATACTCGATGGCCACCACAGGTGGAACGCTGCAAAGGCACTGGGGCTGGATAAGATCCCCGTGGTCGCCGTCGACTACATGGGTTCGGATGACGTCACTGTTTGCGTCTGGCCAGGGTGTGGGATAGACTCGATAAGCAAGCGTCAGGTAGTGGAAATGGGCGTCTCAGGGAATCTCTTCCCCCCCAAGACGAGTCGTCATACGTTCGATTTGGAGATTCCCCGAATAGGATTCTCTCTGGACGAGCTGATGGATTAGTGGTCCGCGCTCCCGGACTTGAACCGGGGACCCCCTGATGGCTGCCAACAACCGTGTGTTTCCAGTCTACAGTCAGGTGCTCTAGCCAACTGAGCTAAGCGCGGCGCGTATGTTCGTGAGGACTTTGCCTTATGTCGCTTTCCGGACCTTGGCATTCTACGGGCTCTCATCAAACGGGGCTCTGACTCTCCCTATCCCCCTCAACCTTAAGAATGCGAAGAAAAGGAATCGGGGTCCGTAAGGCAGTAATGCCGGGGATGCACTGGGGGATATGGAGTGAGTGGAGCAGTCGGCACGCAGGCAAACGCCCCCTCGTCCAGCAGGACTGCCACAACACTGACTGACAAGGAGCTGGAGTCCTTCGGACCACCAGACCCGCGGATACTGGTCTGCGGGTGCGGGGGATCCGGCAACAACACGATGAACAGAATCACTCACATCGGAGTCGAGGGCGCAATAACCGTCGCCATCAACACGGACAAGCAGCACCTCGATCACACGCGTGCAATGCAGAAGCTCCTGGTCGGTAGGCACATCACCCGTGGCCTAGGGGCTGGTGGCGACCCCACAATGGGGCGCCGTTGCGCGGAGGCGGGCCGCGACGTCATTCAGAAGATAGTCAATGGAGCCGACCTGGTATTCGTCACCGCAGGCCTCGGTGGGGGCACGGGAACTGGCATCGCCCCTGTGGTCGCTGAGGAGGCCAAGAGGGCGGGAGCCCTCGTAGTCGCGGTGGTCACGACGCCATTCAGCGTCGAGAGGCGTCAGAGGATGCAGAGGGCCCTGGAAGGTCTAGACCTGCTCAGGAGCACTGCGGATGCGGTTCTCGTCCTAGACAACAACAGGCTCCTGCACTTCGTTCCGAACCTCCCTCTCGACGAGGCCTTCAGCATCATGGACCAGCTCATCGCAGAGATAGTGAAGGGTGTCGTGGAGACGATCACCCTCCCAAGCCTGATCAACCTGGACTTCGCGGACGTCCGGACCATCATGAAGAACGGGGGAGTGACCATGATGCTCTACGGGGAGAGCGACCAGGGTGCCGAGGAGGTAGTCCACGAGTCCCTGAACCACCCGTTGCTGGACATAGACATAGAGGGGGCGACAGGCGCCCTCATACACGTCACTGGAGGCCCCTACATGACGCTCGAGCAGGCAAACCAGGTGGTCGAGCTGATGACATCGAGGCTGTCGCCTGACGCGCAGGTTATTTTCGGAGCCAGGCAGGACCCCGCGTTCGGTGACACGATCAAGGTGATGTCGATCATCACTGGGGTCGCGAGCAAGCGTCTGGAAGAGGAGAGGATGAGCGCTGATATGCTCGGAGAGGCCCTAAACATAGCCAGAAAGGGGAAAAACACGCCTGATGGCGGATTCCAGAGATTCGACTGATTCACGCCCAGACAGGGGTAAGTCTCAAACCGGTCGCTTCACGGGTGCGATGCATGGGAAGGTCACGCGTGGCAAGCGCTATCGGGCTCGCGATGCTGATGGCATTGTC